>NZ_BDBY01000085.1 GCF_001613225.1 Nocardia pseudovaccinii NBRC 100343
CGCTGACACAGTGGTTGGTCGAGGTGATCAACGTGCTGACCGGCAATCTCGATTCACCCGGCGGCGCCATGTTCGCCGATGCGGCGGCGGGCGGTATCCCGCGCACCAAGCCGTTCCGCATCGGGCGCTGGGCCAGCCGGGTACGCGGGCTGCCCGAGGCAATGGGAGAACTGCCGGTGGCGACCCTGGCCGACGAGATCATGACACCGGGCGCGGGGCAGGTGCGCGCGCTGGTGACCGTCGCGGGTAATCCGGTGCTGTCCGCGCCGAGCGGGGTCCGGTTGGATACCGCGTTCGCGCAATTGGACTTCATGGTCAGTGTGGACCGGTACCTGAACGAGACCACCCGGCATGCGGATGTGATCCTGCCGCCGCCGCGCTCGACGCAGTCGCCGCATTACGACTTCGCGTTGCTGCAGTTCGCGGTTCGCAATTACGCGCGGTACTCGCGGCCGCTGGTCCCGCTCGGCGATCGCCCTTCGGAGTCGGAGATCCTGGCCAGGCTCGGGGCCGCACTCACCGGGCAGCCCGCCGGACCGGAGGCGCTCAACGGCGTCGACGAGCTGATCATCGCGGGCATGCTGCACAAGGCGGGCATACCGGAGCGACGGCCCGAACTCATCGGGTCCAACAGCACCGAGCAGCGCATCGACCTGATGCTGCGGCTCGGGCCGTATGGCGAGTGGAATGGCGGCGCGAGCGACGGGCCCGGAGGCGGTAGCCTGCGTGACCACGAAGGGCCCCGGGAGCGCCGAGATCAATACAGCGCGCTGAATCTGCAGGTGCTGCTGGACAATCCGCACGGTGTCGATCTCGGACCGCTGCGGCCGCGACTGCCCGGCGTGCTGCGGACGGCGTCCAAGCAGGTTGAGTTGGCGCCACAGCCGCTGCTCGACGACGTCGCGCGGATGCGGGCCCGGCTCGCCGATGCCGCGCCGGATGTGGTGCTGATCGGGCGGCGTCAATTGCGATCCAACAACAGTTGGATGCACAATATCCCGACGCTGGTCAGCGGGTCGAATACCTGTACGCTGCATATCAATCCGGCGGATGTGGCGCGGTTGGGACTCGGCGATACCGCCGTGGTCAAGTCCGCCGCGGGGACGCTGACGGTACCGCTGGAGCCGACCGAGGCGATCATGCCCGGGGTGGTCAGCTTGCCGCACGGCTGGGGGCATACCGACAGCACGCAGACGGTGGCCCGCGCGCATGCCGGGGTGAACGCCAATGTGCTGACCGATGATTCGGTGGTGGATGTGCCCTCCGGAAATGCGGTCTTCAATGGCGTTCCGGTGACTTTGACCCCCGCCTGAGTTGTGCTCGATTCGACCAGCCGGGCACTAAAAGTTCCGGCCGGTCGGATTGTAGCTATCTTCTGGAAACCCGTGCGCTAACTATAGATTCAGTGCATTCTCAACATGGATTTTGCTGTGTTGCCAGACTAAAATGGACAGGATTTCGGTTTAGTCGCGGGCTCAGCGTCGAACCCGTTGCGGTGTGCCGGATTCCAGCTACCAGAGGGGGCGCGATGCCCGGTACACGTTGTGGCAGTGACGGTGAGCACGAACTACAGGACAGGTACGGTACGCAGGACCGCGCCGAACGCTTCTACCAAGATCAAGTACTCGATCAGCTGAACCCGGCGATGATCGAATTCATCGCCCGGATGGATATGGCCTTCATTGCCACCGCGGACGAACACGGCGAATGCGACGCAAGCTTCCGTGCTGGCCTGCCCGGCTTTCTGCACGTGATCGACGAACGCACTCTTGCCTACCCGGAATACCGCGGCAACGGTGTGCACGCCAGCCTCGGCAACATCCTGGAGAACCCGCACGTAGGCATCCTGCTAATCGATTTCGTACAGGATCTGATCGGATTGCACATCAACGGTTCGGCACGGATCGTGGACGACACCGCGCTGCGCCACAACGTCCCGGAACTACCCGAGAACGTCAAGGGACGAGCCGCACAGCACTGGGTGGTGGTCGATGTGGAAGAGGCCTACATCCACTGCCGCAAACACATCCCGCATCTGGTCCCCGCAGCGCGCGAGCAACGACAGTGGGGCACCGACAACATCCGCGCCAAGGGCGGCGATTACTTCGGGGCGAAGGCACAGGTCAGCGCCCTTATTCCACGCTGACCGCGTGCTTGACCCAGACGGAGC
>NZ_BDBY01000086.1 GCF_001613225.1 Nocardia pseudovaccinii NBRC 100343
AAATCAGACACCGAGTTTGAAGATGACCAGGCGTTGGACGACGAAGTTGATGACCGTCGCGGTGCCCTGGGCGATGACGAAGGCCAGCGGTTGGCGCCACCAGTCGCCGGGCAGGGTGGCGTAGAGCACCTGGTTGATGCCGACCTGGACGGCGAAGGTGACGGCGTAGAGGATCACCACCGCGATGAAACGGGCGCGGCTCGGGGGCGCCTGGAAGGTCCAGCGGCGATTGATCAGGTAGGCCGTCGTGGTGCCCGCGATGAAGCTGATCGATTTGGCGACGCTGACCGGAAGGCCGATCAGGTTCAGCAGGAAGCTGTAGATCCCGTAGTCGACGATGGCCGAGAGGCCACCGGTGAGGGTGAAGCGGATGATCTGGGTCTTGAGGTCGACATCGGTTCCGGCCGGCTCGTCGACCAACGGCAGTTCGGCCGGGAGCGGCAGCTGGGATTCTGCTTGCACGCCGACGAGCGTAGCGCCGGTGCCCCACGGCACGCGGACCGAGCACCGATTGGACACTTGTCCGGCGCGACGCAACCGCGGTCGGTCCTCACATACTGGGGAGTACGGCGACGCCGACCGCATATCGGCTCATGCATGTAGCCTCTATGCCGATGTCCACGAAAGCTCCGACCGCCACCACAACCGGTAACTCCGGCAATGTCGCCGACGGCACCTACGCGCTGCCGACGCGGACCAAGGCATTGACCGGGTGGGGTCGCACCGCACCAACATCTTCCGAAGTGCTCTCGACGAGCGATCCCGAACTGATCGCCAAGGCCGTCGCCATGGTCGCCGAGGACAACGACTCCAAGCCGGCCCACCTGCGTCGCGGCATCATCGCGCGCGGGCTCGGCCGCTCCTATGGCGATCACGCGCAGAACGCGGGCGGCCTCGTCGTCGATATGACGGCGCTGAACAATATCCACCGGATCGACCGGGACACCCGGATCGTCGATGTGGACGGCGGCGTCAGCCTGGACCAGCTCATGAAGGCCGCGCTGCCGTTCGGGCTGTGGGTTCCGGTGCTGCCCGGCACCCGTCAGGTGACGATCGGCGGCGCCATCGCCTCCGATATCCACGGTAAGAACCATCACAGCGAGGGCAGCTTCGGCAACCACGTGCGCTCGATCGATCTGCTCACCGCCGATGGGCAGGTACAGCACATCACGCCCAAGCGCAATGCCAAGCTGTTCTGGGCGACCGTCGGCGGCAACGGACTCACCGGCATCATCCTGCGCGCGACCATCGAGATGGCGCCCACCGAGACGGCGTACTTCCTCAACGACGGCGTGAAGACCACGACGCTCGACGAGACCATCGCCGCGCACAGCGACGGCAGCGAGGCGAACTACACCTACTCGAGCGCGTGGTTCGACGTGATCAGCCCGCTGCCGAAGCTCGGCCGGGCCACCATCACCCGCGGCCGCCTCGCCAAGGTCGACGAACTACCCAAGCGCCTGCGCAAGAAGCCGCTGAAGTTCGACGCTCCGCAGCTGATGACGGTGCCCGATATCTTCCCGAACTGGACCATGAACAAGCTCACGCTCCAGGCCATCGGTGAGGCGTACTACGCCATGGGCGGCAATTACACCGGCAAGGTGCAGAATCTGACGCAGTTCTACCACCCGCTCGACATGATCGCGGAGTGGAACCGCGGCTACGGTTCCAACGGCTTCCTGCAGTACCAGTTCGTGGTGCCGACCGAGGCGGTCGAGGAGTTCAAGCGGATCATCATCGATATCCAGGGCTCCGGGCACTACTCGGCACTGAACGTTTTCAAGCTGTTCGGACCGGGTAATCCCGCACCGCTGAGCTTCCCGATGCCGGGCTGGAACATCTGCGTCGACTTCCCGATCAAGCCGGGTCTGAACGAGTTGGTGAGCGAGCTGGACCGCCGCGTCATGGAGTTCGGCGGGCGGCTGTACACCGCGAAGGATTCGCGCACCACCGCGGAGACCTTCCACCAGATGTACCCGCGGATCGACGAGTGGATCAAGATCCGCCGAAGTGTCGATCCCACAGGCGTTTTCATGTCCGATATGGCGAGAAGGCTGGAGCTCCAGTGATTAATGCCGTAGGCAACCCGCAGACCATCCTGCTGCTGGGCGGTACCTCGGAGATCGGCTTGGCGATCTGCGCCGAGTACCTGCGCAAGAGTCCGGCGCGCATCATCCTGGCCGCACTGCCCGGTGATCCGCTGCGCGAGGACGCCGTCTCCGAGCTGAAGTCGGCCGGTGCGACCCAGGTCGACGTCATCGACTTCGACGCGCTCGACACCGAGAGCCATCCAAGGGTTGTCGACGCGGCCTGGGACGGCGGCGACGTGGATGTCGCCATCGTCGCGTTCGCCCTGGACGGCGATCCGGAAGAGCTGTGGCAGAACCAGCGCAAGGCCGTGCAGGTCGCCGGAATCAATTACACCGCCGCGGTTTCCGTCGGTGTGCTGGTCGGCGAGAAGATGAAGAAGCAGGGCTTCGGGCGGATCATCGCCATGTCCTCGGTGGCCGGTGAGCGGGTGCGTCGCTCGAACTTCGTCTACGGCTCGACCAAGGCTGGACTCGACGGCTTCTACCTGGGGCTCGGCGAGGCGCTGCGGCCGTACGGTCCGCGCGTGCTGGTGATCCGGCCGGGCATGGTGCGGACCAGGTTCTCGGCGCACGTCAAAGAGGCTCCGCTCACCGTCAACAAGGAAGATATTGCGGCACTGGCGGTTTCGGCGTCGCAGCGGGGCAAGGAGCTCGTCTGGGCACCCGGCACCTTCCGCTTCGTGATGATGATCCTGCGCCACATCCCGCGCCCGATCTTCCGCAAGCTGCCCATCTGATTTCCCCGAGCCGCACCCTGTCGGCCGCGCATTCGTTTGCGCGGGACAGGTGCGGCTCGTCTATATCAGCAACACGCGGTTCCGTGGCTGCCCGGCGAGTTCGGTGCCGACGTGCCAGCAAGTCCGGCATCAGCGCACGGCACTGTGCCAGTTCGGTGGATGCCATCGTCGCGGTTCGCCCGGACCGGCCGATGCGGCATTCGGCACCCTGCCCGTGCGAGCGGCCGGGCGCCGTGGCAAGTTCGGAGCCGACCTCGAGCCGTCGCATTGTCGAAGGAGCACTCCGTTGAGCACAATCACGGCAGAACGCGCCGAGCACTCCGCACCGGAGCGCGGCCGTGGGTCGCTGCTGATCCGGCACATCGGCTCCGGGGTCGGCGAGGCGCTGCTGGCCGCCGTGGTGGCCGCGATCGTTGCCGTCGTGGGGCTGGTGGCGTTTTCGATGGTGCAGTGGCCCGCGTTCAACTCGTCCAATGTGACCAGGTCGTTGACCACGGTCGGACAGGTCGGCGCGGCGGTGCTGCTGGGGGCGGCGATCTGGCTGGTGCGGGCGCGGCGGTGGCCGTGGGTGGCGAAAGTGCTGTCCTGGGTCGGGATTTCGACGTTCGTCACGGTGACATTGGGGATGCCGCTGGCGGCGACCAAGCTGTACCTCTTCGGCGTCTCGGTGGACCAGGAATTCCGCACCGAATATCTGACGCGGCTGACCGATAGCGCGACGCTGCACGATATGACCTACGCCGACCTGCCGCCGTTCTATCCGGCCGGATGGTTCTGGATCGGCGGTCGAGTGGCGAATGTGCTCGGAATGGACGGCTGGGAGGCGTTCAAGCCGTACGCCATCGGTTCGCTCGCGGTGGTCGCGGTGATCGCACTCGTATTGTGGTCCAAGCTGATTCGCGCCGACTGGGCGATCGGAGTCAGCGCGGCGACGACCGCGGTGACGGTGGCTTATGCCTCGCCGGAGGCGTACAGCGCGGTCATCGTGCTGCTGCTGCCGCCCGCGCTGATTCTGGCGTGGGGTGCGTTGTACCGGCCGCTCGAGCTGTCGAGCGCTGCCGTTCGCGATGTGGCATCGAGCGGCGCTGGTGCGTCAGGTGGCGCCACCGCATCGAGCGACAAAGGCACACCGAGTGACGCCACCGCATCAAGTGACGCCAGCACGTCGG
>NZ_BDBY01000087.1 GCF_001613225.1 Nocardia pseudovaccinii NBRC 100343
ACCGCATCGAATGGCACCGCTGCATCTGATGGCGGAGTCGCAGCGGGCAGCGGTGGAGGGGACGCCGCCGCGTCGGCGGGCGGTATCGGAACCGCCGGAGGCTGGGGCGCGGTCATCGGCGCAGGGCTGTTCCTCGGGATGGCCGCGTCGTTCTACACGTTGTATTTCGCGGTAGCGGCCTTTGCGGTCGGGCTGATGGGACTTGTCTCGGCGGGGTTTGCGGTGCGGGCACAGCGGGCGGCGGACCGAGCGCGACGTGGTACCGGCGACGGCGGGTCGGGTTCGGTGTGGCGGGCCGCTGTGCCGCCGCTGGTTCGGCTGGTTGTCATCGCGGCGATCGCGGGTTTGGTGGCGCTGGTCGTATGGCTGCCGTTCGTATGGAAGATGCTCGGTGGGACGATGCCGAGTTCGGGGACGGCGTTCCACTATCTGCCCGAGGGCGGGGCACAGTTGCCGTTGCCGATGGCGGAGTTCTCGCTTTCGGGGGCGTTCTTCCTGCTCGGGACGGCGTGGTTGGTGTTGCGGGCGGCGTCGTCGCGGCGGGCGCAGGCGCTCGGGATCGGCGTGGTGGCCATCTATCTGTGGTGTCTGCTGTCGATGACGGCAACCGCGGCGGGTACCACCCTGCTCTCGTTCCGCTTGACGCCCGTGCTCGAAGTGCTGCTTGCGGCGGCCGGTGCATTCGGGTTCGTCGAAGGCGCGCGGGCGGCATATCAGGCACTCGATGAGCCGGGGCGGTTCAAGTTCGCCGTCGTCGTGGTCGCCATCGTCGGTGCGCTCGCGTTCACCCAGGACATTCCACAGGTGCTGAAGCCGGAGATCACCACGGCATACACAGATACCGACGGCAACGGCGAACGCGCCGACAAGCGCGCACCGGGTGCGGCGTCGTACTATCGCGAGATCGATGCGGCACTGATCGCGCAGACCGGCCGTCCACGCTCGGATTCGGTGGTGCTCACCGCCGACACCAGCTTCCTTTCCTTCTACCCGTACTACGGCTTCCAGGCGCTCACCTCGCACTATGCGAACCCGCTTGCCGATTTCGCGGGCCGCGCCGCCACCATCGAGTCGTGGAGCAAGCTGAACTCCTCCGCCGCCCTGGTCGACGCACTCGGCAAGACCCCGTGGCGCGCACCGGATGCCTTCCTCTTCCGCAGCAGCGGGGACACCTACACCCTGCGCCTGGCCAAGGACGTCTACCCCAACGACCCAAATGTGAAGCGCTACACCGTCAGCTTCCCCAAGGAGCTCTTCGCGGACCCGCACTTCACCACCACCGATATCGGGCCTTTCACCTTGGTCGTCGTCAATCGCTGACACCGCACACCCGGGTCATCAGCGCGGCCGGTGTGCTCGCTCGACGCATGGTTTCGCGAGGACATGGGTAACTCGTGGGGAACTGCTGACCCAGCCGGGCACTGACGGCGGCCACCAACAGCGGCGTCGCGGCACTCGAGTCCGGCCTGAAGGCGCCGGGGAGGCGGTTCACAGGGTATTCGGTTACGGTGGATCGCTGATCTGACCAATAACGGGGAGAAGTTTGTTTTGCAGGTCGAAGCACCACCAGCAGTAGGCGTCGTCACCAAGGGATCGACACCGGCTGGCGGGGCCAGACCCGAGCAGCGCACCGCGAAGCGGAGACGGATCCGGGTCGATCGCAGTGATCTGGTCGCCTCGGTGAGCTATCTCGCATTGGCCGTCACGGTGCTGTCCGGACAGTGGCGCAACACACATAGCGGGTATCTGATCAAAAGCGGTCAGGACCAGACCATGTGGGAGTGGTTCTTCGCGGTCACCGCACATTCGGTGGCGCATCTGGAGAATCCGCTGGGCACCAATCTGCAGAACTTCCCGGCCGGGGTGAACATGATGGCCAATACGGCCATGTTCGGGGTCGGAGTGCCGTTGACGCCGGTCACGCTGCTGTTCGGACCGACCGTCACCTTCGTGCTCGTCCTCACGCTCGGCCTCGCGTCCACCGCCTTCGCCTGGTACTGGCTGTTGTCCCGGGAATTGGTGCAGTCCCGGCTGGCCGCAGCGATCGGCGGACTGTTCTGCGGTTTCGCACCCGCGATGATCTCCCATGCGAATGCGCACCCGAATTTCGTGCTGCTCGCGCTGCTTCCGGTCATCGCGCTGCTGTTGATCCGCATCGCACGACGTGTGTCGGGTGCGGAGACGACCAAGCCACGCAGGCGAGTTCGTGATGCCGTCGCGCTCGGCTTCCTGGTGGCGCTGCAGATCGCACTCGGCGAGGAACCGCTGCTGATCTTCGCACTCGCCTTCGGACTCTTCGGCCTCGTGTACTGCCTGCACACACCGCGCACGGGCTGGCAAGTAGTGCGTGCGCTCGCCCCGACCATCGCATTGGCCGCGGGGATCACCTTGATGCTCACCGAAATTCCGCTGTGGTGGCAATTCTTCGGGCCGCAGAGTTATCGCTCGATCGACCACGGGCCGATGGGCAACGACCTGAAGGCCATCGTGCAGTTCCCCGCCGAATCGCTCGGCGGGATGTTCGCGCCCGGCCAGTACGTTTCCATGAACGACACCGAGCAGAACGCCTATTTCGGCTGGCCACTGCTGCTGTTGCTGCTCGTGACGGTGGCGCTGCTGTGGCGCGACCGGGTGGTCCGGGCGGCGACCGCGGTGATGGTGGTCTTCGGGGTGCTGTCACTCGGTGCGACGGCCATGTTCGGCAAGGTGTCGACCGGGATCGAATTGCCGTGGCGCTGGGCTGAATTGGTCCCGCTGCTCAATACCGTGCTGGAGACTCGGCTGACCATGGCCGCGATTCCGGCCATCGGCGCGGTGCTGGCGTTGGCAACCCAGCAGGCGGTCACCTGGTGGAAGCAGTCGCCGGTCGACTGGCGGCCGCTGGCCTGGTTCCCGGCGCTCGGCTTGGCCTTGGCTCCGCTCATCCCAACCGTCCTTCCGGTGATCGAGCGCGCACCGACTCCGGCGTTCTTCGCCGACGGGACGGTGAAGAAGTACGTGAGCGGCGGCTCGGTTGTCATGGTGCCGCCACCGCGTCCTCCCGACGCGCAGGCATTGCGCTGGCAAGCCGACGCCGACTTCGACTTCCCGCTCGCCGGGGGCTATTTCGTCGGCCCGACCGGCGCGAACAAGAAGGGCATCTACGGACCCGATTTCCGTCCGACCACCGCCCTGCTCGTCGGTGCCCTTGACACCGGGGTGGTACCGCCCATCGACGCCGACACCCGCGCACAAGCACTCGACGACCTGCGCTTCTGGGAGGCCGACGTGGTGGTCCTGCCCGCCACCAAGAACTCCGAGGTGCTGCGCACGACCGTGACGCAACTGCTCGGCGTCGCGCCGCGACAGGTCGACGACGTGTGGCTCTGGGACGTCCGGCCGCTGCGATAGGCGGCGGCGGTGATCTCGGTGGCGAGCCTCACCAATGCGGGTAGCTAGCATGGTGCCTCGTGCGACCGGACCGAACTTCTGCAGCGTTCACCCGAAACCGCCTGATCGCCCTCGTCTCCGGGTTGCTCGGATTCGTGCTGGCACTGTTGACGCCGTTGCTTCCGGTGAAACAGGATCAGGCCGCGCTCGACTGGCCCCAGGCGGGCCGTACCAGCGTCGAGGCGCCCCTGGTTTCGTATGTGCCGCTGCGGTTGGATGCGACGCTGCCGTGTTCGGTGGTGGCCGCGGCCGGGTCGGGCACGGTGCTGTCGACCATTCCGCACGCCTCGGGCCAGGCCAGTGCGAAGGGACTGATCGTCTCGGTCACCGATGGCACGCTCGCGGTGCTGCAGCGTGATGTGCCGCTGCTGTCCGCGCCGGTCACGGAAATCGGCGGGTGCGAGTCCGTCACCATCACCACCACGGCGGCCGCGACCTCGGTCGAATTCGTCGGTGCGAAGCGCCAGGACGGTACGCCGTTCCGCAACACCATCACCCGCGATATCCGCCCGCAGGTGGTCGGTGTCTTCACCGATCTGGATGCCGCGAAGCTCGATGGCGCGAAGCTGCACGCCGATATCGATTCCCGCTTCTCCTCGACGCCGTCCGCGCTGAAGCTCGGCGCCATGATCGCCGCGGCGATCTGCACGATCATCGCGCTGATCGCATTGCACCTGCTCGACAATGCCGATGGCCGACGGGCGCGCCGGTTCCTGCCCGCGCACTGGTGGCGGTTCACCCTGGCCGATGTGGCGGTGCTCGGGCTCCTGGTGCTGTGGCATTTCATCGGCGCGAATACCTCCGACGACGGCTACATCTTGAATATGGCCCGCGTCTCGGAGCATTCGGGATACATGGCCAACTACTACCGCTGGTTCGCGGTGCCCGAAGCGCCGTTCGGCTGGTCCTACGAGGTGCAGGCCTGGATGACCAAGGTCTCCGATGCCAGCCCGTGGATGCGGCTGCCGACGCTGGCCGCCGGAATCGTGTGCTGGATGGTGATCAGCCGAGAGGTGCTGCCGCGCTTGGGCGCTCGAGTGCGCAGGCACAAGGTGGCGCTGTGGACCGCCGGTCTGGTCTTCCTCGCGTTCTGGCTGCCCTACGACAACGGTCTGCGGCCCGAACCGCTGATCGCCGCGGGTGCACTGCTGACCTGGTGCTCGATCGAGCGGGCCATCGCGACCGGACGGCTGCTGCCCGCCGCGGTCGGTGTGCTGATCGCCGCGTTCTCGCTGGCGGCGGGTCCGACAGGACTGATCTGTGTGGCGGCACTGATCGCGGGTTCGCGGCCGGTCCTGCAGATCATTATTCGGCGGGCGCGCGATGCGGCTGGCACATTGCTGGATTCCGCGCCCAGTGCGAAGCAGAGACCAGCGGCAGCTGCCGCAGGATCGGCCGACGAACCCGGCACTGTCGGAAGAGAGCCCGCCTATGCCGCGAATCCTGGTGGGGACCAGGGAAATCCGAGTGCCGAACAGTCAGGGCGACAAACTCGCGTCGATGTGCGTACGGATCGGAGCACCTCGCGCCTGGCCACCTTCTTCCGATATGCCGCGTTGCTGGCACCTGGCCTGGCCGCCGGAACGCTCGTGCTGGTTGTCGTTTTCGCCGATCAGACGCTGGCGACGGTAATGGAGGCGACCCGGGTGCGCACCCTCGTCGGGCCGAATGTGGCCTGGTTCGACGAGCGGACGCGGTGGGATTCGCTGCTGATGCTCTCGCCGGACGGATCGCTGGCGCGGCGCTTCGGTGTGCTGATCATGCTGCTGTGCCTGCTGGTCTGTGTGCTGCAGGTGCTGCGCAAGGGACGGATTCCGGGAACGTCGCGTGGGCCGTCGGTGCGGATTCTCGGCATCGTCTTCGCCTCACTGCTACTGATGATGTTCACGCCGACCAAATGGACCCACCACTTCGGCGTGTACGCCGGGCTGGCCGGGTCGCTTGCTGCGCTGGCAGCGGTAGCGGTGGGCACCAATGGGATTCGCTCGCCACGCAACCGCGCGCTGTTCGCGGCGGCCGTGCTGTTCCTGCTGGCGATCACCTTCACCGGATCCAATGGCTGGTGGTACGTATCCAGTTACGGTGTGCCGTGGTGGGACAAGGCGCCGCTGGTCGCGGGTAAGGGCCTGTCCACGCTGTTCCTCGGGCTCAGCGGGGTGGTGCTGATCGTCGCGGTGTGGCTGCACTATCGCGAGCCGTACCGCGAGAAGACCGATGCGCCACGCCGTTTCGAGCGTTACGCCTCCGCGCCGTTGACGATCGCGGCCGCGCTGCTCGTGCTGTTCGAGGTGGCATCGCTGGCCAAGGCGGCGGTCACGCAGTACCCGGCGTACTCGATCGCCAAGTCGAATCTCGAATCGCTGAGCGGCAATACCTGCGCGCTCGCCAACGAGGTGCTGGTGGAGACCGATACCGCGAATTCGCTGCTGCTCCCCTACACCGGCTCCCCCGCCGACGGATTGTCCGCCGAATCGAAGGGGTTCACGTCCAACGGGGTCGCCTCCGACCTCACCGCCGATGCCGAGGAAACCGTCACCGGCGGTGCGAATTCGGTGAACAAGGATTCGAAGAACAAGACCACCAAAACGACCGGTGCGGGCACCGGCGGCGGCACCACCCAGCAGGCCGGAATCAATGGCAGCACGGTGGCACTGCCGTTCGGCCTGGATCCGGCGCGGACCCCGATCATGGGCAGCTACCAGGACGGGGCCGATCAGCAGCAGGCCAAGCTCACCTCGCAGTGGTACCGCCTCGATCTGACCGACAGCATGCGCGATGACCCCGCCTACCAGGTGCTCGCCATAACCGCGGCGGGCCGGATCCGCTCGATCGATGCCGACGGTGTGCTCACCTACGGGCAGGAGCTGCACTTGGAGTACGGCGTGCGCGGAACGGACGGCGAGGTACAAACGCTCGGCTCGGTCGATCCGCTCGATATCGGGCCCGCACCGTCCTGGCGCAATCTCCGTGTGCCACTGGACAAGTTGCCCGCCGGAGTGAACGCGGTGCGATTGGTCGCGGTCGACAACGACATCACCCAGAAGCAGTGGCTTGCCGTCACCCCGCCCCGGCTGCCGCATCTGGCCACGCTGAATTCCGTTGTCGGCGAAACCGCTCCGGTTCTGCTGGACTGGCACGTCGGCCTGGCCTTCCCCTGCCAGCGCCCGTTCGACCACCACGACGGCGTCGCCGAGGTCCCCAATTGGCGCATCCTGCCCGACCGCGTCGGCTCCGACGCCTCCAATGCCTGGCAGGACGATATCGGCGGCGGCCCCCTCGGCTGGACCGGTCTACTCCTGAAATCCCAAACCATCCCGACCTACCTCACCCACAACTGGACCCGAGACTGGGGCTCCTTGGAGCAATTCACCCCCTACGACCCCACCGCCACCCCCGCAACCATCGCCACCACCGTGAAATCGGTCAACGGCTGGAAGAAGGCCGACCCGATCCGGGCGCGCTAGCCCATTCAGCGCGTGAGCCGACCGCCCTCGGCTCACGCGCACGGTCTGCTCGAACCGCGGTGACTAGCCTGCTGTCAACTCACCGAATGCGATATCGATGGTGATCGGTGTATCCAGCGTCAGTCGGCGGGTATGCAGGCCGACCAAATGGTAGCGGCCTTCAGAGAGTCGGTATTCCTCGATCTGCTCGATGCCGTCACCCGATTCAGTAGGAAATACGATGAGGTACATCGGAATACCCGCAGCAGCATAAGCAGCTTTCTTCTCCACCGTATCGGTGTGGTGTGAACTATCCGGCGAGACGATCTCCACCACCAGTAGAGCGTCATCGGCATAGAGCTTCGCGTCGTCATCCAGACAGCGGTAGACCGTGACGTCCGGTCGGCGCAGACTCAGCGGCACATCGCTGATTCGGACGTCCACGTCGGTCTCGACCATCAAACACGGCTCGGGCTTGCGTCCGGCTTCCATCCGCGCCGCCAGCCGCCGGGCGATCCGGTTGTGCAAGCGGGACGGGCTCTCGCATTTCACGATATGACCGTCGATTACCTCGATGGTTCGGCAGAAGTCTTCGGGCAGCAGCTCATAGTCCCGGCCGGTGATCTGCTCCGGGATCCACCGGTACCAGTCGCTGGGAGCGCCGCTAGTCATGCCGTGAGCCTACCGGGCAGCGCTCACGCCAGCCGATACGTCGCGCATACCCTTCCCGAGTTCATGGGATGAGGACTTCCAGCCCGCGACGGATCGCTCAGTCGACGAGGTCGCTGGGGTCGGTATTGGCTCCACACAGCACGACACCGATCCGTTCACTGTCGCGTGGCTGGGATGCCCGGGTAGCCAGCGCCGCCAAGCCGGTCGCCGAGCCGTGTTCGACGACGAGTCGATGCCGCTCCCACAGCTGCCGTCGCGCCCGTACGATCGCTTCGTCGTCGACGACCACCGAGCGCACGTCCGTGGCCTCGGCCCAGGCCAGCGCGGCAGCGGAAACCCTTGGCGCGCCGAGAGAGTCGGCCGCGATGGAATCCACGTCCACGTCGAGTACCGTTCCGGCAGCCAATGCGGCATTGAGCGCCCGGCTGCCATCGGGTTCCGTGCCGACCACTCGAATGCCGAAATGGTCCGCGACCGCGGCGATTCCGGAGAACATGCCGCCCGCGCCAACCGCGAGGACGATCGTGTCCAACCCAGCTACCGCGTCGACGAATTCGAGCAGGATGGTGCCCGCACCGGCCGAGGTCGGCCCGTGACCTGTATCGGATGCTGGGCAGTCGTGGCGACGAAGCGTCCGCGCTGAACGGCCTCGGCGAGACAGCCTGCACTGCGGGCGATCCTGGCTCGGCCGCCGAAAAACACAGCACCGCACTGGCGTTGGCCGACGAGGCATTGAACCTACCCGAGCGAGCGCGCGCAACGACGGGCTGGCTCGCGCATACCGAGATCTCGGCGATGTCGGTCGAGCACGTGAATACGCCGGTATCGCGATGAGCCTGTATGTGGAGCTCGGCGTCCCGGAGGCCGACGATATGCGCGCTTTCCTGGAAATACTCGCCGATTGAGTGGCACGGGAGTTGGATCGGCGCTCGGCCGGAGATCAAACCCACGCGTGTCCAAGAATCCTCTTCGGCGCGCCGCGCTTGCGGCGGCCGTTGTCGTACGTGCATGCGTTTCGAGGAGATTAAGGAACGAGGACGAGGCGGCCGCGGAGGCCACCGGCCGCGAGGCGCTGGTGTGCGGCGGCTACCGCGTCCAAGGAGTAGGTTTCGGCTACCCGGAGGGTGAGGTGGCCTTTGTCGACCAATGCGACGAGTTCGTCGAGTTGGGAGCGGTCGGCATGGACCAGGACGGTGGTTACTTCAGTGCCGCGCAAGGGGATCGGGGTGGCGTGGACGCTGATGGAGATGAAGCGGCCGCGGGCGCGGACGGCGGCGAGGGTTTCGGGACCGAGGGCCGCGGCGTCGAGGGCAGCGTCCACGCCGCCGGGTACGAGGGCTCGGGCTGCATCCGGAAGGTTCGCTCCGCGGGGGATGAAGTCGGTGGCGCCGAGGGCGCGGACGGTGGGTTCGTCGCCAGGCGAAGCCGAGGCGATTACTCGAACGCCTCGGGCGGCAGCCAGTTCGACGGCGAAGCCGCCTACCGCACCTGCGGCTCCGGTGATGAGGAGCGAATCGGCGGCTGTCAGGTCGAGGGCGGCTAGGGCCTGGACGGCGGTGAGACCGTTGAGCGGGATAGTGGCCGCGGCGGTTGCCGGTACGGAAGTCGGTGCGGGGGCCACGTTTTGGGCTTCGAGGACGACATAATCGGCTTGCGCTGCCAACGAGACGTCGAGACGGTCGCTGATGCCGATCACTTGCTGACCCACCGTGAAATCGACACCGGCACCGACAGTATCGACGATACCGGCGACATCCCACCCGATCCCCCACTGATCGCGCGGCGCGGCAAAAGGGGTACCGCCGACGCCGTTGCGGACCATGAGATCCACCGGATTGACCGTTGCCGCTGCCACCTTCACCCGAACTGCACCGGGCCCCGGCTCGGGCGTCGGCACCTCGATGATCTCCGCGACGGCCTCCGGACCGGGTCGACGGACTACTACTGCACGCATGGGGTTCCCTATCGCTTGTCGGGTTACGTCGACAAACCTAGAGCGAGTTACTATCCATAAGGTAGTAGTTACCCATGAGTGCGTAACAGGCAGCAGGGGAAGCAGATGACGACAACAACCGCGGCACAACGCCGTAACCTGGCAAAACAGAAATACGACGCCTATGTGGCCGAATGTCCCACGCGTCAACTGCTGGACCGCATCAGCGACAAGTGGGTCAGCCTGATACTCAACGCCCTCGCCGACGGCCCGCTGCGCTACACCGAGATCAACCGCGTCATCTCCGGCGTCAGCCCCAAAATGCTCACCCAAACCCTGCGGACCTTGGAGCGCGACGGCCTACTGGAGCGGCGGATCACCGCCGAGATGCCGGTCCGCGTCGACTACGAACTCACCGCACTCGGCCACAGCCTGCGGCCTGTGATGTGCGCCATAAAAACGTGGGCCGAGGAGCGCATGGATGAAGTGCTCGCGGCCCGCGCACGTTACGACGGTGAACCAGCGTGACCATGTCGTAAATGTTGGCCGCGAAAGCCTTCCCACACGTGAAGCTGGCCTTAACCTTTTATTCATGACCGCGGCCTTCGATGATATGGATCTGCGCGACCTCGTCGGACTGCTCACCGAAGATGAACAACGGGAGCTTCGACCGGCGCTGCTGCGCGTGTTATCCCGCCAGACCCCGCAGGAGCTACTCCGTCGTGAACTGGGCCTTCGTATGACGAAGGTCTGACCCCGCCGGATTACCGAACACCATCCACCAGGCCGTTGCGTCGGACAGTACAGCCGACGCCGCGGCCTTTCGTCGTTGCGGACGCTGTCGGCCTGAGCGCCCGAGGCTGTGGACCCCTCGGAACCGGGGACGAGTGGGCGCTGAGTACATCTCGGTCCCCGAAACGAGAACAGGCCCGCCGAATTCGACGGGCCTGCCTTCATTCACGACCTAGAACACGCGCAGTTGTCCGGGCGACCAAAGCCCCGAACGGCTGGCCGTACCCGTATCCAACTTGGCTGGAACCGCATTCGGGTAGTACTGGTCGTACCGCTCCAGCGAACCCCAGTCCCGCGCCCAGTCGTTCTTCAGATACGTCGGAACGGTGCTCGACTTCGCCAGCATCTGGCTGAAGCCGAGGAGCCCGCCGAATTCCTCGGCCTGCCAGGTATTCGTCGAGCTGATGGCCAGTGGCCGGTCCGGCAGGATCCGGTACCCGGGCACCTCGGCCACGCCGTTCTTGTGGTCCAGCGGCCGCTGGCACGGGAACTGCAGCCCGACCGCCCAGTCCAGCAGCACCGGCTGTTCGGAGCCGATGAAGCTGTTGAGCGTGGCCAACTTCGGCATCCGTGGCGGAGTGAACGCCAGCCACTGGTCGCCGATCAGGATCGGGTCGTTGGCGACAATGCGCACCGCATCGGCATCGGGCGCGATCTCGTCGAGCGGAATGCGCAGATTGCGCCACGACGGGAACGGACCGATATCGCGCGGCAGGTAGGTGCCGAGCATCTGCACGCTGCCGTCGGGCAGGTGCTTGCCGTAGTCGACGGTCAGCGACTGGCCGTACCGGGTGTCGCCGGTGTCGTCGATGGACAGGATGCGACCCGCGGCCGAAATGACCACCAGCGGACGATCATCCGAGCGCGGCGCGAGCTGGTACCAGCTGGAGACCAGATGCGCGGGCTGCTGCACGCCCGGCTGGTAGCTGCCCATTACCGGCGTGGTGGCCGGGTCGAGGCCGAAGGGCAGGGTGGCCCGGCTGCCGTTGACACCGGTCGCGCCGAAACCACCGTCGGTGCCCGCGTTCTGCCCGTCCGCACCGACCGGGCCGACCGACTGGGTGGAGGTATTACCGGTGCCCGGCTTCACCTCGATAGTGTCGGCGCTGAGCTTCTCGGGCACACCGTTCGGATCGAAGCCGACCGGATCGGCGCCTGCCAGCGGATCACCGTTCTTCGGCGGATTTGCCGGATCGACGATCGGCGTGAGCATGCCGTTGCCCTTGTTCACATCCGGTTCCACCAGCACGTCATTGGCGAGGCCGCACGAATTGCCCTGCACCGCATCGAAATTCGAGCGTGCGAGCGAATAGGCCGGGTACTGCGCGACCGCGCCCTTGACCAGCGAGAACACCTCTAGTAGCACCATCAGCGCGGCGACGACGGTCAGCGGGATGGCAGCGAACTTGCGAATCCGCTTGCCGCGCACCGACTTCGCCGACGGCTGCGGCTTGGTGTAGTCCTCGCGCAGCGCCGACCAGCCGACCAGCGCCAGCGCCAGCCCGAACAGCACCAGCATCAGCGTGTTCGACTGGTAACCGTGCAGCGAGATCCGCTTGTCGAACCACGGCACACCGAAGCTGGACACGTACCAGTAGCCGTTGATACCCGAGAACGCGACCGCAAGCACGAACAGCAATCCGGCGAGGAAGATCGCTCGATTCTTCCTGGCCCGCAACGCACTTGCCGAAACCGCCACCGCGGTGACCGCGGCCAGTGATCCGGCGATGCCCGCGTACGCGCCGAAGTGGTGGGTCCACTTCGTCGGGTTGAACATCATGAAGAAGATGGTTCCGAAGACCACGCCCATCAGCCGCCAGGTCGGACCGCTCGCGATGCCGGGAACCTGCCTGCGCCGCAACAGCACCAGCATGGTGGTGAACAGGCACAGCAGCATGATCAGGAAGGCGAAGCGGCGCGACAGCGATCCGTCGACGGTCTCCACGAACAGGTAGTAGTAGCGCAGGTAGTCCTCGTACCAGGCCAGGTTCGGGCCGGTTACCTGCCGCACCCGGTTGGCCTCCTGGATACCGGCGAAGGTCTGGTCGGTGTAGACGACGATCAGCACCAGCAGACCCGCCGCCGCGATCGGAGCCAGCAGCGGCAGCGTCGAACCCCACTTGCCCACACCCTGCGCCGCGAATTGCCGATGCCGCCGCACCACGATCCGCACCAGCGGCCGGATACCGGCGAGCAGCGCCGCCACACACATCAGACCGGTCGGCGCCGCGGCCAGGGTGAACGCGGCAACCA
The DNA here is from genome assembly GCF_001613225.1 of Nocardia pseudovaccinii NBRC 100343. GTDB lineage: Bacteria > Actinomycetota > Actinomycetes > Mycobacteriales > Mycobacteriaceae > Nocardia > Nocardia pseudovaccinii. The sequence continues at coordinate 12,523 of NZ_BDBY01000087.1, forward strand.
GAATCGCCACCGCGGCCGGAAGCAGTCGACCCGTCGCAATGGCCCGCTCGATCGAAACCCAGGTCAGCAGCGCGCCGAGCGCGACGATCGGCTCCGAGCGCAGACCGTTGTCGAACGGCAGCCAGAACGCCAGGAAGACCAGCCCACCGGTCCACAGCGCCACCTTGCTGTTGCGCACCCCGCGCCCGAGCCGGGGCACCACCTCGCGGCTGATCACCATCCAACAGAGAATCGCGCAGAACAGCGCGGGCAGCCGGACCCACGGGCTCGCGGTGGAGATCTCCGAGAAGGCCTGGATGACGTAGTAGTACCAGCCGAACGGCGCCTCCGGCACGCCGTACCAGCGGAAGTAGTTGGCCATATAGCCCGCGTGCGGCGCCACCCGCACCATGCTCAGGATGTAGCCGTCGTCGGAGGTGTTGGCGCCGACGAAATGCCACAGCAGCAGCGTGCCGACGACCGCGCCGTCCGCCAAGTTCGGCTTCAGCCAGTTGGCGGGCAGGATCCGGCGGTGCCCGCGCCCGTCACTGCCGTCGAGCCGAGCCAGTGCGCCGAGCGCGATCAGCGTGCACAGCACCGCCGCGATCATCGCGATCAACTTGACCGGGGTCGGGCTGGACGAGAACCGGGTGTCCACCGTCATATGGAACGAAAGGCCGGTGGGCACCGCGCCCTTCAGATCGGTGAACACGCCGACCACCTGCGGCCGCAGATCACCGTTCAGCTGCCCCTCGACCGGAACCTCGACCTTCTGCGTCGTCCCGGGCGCCGCGCCCTCGACCGGCCGCTCGATCGTCGTGGTCACACCGTCGAACGACGCCCTGGTCCGATTGATGTCGGAGCTGATAGTGATCGACGTGCACGCGCCCAGCTGCGCACGCTCGGCCGAGGCGACCACGGCATTGCGGTCTACCACGTCCACCGTGGTGTCCGAGACCCGCACGAACATCGCCTCGAGCGAAGCCCGATCGCCCTGTGGCGGCGCGGTAGCCAGCAGCATCCCGCCGTAACTCGGCAGCTGATCGATTGCCGGACACGGAATGCGCGCGTCGAGTTCGATCGGCACCTGCGACATGAGCGGCGCCTGCACGCTGTTGAGCGCACCGTCCTGCGGCCAGTTCAGCGTCGCGGTGGTCTGGCTGACCGGTAAGAACGGAGCTGCCAGCGCGAACAGCGCGCCGAGCACACCGGCGACCAGCGCGATGAGGCGCGCGGTTCGGAAATCGCTCGGTGCGACTTCGGGCGCGGCGGGCGGTTTTGTCAAGACAGCGGTAGCGGCGTCGGGCACGGTTGGCAATGCTAGCTGTGTTGGATTTGCCGCGCCTGCGGCACGGCGTGTTCGCGGCCCCCTCGTGGGTTGCGTCCGAGCGGCCGAGACTCGCGACTGCGTCGCATGCGCTTCGGCCACTCGGACGCAAGCCGGGCCGCGAACGACGCATGCTCGATCTCGCTTCGCTCGAAAACCTGAGCTGAGCCGCGTGGTCGGCAATGCCGATATGTGCGGCCACAGCGAACTGGAGGCTGCACAAGTGCGCATACGGGTGCGGCTACAGCGCTGGCGACCTTCACGGTCAGCAAAGTCGACCCGAACTGCTGACCGGTTGCCATAGGGATGGAAAGGTGGGCTTTATGACAAAGGTGAATCTCGAAACCAACTACGGACCGATCGTGCTGGAGCTCGACGACGCGAAGGCCCCGAACACCGTCGCGAACTTCGTGAATTACGTGAACGCCGGCCACTACAACGGCACCATCTTCCACCGCGTCATTCCGGGTTTCATGATCCAGGGCGGTGGCTTCACGCCCGAGATGCAGCAGAAGGGCACGCAGGCCCCGATTCAGAACGAAGCGAACAACGGCCTGAAGAACGACAAGTACACCGTTGCGATGGCCCGCACCAACGACCCGCATTCGGCCACCGCGCAGTTCTTCATCAACATCTCCGACAACGGCTTCCTGAACCACACCGCGCCGAACCCGCAGGGCTGGGGCTACGCGGTCTTCGGCAAGGTCGCCGAGGGCTCCGAGGTGGTCGACAAGATCGCCGCGGTATCCACCGGTTCGTCGGGCATGCACCAGGATGTGCCGCAGGACGACGTCATCATCGAGTCGGCGACCATCGCCTGACGTCCGCTGCCTCGAAGAGCATCGGGCCGTATCCCCGCCGGGGATGCGGCCCGATCCCGTCAGAGCGGCAGGAGGTGGTGTTTGCGTGGGTTGCGGACGAGGGCCTTATCGCGCAGGAGGTGGAGGGCGCGACGCAGTTCCAGGCGGGTGGTCGACGGTTCGATGACGGCGTCGATATAGCCGCGCTCGGCGGCGACCCACGGGGTCGCCACGGTCGCGTTATAGAAATCGATCATCTGCTGACGCACCGCGGCGCGCTGATCCTCCGGCGCCGCGTCGATCTGCCTGCGGCCGATCAGGCTGACCGCGCTCTCCGCGCCCATGACCGCGATCCGCGCGGTCGGCCAGGCCAGATTCACATCCGCGCCGAGCTGTTTCGAACCCATCACCGCATATCCGCCGCCATAGGACTTGCGGATAACCACGGTCACCTTCGGCACGGTGGCCTCGACGTAGGAGAACAGGAAGCGGCCGCCGCGCTTGATGACGCCGATCTTCTCCTGTTCCACACCGGGTAGGAATCCCGGTGTGTCCACAACGAATACGAGCGGAATCTCGAACGCGTCGCACATCCGGACGAAGTGCGCGGCCTTATCCGAGGCCCTGGCATCGAGCGCACCGGCGGACACCATCGGCTGATTCGCGACCACACCGACGCTGCGGCCGTCCACCCGCGCGAATCCGGTGATGATATTGCGCCCCGCCGAGGCGCCGATCTCGTGGAAATCACCGTCATCGAATATGCGCAACAGGATGTCGTGCATGTCGTACCCGGCGTTATCCGAGTCCGGGACAATCGAATTCAGCTCCAGATCCGATTCGGTGATCTCCGGCTCCAGCCCCGGATTCACGATCGGCGGCTGTTCCTGGCAGCTCGTCGGCAGGAAGCCCAGATACGCGCGCACCCATTCGAACGCGGACTGCTCGTCATCGGCGACGTGATGGATATTGCCGTACTGCGCTTGGCTATCGGCGCCGCCGAGTTCCTCGAGGCTGACGTCCTCGCCGGTGACCTCCCGGATCACGCCGGGCCCGGTGACGAACATGTAGGCCTCGTGGGTGGCCACCACCACGTCGGTATTGATCGGGGCGTACACCGCCCCGCCCGCGCACTTGCCGAGAATCATCGAAACCTGCGGCACCATGCCCGATAGCGGCTCGGCGCGGTTACCCAGCTCGGCGTACCAGGCCAGTGAGGTCACCGCCTCCTGCACCCGGGCGCCGCCGGAGTCGTTGATGCCGACCACCGGGCAGCCGACCTTGGTCGCGAACTCCAGGACAGCGGCGACCTTGCGGCCGAACATCTCCCCGACCGAACCGCCGTAGACGGTCTGGTCGTGCGAGAAAACCGCCACCGGCCTGCCCTCGACCAGGCCGTGCCCGGTGACCACACCGTCGCCGTACAGTGCCGATGGATCACCCGGCTTGCGCACCAGCGCACCGATTTCCACGAAGGTACCCGGATCGAGCAGCATATTGATCCGGTCGCGAGCGCTCGGAATTCCCTTTGCAGCCCGCTTCGCCACCCCCGCTTCGCCCGCCGGTTCCTGCGCTAATTCCAGTCTCTTTCGCAGGTCGGCAAGTTTCTCGGCAGTAGTGCTCACTTGGCCCCTCTCATCAGGTGCACCCCTACGGGGCAAAAACGGCAAGCTTCGCGGTGAGGTCGGCTCCGATCTTTCCGATCCGCGGCTCGTCAACGATCTGGAGGTGGTCACCCGGAATATGTATAACCTCGAGGTTCGGAATGTATTCATCCCAACCGCCATTGGGTCGCCGATCCGCGAAACGCGGCTCCAGCTCGATCGCACCGTCGTGGTAGCGATCGGCGAGATAGAGCACGACGTCGCCCTCGTAGCGGGTGGGCCGCAGCTTCTGCAACGCGCGATTCTCGATCCACGAGGTGCGCTGATGTTCGAGCACACCGCCCGGAATCTTGGTTCCACTGATCTTGACGAGATCGCTGATCATCTTGAACTGATCTTCGTCATCGGCCAGCGCCAGTTCTTCCAACTGCTCCTGCGGCAGTTCGCCTTCGACCCCATAGGTCTTCTTGGCGAACGCCTGGTAGCGCTGGATACGGCGAATCCGTTCCGCCGGGCTGTTGTCCTCCGACTCGGTCGGGATGGCCAGGTCGATCAGGCCGACCATGCGAACGTCGGCACCCTCGGCACGAAGGAGATGCGCGACCGCCAAGGCGAGCACCGCGCCGAGCGACCAGCCGTACAGCACGTACGGGCCGTCACCCTGGATCCGGCGCAACTGCGGCACGTACTGCTTGGCACGTTCCTCGATCTCGCCGTCGGCACGCTCGATGCCATACATCGGGGTGTCGGCGGGCAGTCGCTTCAGCAGCGGTTCGTACACCAACGTGTTGCCACCCGCAGGGTGAAAGACGAAGACCGGCACCGCATTCGAGCCCTCGGCGCGCGGGCGCAGCGTGCGAACGAACCCGTCCACATCGGCACCGCTGTCCTGCAGATTGCGCACGATATCGGAGAGCTGCTCGATGGTCTCGCAGTCGAGCACGTCGTCGACGGTGACCTCCGCCTTGATCCGCTCGGTGAGTCGGGCCGCCAACTTCTCGGCGACCTCTTCCTCCAGGATCGGCAGGGTGTTGAAAATGCCACCCGCCGACTTACCGGTGACGATCGCCCAGGTGGCGAAGGTCAACCGCTCGGCGGCATCACGCGGCGGCACATCGTCCTCATCGGCACCGGCGGGCTGACCACCGAAGATCGCAGCGGCAGCCACGGCCTCGGCCCCGCCCACCGCGGTGCTGTCCTCGGTATCCAGAGCGCGTTCGACCGCGGCTTCGTCGGCCTCGGCCGCAGCGGCCTGCTCGGAACTGGCCGGGGCAGGCGCGGCGGTACCAGCGACAGCACCGGTGATACCGGCGGCCGTCTCCGCCGCTGCGACGATCTTCTCAGCCTCCGCCTCCACCGAGGTGTTCTCGGCATCCAGCGAAACCTCTGCACCGGCAGCGGCATTCGCCACAACGGCCGCCGGGTCCTCACCCGCCGCGACCGCAGCGCGCGCCGCGGCGATGAATCCGCCGTCGACCGCGAGCTCCGCACCGGCCGCCTGCTTATCGGCGATCGCCTGCACCTCGTCGCGGTGCTCGATGGCATAGTGCAGCACCTTGCCGACCTCGTTCAGGTTGGCATCGCGCACGGCCTGGATCTGCAGCTGCGGAATATCGAATTCGTATTCCACCCGGTTCTTGATGCGCATGGCCATGAGCGAATCGAGGCCGAGCTCCATCAGCGGGATCTCCATCGGCAGATCCTCGACCGCATAACCCATGGACTCGGCGACGATCAGTGCCAGCCGCTCCTCCAGGGTCTGGGTGCCCGCCGGATCCCAACGCTCACCGAAGGTTTCGACGACCTCCAGATCGGCATCGCCGGTGGTCGCGACCTCGGTTCCCGGAACCGCAGCGGCGACAACGGGTTCGGGCAGCGGCGCACCCGAGACGACGACCGCCTCGAACAGCAGCTGGAAGCTCGCCCCCGCGCGCGCATGCACCTGCGCCGACGCACCACCCAGGTGCGGGATCAACGTGGTGGTCAGCGTTCCGGTGGTCGGCAGCACCGCGTGCGGGACCGACGCGCCCAACGAGACCTCGCTGAGTACCTGTGCCGCAGCGGTTTTCACCAGCACGGCGAGATCGGTGACGGCCGAGGCCTGCACCTCCCACACGTGCCTGCCGTCCGGCAGCGCGACACGCGCACCCGGCACGCGGGCATTGCCGCTGCCGCTCGCCATCTTCGCCTTCGGCCAGTACTGCTTGCGCAGGAATGCGGTGCGCGGAATGTCGGCGTAGCCGCCCGCGGGCAGCAGCGACGGCAGATCGACGCGATGTCCGTGCACATAAAGCTGGGCCAGCGCGGAGATTACGCCCGCCGACTCGTCTTCCTTGCGCTTGAGCGTCGGGATCAGCTGCGCATCGTGCACACCGGCGGCGAAGGTCGTGCCCAGAACCTGCATCAGCGCAACGGAATTCGGCGCCAACTCCAGGAAGGTGGTGTGGCCGGTATCCACCGCGAGCTTCACCGCATTGGTGAAGTACACCGAGTGGCGCATGTTCTTGACCCAGTAGGCCTCGTCGTGCACCGGATCACTGCCGGGCCGGTAAAACTCTTCCTTGTTGACGGTCGAATACAGGCCCGCCGTCAACTTGGTCGGCTCGATACCGGCCAGTTCCGCCGCCAGCTCGCCGAGCAGCGGATCCATCTGCGAAGTGTGCCCGGCGCCGCGGGTCGCCAGCACGCGGGCGAATTTGCCCGCCTGCTCGACCTTGGCCACGATTGCCGCGACCTGGTCCTGCGGACCACCGATCACGGTATTGGTCGGCGCCGCGTACACCGCGCATTCGACATCCGGGTAGTCGACCAGCATCGACTCGACATCGGCGGCACTCAGCTCGACCAGCGCCATATTGCGCACATCGTCATCGGTGATCATCGCCTCGCCCTCGCCCATCAGGCGCGAGCGGGCGCAGATCACGCGCACCGCATCCTCGAGCACGAGACCACCGGAAATGTAGGCCCCGGCCACCTCACCCATCGAATGACCGACCACCGCATCGGGTTGCGCGCCGTGCGCGCGCAGCAGTGCGGCCAGACCGACCTGAATGGTGAAGATGCCGACCTGCGAGGTACCGACGTTGTAATCCTGAGCGTCGTCCAGGATCATCTCGCGCACCGAATACCCGGCCTCGTCCTGCACCAGCTCGTCGACCTCGTCGACGGCCTTGCGGAAGATCGAATTCTCCAGGTAGAGCTGCTTACCCATCTTGCGGTGCTGCGCGCCGAATCCGGCGAGCACCCAGACCGGGCCGTTGGCGGCGGGGGCGTCCGCGGTGAACACACCGGGCCCCGGCTTACCCGCCGCGATGGCGCGCAGACCGGCGACGGCCTCTTCGTGCGTCTTGGCCAGCACCACGCCGCGCGAACGCGCGTGACTGCGCTTGGCCGTGGAGCGGGCCACGTCCGCAAGCGGAACATCGCGGCCCGCATCGGATTCCAGCCAGTCGGCCAGATCAGTGGCGGCCCGTCGACGCCGCGACGGCAGGTAGGCCGAAACGGCGATGATCACCGGCAGCGGCTCATCCCGCTCGGTGGACCATTCCGCCTCGGGCACAACGGCTTCCGCGGCCTCGACGATCTCGGTGGCTTCCTCGATCACGTCGGTCGACTCTTCGTCGACATCCGCGGCCACCGGCTCGGCAACTACCGGCGTCGCGGCGGGCACATATTCCTGCAGGACGAGGTGCGCGTTGGTACCACCGAAACCGAAGCCGGAAACGCCGACCGTCGCGGTGCCGCTGTAGCGCGGGAACTCCGTCGGCTCGGCGACAACCCGCAGATGCGCCTGGTCGAACGGGATATACGGATTCGGGCCCGCGAAATTGATGCTCGGCGGCAGCACATTGTGCTGGAACGCCATGATCACCTTGGTCAGGCTGGCGGCACCCGCGCCGGACTCCAGGTGGCCGAAGTTGGACTTGGCCGAACCGAGCAGCGCGGGCTTATCGTCCGCACGTCCGCGGCCGACCACCCGGCCGAGTGCATCGGCCTCGATCGGATCACCCAGCAGGGTGCCGGTGCCGTGCGCCTCGATGTAGTCCACCGTCGAGGGGGCTATACCCGCATCGCGGTAGGCCCGGCGCAGCACCTCGGCCTGCGCATCCGGGTTCGGCGCGAGCAGACCGTTGGATCGGCCGTCGTTGTTGACCGCGGAACCCTTGATCACCGCGTAGATCTTGTCGCCGTCACGCTCGGCGTCGGCGAGCCGCTTGAGCACGACCAGACCGCCGCCCTCGGAGCGGACCATACCGTCGGCATCGGAGGAGAACGCCTTGATCCGACCGTTCTTGGCGACGGCGCCATTGCGGTCGAAGCCGAGCGTCGCCATCGGCGAGAGCAGCATGTTCACGCCACCGGCCAGCGCCAGATTCGAATCGCCGTCGCGCAGCGAGCGCACCGCCTGGTGCACCGCGACCATGGTGGACGAGCAGGCGGTATCGATCGCGACCGAGGGGCCGCGGAAGTCGAAGAAGTAGGACACCCGATTGGGGATGATGCTGGAGACGCTGCCCATGATGGCGTAAGCCTGAGCCGAGGCAGGCACGTCCGGATCCGGATCACCGAGGCCGAGCGCGGCGATCAGCTGGAATTCATTGCTGGACGAGCCGATGAAGACACCGACCGGTTCACCCTTGAGCTCACTGGCCGGAATTCGGGCGTGCTCCAACGCTTCCCAGGTCAGCTCCATCGCCAGGCGCTGCTGCGGGTCGACCCGCTCGACCTCGACCGGCGACATCGCGAAGAACTCCGCGTCGAAGCCCTTGACGACCTCCTGATCGAGGTAGCCACCCAGCGTATTACCCTCGGCGACCGCCTCTGCGACCGCGGGTTCGCTGGTGAACTCGTCCCACCGGCCCTCGGGACGCTCCCGGATCGCGTCACCGCGGTTGATCAGGAATTCCCAGGTCGACTCGGGGGTATCGCCCGCGCCAGGCAGCCGGGTGGACAGGCCGACGATCGCGATATCGTGCGCCTCGCCCGGCTGATAACCGGCGGTGTAGAACGAATCGTCGGCGGATTCCTGCGGCAACTCCGGCTCACCGTTGACCACGACCTCGGCCAGCGACGCGATGGTCGGATGCTGATAGACGATCGTCGCCGTCAGCACCACACCGGTCAGCTCTTCGATATCACCGCCGAGTGCGATGGCATCGCGTGAGGCCAGTCCGAACTCCTCCATCGGCCGATCCACCGTGATCTGCTCGATCGATTGACCGGTCGCGTCGGCGACCCAGCGTCGCAGCCACTCCCGCAGCTCCGCGACGGAAATATCGGTCCGCGGGGCGGATTGCGAAACGTCCCCGGCGCCAGTGGGATCGATCGCGTCCGCATCGGCGAGCACGATCTCGGTCGTCTGGTCGGGCGTGCCCTCGTTGTCAGCCATCAGTTCCTCAAGCTACCTGTCTGCGTACCGGGCGCGCCGCGAATCGACGCCTGACGTGGGAAGCCACGCCAGCGTCGATATTCGGGTCGAGCCACCCTCGGGCAATTACTCTTCCGGTGCATCGGGGAAGGCCTGCTGGGTGTAACCACCCCGCAGCGTTCCCTCCAGATAAGCAGTCTTGCAGGCGCGTCGAGCGATCTTGCCGCTGGAGGTCCGTGGAATCGACCCCGCGGGAACCAAGAGCACGTCGCGCACGGTCACACCGTGACGCTGGGATACCGCCGCGCGGACCGCGTCGGCGATGGGCAGCGGGTCGGCCTTGCCCGCGCCGGGTCCGCGCTCGCCCACGATGACGAGCTGCTCGGAGGCATCGTCGGCATCGAAGCTCAGGCCGGAATGGCTGCCCTGTTCGAACACCTCGGCGGGCAGCTGGTTCGCGGGCACCGAGAACGCGGCGACGAAACCGGGCCGCAGCGCCTTCGATGCCTCCTGCGCGGAGAACTCGAGGTCCTGCGGGTAGTGGTTACGGCCGTCGACGATCACGAGGTCCTTCACCCGCCCCGTGATGTACAGCTCGCCCTCGAAGTACACGCCGTAGTCGCCGGTGCGCATCCAGTTGGCGTCGGCCGTGGTGCCGTCGGTGTGGCTGCCTTCGGTGAGCCGATGCGCGACCTTGTTGTGGAAAGTCGCCGCGGTCTCGTCCGGACGACCCCAGTAGCCGATGCCCATATTGTTGCCGTGCAGCCAGATCTCACCGACCTGACCGTCGGCCAGCTCGTGCCCGCCGCCGTCGGAATCGACGGTCTCCGGATCGACGATGGCCGCCCACTGCGACAGCGCGACATAACCGCAGGAGACCTGGGCGATGGCGTTCTCGGCGCCCTGCTCGATCTTGACCATGCGACCGGCGTTGAGCTCGTTGCGGTCGACGTAGACGACCTTCGCCTCGTCCTCGGCCTTGGTCGCGGAGACGAACAGGGTCGCCTCGGCCATGCCGTAGCAGGGCTTGATCGCGGTCTTGGGCAGGCCGTACGGGGCGAACGCGTCGTTGAACTTCTTCATCGACGAGGTGGTCACCGGTTCACTGCCGTTGATCAGGCCGATCACATTCGACAGGTCCAGCGATTCGCCGTTCTTCGGCAGGCCACGCGCGGCGGCGTGCTCGAAGGCGAAGTTCGGTGCGGCGGCGAAGGTTCCGGCGCCGTCGTTGTGGGCGGCCAATTCCTTGATCCAGCGGTACGGGCGGCGCACGAACGCACTCGGCGACATGATGGTGATGTACTTGCCGCCCACCGCGGGCAGGATCACCGTCAGCAGGCCCATATCGTGGAACAGCGGCAGCCAGGTGACACCGCGCGAGTTCCAGTCCAGGTTGATCGCGTCGACCATCTGCAGCAGGTTGGTGCCGACCGCCCGATGGGTGATCTCGACACCGGCCGGGACGCGCGTGGAGCCCGAGGTGTACTGCAGGTAGGCGATGTCGTCGACGGCGACATCGGGACGCACCCAGCTCTCGCCGACGGCGTCCGGAATCGCGTCGACCGCGATGATGCGCGGACGCTGGGCGGCGGGCAGCGAGCGGAAGAACTGGCGCACACCGGCCGCGGAGGAGCTCGCGGTCAGAATGGCCGAGGGTTCACAGTCGCCGAGCACCGCGTGCAGGCGGTCGGTGTGGCCCGGCTCGTCCGGGTCGAACAGCGGCACCGAGATGGTGCCCGCGTAGATCGCGGCGAAGAAGGAGATCACGTAATCCAGGCCCTGCGGGGCCAGGATCGCGACCCGGTCACCCGGGTTGGTCACCTGCTGCAGTCGAGCGGCCACCGCGCGCAGCCGAATACCGAACTCACGCCACGTCAGCTCCTGCGCCTCACCGTCACGCTCGCGCGAATAATCGATGTAGCGGTACGCGAGGGTGTTCGCGTCGTTGCGGGTGTGCTTCTCGACGTGGTCCACCAGGGTGTGATCATCGGGAATACGGATGTTCCCGGTCTCATCCAGGTAATCGTCGAAAGTCTCTTCCATTCCTTCATCTCCTCCGAGGCACACGCAGCAAGACGGCGACAACGCCGCTGTTACCTGTGAGGCCCCGACTCGCTATCGCCCGCGGGTGCTCTACATGCGAGAGCCAGCCTGCAGATTTTATTGCGGTCTGCGCGGTAGACCGCTATCGGCTAGATGTTCTCAAACCAGAGTCATGTTACAGAGAAGACCGGGTCACTCCCCCCGCAGCAGCGGAATAATCGGCGCGAACGCGTCCATCTGGGTTGGGAACACGCCGACATAGGACATCGATGTGAGTTGCCGCACCTGACGGATCTGTTCGGCGATCTCCTCGAATGTGCCGATCGCCACATACGGCGAGGCGAGGATTTCCTCGACCGACAGTTTTACGTCGACCTCGAGGTCGGGGTGCAGTCCGCGCTCGATCGCGGACAGCGCCATCTCGGCGGTCTTCTCCCGATCGTCGGTGATGACGATCGCGGTAATGGCCCAGTTCAGCTCGATATCGGCGAAACGCGGACCCGCGACTTCCTTGATCAGGTTCACCTTCTCGATGGTCTTCTCCAAGGTGATGCCGGACAACAGGCCCTTGCCGTTCTTGGTGGTGACCGGAACGACCGAAACGATGTCGGCGTGCTTGGCGGCCAGGCTCAGCATCTTCGGACCGCCACCGCCGGTGCAGATGGGCGGGCGCGGACCCTGCCGTGGCCGTGGCGTGCCCTTGATGCCGTTCACCTGGTAGTACTTGCCCTCGAAGGTGCATTCCTGGCCACGCAGCAGCACATCGAGGATGGTCAGGGTCTCGTCCAGCTTGGCGAGGCGCACGCCCGGCGATTCGTACGGCAGACCCGCGGCGACGAATTCGTCCTGCTTCCAGCCCGCGCCGATGCCGACCTCGAGGCGGCCCTTGGACAGCACATCGATGGTGGCGAGGTCCTTGGCCAGTACCACCGGATGCCGGAAACCGTTGGCCAGCACCGAGGTTCCCAGCCGGATCCGCTCGGTGGCCTGGGTCAGCGCGCCGAGTGCGGCGATCGGGCCGATCTGGTCACCCAGGTGGTCCGGCACGACGAAGGTGTCGAAGCCGTACTCCTCGGCCGTCTGCGCGGTCTGGACGAACTTCCTGGCCCCGCCCTCTTGCTTATTTCCCTCGCCCGCGGCCGCGAAGCGGAAGGGCCGCAGCGGAGTACCCAGCGCGGTCAACTCAGCATCCGCTTCACGGCTCGCCGTGGTGGCCGGTGCGGCTTCTGTCATGAACTCATGCTCCTGGCTGTAAGGAAATGTGGGCGCGACGCCGGGGCGCATCGTGCCCACGCTTCTGGGGGCTCGAGGGCCGGCGTCGCGATCATCAGGCGCACTTTACAGCGTGCGACGCGACTCCAGTGCGGTTGTCGCGGTCCGCCCGCTCGAACACAGGTTGTGACCGCGTCCGCTGTGCGATCTCACGAATGCGCCGGGTGTGGTGCGCCTTCTATCAAACCGTTGGCCCAGTTCACCGTCCACTGTGTCGCAGTGGTCCCATCGCCGTCCACCACGTAGCCGTTGTAGAGGCTGTGCACCGGGTTACCGACCGCGCGGACCAGGGTCAGCACGCTGCCGACGATGTTCAGGGGACTCAACGCATCGCGCGGCGAATCGCAGATCATGTCGCCGGGCGCGCAGATGGTGTAGGTGCGATCGGCGAGCGAGCCGAACCCACCCGAACGTGCACCGGTCATCGTGATGCCGGGCACCTTCAATCCGTTGAGCGAGACCTCGGCGCCGACTCCGGCGGGCGCGGTGCCGATCTGGATGGCCTGGCCCGGTCCGTTGTCACCGGTGCGGCGGCCGTCGGCGATCAGCATGACACCGAGCACCTTGTCCGCGGGTACCGGTCCCTTGCCCGCGCCGATCTGGTTGGCGATATCGCCCGCGATCACCGCGCCCTGGGAGAACCCGGCGACCACATAGTTGGTCAGCGGACAGTCGCGATACCGATTCGCCATCGCGTCCTGCGTGCGCTGCCAGCCCTCGGAACGGCTGTTGTTGTACGACTGCTGGCCGTCCGGCGGAATCGCGATCGGATTGGAGAACTGCGCGACGTACGGAACGGTGTAGACATCGAGGCGTCCCTCCGGGAACTGCTGCGATACCGGCCCGGAGACGTTGAGCATCAACGAGATCGGATTGGCCGTCGGATTGTGCGGATCGTCGTTGCTGTTCGATTCCCAGGTACCGGGTATCGAAATCATCTGCACGTCGGGACACCAGGCCGGCTGGGAGGTCGGCGGTGTCGGCGGCGGCTTCGGACCGGGCTTCGGCTTGCGCAGCGGTCCGGCGAGCACGAACCACAGCAGCAGCGCGATGACGACGACGAGCACTACCAAACCGATGAAGAGCAGGCACCCCGCCGGTTTTCGGGACCGGCGGGAGGCCGAACTGCGCACACTCACTGGCAGTACGTCGACTTAGCCGTATCGATGTAGATCTTTCCGGCCTGCTCCACCGGCATCTTCGCCGGATCGAAGGACGGATCCGATCCGGCCATCGCGGTGGCGAAGGTCATCAGATCCTGATCGGAGGCATTCGCCGCGACGCCCTGGCAGACGTAGGTGCCGATGCTCAGCGCGATATCCGGGCTGGAGGGGGTGATGCCCGCGGCCTTGAGCGCGTCGAGGAACTTCTTGTCCTTGTCGGTGAGCTTCGACGTGTCACCAGGTGCGGCATTGGTCGGCACGGGCTGGGGGCGCTCCGGCGTCGCCGTATCCGCGGGCGTCTCGGGGGTCTGCGACGGCTGACCGGTGGCACCGGCGCTGGTCGGGGCAGGGGTCGAGGCGGAGGTCGTTGCCGCCGCCGTCGTGGTGTGGGACATCGTCGGCGTGCTCGACACAGTCGAATCGTTATTGCCACAGGCGGCGAGCAAGCCGGTAGCGGCGATCCCCACGACTACGCCGATAACCTTTCCGCGGGTCCGATGCATGAATTCGTGTCCTCGATCTGTTCGCTAAGGGGACGGGTCGCCACCCAGGCTAGAGGAAAGCCGAGCATAGGTGCAGGCGGTCGGCAAACAGACCGGTTGGAATTAAATGCCGTGGACTTCGGGTTTGCCGTCGCGCACCGTAATGAATCCGGTCTGGAAATTCTGCTGGACGCCCCCCGGAACGGCGAACTCGGCACTTGTCGGGTATCCGAGCCTGCCGTTCTCGTAGCCGACCACCGACCACATATCCATGATCGGACCCGAACGCACCGGCCACGCACCCGACAGCGGGCTCCAGTAGATATTTCCGCCCTCGAACTTGGAGTAGCGACCGAAATCCTTGCTCGGGGCCTCGTCGGCGGTAGGGAACCCGAGTTGGCTGTTCTCATAACCCAATTCGGCGTACTTGCCCAAGATCATTCCCTGCACATGATGCACACCGGTCTTCGCGCTGTAGTAGAAGGGACCGTTTTCGAAGGACTGGACCACACCGTCCTTATCGGGGGCCTTGGTCTCCGGTCCGGTGGGATATCCGGCCGGGCCGCGCTCGAAGCCCTGCCGACCCCATTCGTCGAGAATCGCGCCGCGCACCACCTGGGCGCCGGTCCGCGGGGTCCAGTAGAGCAGGCCGTTCTGGAATGCCTGCATGCGTCCGCGGCCGTCCGGCAGCCCGCGTTCGTCATCGGTGGGCAGGCCGAGCGCACCGCCCGGGCCGAGCGCGGCCTGGTAGCCGCCGCCGATCATGCCCCCGACCGCGTGCGCGCCGTCGGCCTGCGAATAGAAGACCCGGCCGCCCTTGAAGTCCTGTGCGGTGCCGCCCGCCACCTGGTACTCGCCGGTGACGCATTCGCCGAGCCAGCCGTTGCCGCTCGCCAGGGCGGCGATCGCGCCCCCGCTCTGGCAGGCCGGTTTGTTCGGGTCGACCCCGAGCGCGGCGGCGGCCTGCGGCCAGGACTGACGCATTTCGAAATCCCAGTACGGCCACGAATGTGTGCCGGAGGGACGGTAATTCACCTGGGCCGGGATGGACAGCTTGCCGAGTTTGGTCACGAAGTTCTGCGAGGTCAGCCGAGATAGGATCTCCAACCCCATGCCCGCGTAATTGGTGCTGACCCCGGGAATGCCGCTGGCCTGGTCGAACGGTCCGATCGACCCGTTACCGCTGGAGATATACAGGCTGACGCCCTTGAGCTTGTCCGCCAACGCATACGGGTCGTGGCTCTCCCACTCCGGACCGCCCGGCGGACCCCACATGGCGGCCGAATCGAAGCCGCCCGCATCGTGCATGGCGTACTGGATCGCCTGCGGCATCCCGAGGGTGGTCGTAGTGAGCACACCGGAGTACGACGCGGCGTATTTCGCGAAGTTCGGATTGCGCCCGGCCAGGAACATCGCGGCCGTGCCGCCCATCGAAATGCCTTCCATGCCACGCACATCCGTGGTCCGCCACTGACTCTCCAGCAGCGGCGGAAGTTCCTTGGTCAGGAAGGTTTCCCATTTGTAGTTGCGACCGTTGTCAGGCTGCAGCCAGTCGGAGTAGAAGCTGGACTGACCGCCGACCGGCAGCACCACCGTGACGTTCTTATCGGCGAAGAAATCCACCGCACCGGCGTCGTGGGTCCAGCCGCTCTCCTCATCGGTGGCGCGCAGACCGTCGAGCATGAACAGAGCCGGGAACCTGGCCTCCGGGTGTGTGTTCCAATCCCGGGCCAGCAGCAGCTGCACCTGGATGGGTGTGGCCATAGATGGCGAATTGATCCACAGCGCCACCCGTCGGTCGGTCAGCCACACCACCCGCTGCGCCGTCGCGCCCACAGCGGGTGCGGCGGCGGGCTGAGCGTTTGCGGGTGCGGTGCTCGGGGAAAGCCCTGAGGCGAGTGGGATCGCGATGGCGGTGGCGAGCATCGCGACCCGGCCACGGGTCACACGTCCGCTACGTCGCCCGCGCCGCCCACATCTGCCGAATGCAAGTGCTGCCACAAGTGTTTCCTACCCCGGTTGCGGCGCGGTTGCGGGTAAGACACGCGGACAGGCTTATCCGCCTGGCGAATGCGAAACGGCGCCGTCTGCTTCCGTTCGGAAGCTGACGGCGCCGTTCGGCGTCTAGATCCTTAACTCACCAACCACCGGTGGCGTCGAGGATGCCGTTGTGGGAGTTCCACAGCTCACCCTCCCAGTACTTCCACGAGTGGGTACCCGCGGCCGGGAAGTCGAACGTGGCCGGAATGCCGAGCGAGGCCAGGCGAGCCTGGAACGCGCGGGTGTTCACCAGCGACAGCGCCTCCAGCGCCATACCGTTGGCGGTGTTGAAGTAGCCGACGGCCGAGTTCGGGTTGTCGTACTGACCCGGCAGACCGCTGGCCGCCGAGATGTACATCGGCAGACCCTTCAGCTGCGGGGCGAACACGAACGGGTCCATCCGCAGCCACTGCGAGCTCCACGGCGCGGCCATCGAGTCAACGTTGTAGCGGCCCGCGTCCAGCATCGCGATGCGGATCGCCTCACGCATGCCCGGCGCGGAGATGTTCAGGTAGCCGGAGTAGGACGCGGCGTACTTGAACTGGTCGCGGTGGTAGGCGGCCAGCGCCAGCGCGGCCGAGCCACCCATCGAGAGGCCGACAACCGCGTTGTTCGTGCGCGACACACCGTAGCCCTCGAGGAAGGCCGGGAGTTCCTTGGTCAGGAAGGTCTCCCACTTGTAGGTGGTCTTCTGGCCGTTGGTGTTGCTCGGGCTGTACCAGTCGGCATAGAAGCTCGACTGGCCACCGACCGGCATGATCAGCGAGATGTTGTCGTTGCCGAACTGCTGGAGGGCGTTCGTCTCGAACGACCACGCGTTGCGGTCGTCACGTGCCCGCAGGCCGTCGAGCAGATACAGCGCCGCGTTACCGCCGCGCGCCGCCCACTGCACCTGGACCTTGATCGGACCCATCTGCGACGGGACCATCAGGTCCTCTAAGCCACCCGACGGCGTCCGCAGCGCGGGGCCGTGCACCGGCGCGGCCAAGGCAACGGTCGGGCCCGTCACGCCCGCGGCGATCGGTAGCGCCAACGCCGCCGCACCGACAGCCAGAATTCGATTCCGCCAACCACGAGGGGTACCTCGCCGTCCCGACTTGGTTCTCTTCGGCGCGGCCGCCCTGCCGAAACGCATGAATCCTGCTCTCTTTCTGCTGTTGTGGTGTTGCCCGTAGCCCTTGCGGGCCGGGCAACACCCGTGCTGCCAACGAGACGCGCGTCACATGCCAACCGGTACCCGACATTCCGGCACAAGAGACGGCGCTACAACGATCTGGTCACACTTGCGCTCGCTGGAGGTTATTCGACGTGCGAAGCCTTAGCAAGACCGGGGTATTCGAGTGGCCGAATTCCGCCCGTTCACAAGCTGTGATCGTGCGGAGACCCTATCGCGTTCGTGCGGAGATGTCGTGTCGGAACGGGAATTTCGGACAAAGATTAGGGGGTCACTAGGGAGTGCGAATCCTGACCCCGGGTACCGGCTCGGATCCGGCAGCATCTCGAGCACTCGGTCGGCCCAGTAGTGCCGGGCGTGCACGCCGACCGCCGGGCAGCGGAAGACCGCGTTCGTCGGGCCGCGGAAATCCGGCCGGACCTGCCGCGGCGCCCCGCACATGCCGTGCGCCGGAATATTCGGGTAGCCCGAATACGAACCTGCATAGTGGAATTGGATTGCCCGCCGATCGGAATGACAACGTTGATATTCCACGGCGGCAGCACCGGGGAGATCTGCCAATACGAATGCCACCCCAACCGCCGAGCTCCGCAGCCAGCCACTGGCAACTATTCAGCGCACCCTGCGATGCCGCAGCGATTCGACCTTTCGCCCGTGCGAGCACTACTGCTCGCCGCTGTCGAGCATGAGGATCGACACACGACACCGATGGTCCCGCACAGGAGGTCTCGGCGTTGTTGCTCTTCCAAAGGCACGTGCTCGAACCAGAAGCCGCCGCGATGTCGGATCGTGATGAGGTCCGGGGAATCACCGACGCGAACTCTTACACGAACCTCCGCCGGGCATGCGACACCGAAACTCTCGAGCCAGCGATCTTCCAGCCAACCAGAGGGTAAATGCTCGATTCGGACCAAAACAAAGCCGCCCGGTCCGTGCACCGGGCGGCTTGTGCACCGCGACACATACCCGCGAGAGCGATCGCGGCGGCCGATAACTCAGCCGATATTGGCGGACATGTCCGGAATCATCCGATAGGCCTCGTCCTGCCAGTTGGTCCACGCATGCAGACCGGCGGGCGGGAACGAATACACCACGTTCTGCGCCCCCAACGACATCATTCGGACCTGAAATGCCCTGGTATTCGCCAAGGCGAGCGCCTCGAGCGGCGAGCCCCTGAGGAGACGATCCGCGGCAACCGGGAATGGAATATTCAGATCCTCGGGCATAGGCAGCGCACTACCGGCGGCGACCCACACCCGGGTGCCGTTCTGGATCAAGCGCGGCGCGAAGACGAACGGATCCATCCGCAGCCACTGCGGACCCCACGGCGGCGCCATCGAGTCCACGTTGTAGCCGCCCGCGTCGACCATCGCCGTGCGAATCGCCTCCCGCATACCCGGCGCCGAAATATTGAGGTAGCCCGAGAACGCTCCGGCGAAGCTGAACTGGTCCGGGTGATAGGCCGCAAGCGTCAGCGCCGCACTGCCACCCATCGAAAGCCCGAACACACCATTGCGATTCGGGTTGAAGCCCAAGCGATCCCGCAGCGCCGATCGCAGCTGCTGGGTCAGGAACGTTTCCCAGTCGTAGCGATAGCTCTTCCCGGGACCTGCCAAAAAGGCCTCCGTCGCACCGGATCCGGTGGCCGAACCCATCGAACCGGGCGTGACGCCGAAGAAGTTGCTCGGCGCATTCCAGTCCGCGTAGAAGCTCGACATGCCACCGACCGGCATGACCACATTGATATTCCAGCTCGCGAGGATCTCGGGGACATTGGTCTCGATCTCCCAGCCATTGAGCGTTTCCGGTGCCCGCTGGCCGTCGAGCACGTAGGCGACGCGGTTGGTATTGCCGTCCGCCGCGCGCAGCACCCGGCTCTTGATCGGACCCATCACCGGCGAATCGACCCAGAAGTCGAAGGCCGCCGGGTTGAGGCCCGCCGATGCGATGGTGCCACTGCCCGCCAGGGAGATCCCGAGCGGCAACAGCATCGCCGTCGCCACACCGAGCACCCATTTCTTCGCCCAGGAACCACCGGCCGCCCCGGCCGACGAACTGGCCGAACTCCCGGGCCCACGTTGCCAGCGCACACTTCGCATTCGACTCGACCTTTCGTCCAGACGGCCAGTTGGCAAACTTCGAGCAATTTCGACTGACGCCTCATCGGGCACAAAGACAGCCAACCCTGTCCGAAACAGACATACCACCTGCATACATACTGGTCGCACATCAATCTCTAGCGAATGCTTCTATGTTGCCGAAAAGTGATCCAACCCACAACTATCGAAGGCATCCAGAGCTGATTCGTTGTCAACGGGGGTTTCGGACGGATGCGAGCAAACAAAAACCGCCTGGTGTGCGAACACACCAGGCGGTCAGATCACCGCATTACCAGCCCCGCTCGGAGCGAGTCTTACGAGCGACTTTCGCGCCGAAGGCGCGGCCAAACAAACACAGCTTTACCCGATGTTGGCGGAGAGATCCGGGATCATGCGGTAGACCTCGGACTCCCAGTTGTGCCAGTTGTGGATGCCCACGGACGGGAAGCTGTAGGTGACATTCTGCGCACCCAGCGTCGCCATCCGGACCTGGAAGGCCCGGGTGTTGACCAGTGCGAGCGCCTCCAGCGGCGTGCCCTGGATGACGTCGATCGGCGAGCTCGCGTCGGCCGGACCGGGCAGTGCGCTGCCCGCGGCCACCCAGAGCCTGGTGTTGTTCCGGATCAGCTGCGGCGCGAAGACGAACGGATCCATGCGCAGCCACTGCGGGCCCCACGGCGGCGCCATCGCGTCGATGTTGTAGCCGCCCGCGCTGATCATCGCGACGCGCAGCGCCTCGCGCATACCCGGCGCGGAGATGTTCAGGTAGCCGGAATACGAACCGGCATAGACGAACTGGTCCGGATGGTAGGCCGAGAGCGTCAGCGCGGCGCTGCCGCCCATGGACAGGCCGAAGACACCGTTGCGGGTCGGGCTGAAGCCGAGGCGATCACGCAGCGCATTGCGCAGATCGCTGGTCAGGAAGGTCTCCCACTTGTAGGTGTTCGACTTGCCGAGGGTCTCGTTCCAACCCGAGGAGCCGGTCATCGCAGACCCGGAGGACGAACCGTTGGCCGAACCCGACGAACCGGTGCTCAGGCCGAGGAAGTTACCCGGCGCGTTCCAGTCCGCGTAGAAGCTGGACGGACCGCCGACCGGCATGACGACATTGATATTCCACTTGGTCAGCTCACGGGCGACCTCGGTCTCGATCTCCCAGCCGTTCAGGTCACCACGGGCCCGCATGCCGTCCAGCGCGTAGACCACGCGCCCGGTATTGCCGTCCGCCGCGCGGAAGATCCGCGACTTGATCGGACCCATGCTGGAGTCGACCCAGAAATCGAAACCGTCCGGGTTGAACGCGGCCGACGCGGAACCCGCCGGACCTGCTACTGACACCCCGAGCGGCAGCAAGATAGCCAGCGACATCAGCACCGACCGCTTGAGCCACGAACCGGCTCTACGGGTTTTCAGACGTCCATTCTGCGTCTTTTGCCCGATCACGCCTCGCATCTGGTTTTCGGCCTTTCGTTATGCGGTCGTACTTCGACCGCGTCTCTGCGTTGACCACTGGATGGGCCCATGTCGAATCGGAAGCCCCAACGGGCGTTCCCACGTACCATATCGCGACATCGATGCGGTGGCGTTATCAAAAAGAGATAAAGCGATATGCGCCACGTTTATTTGCCCTGGTCAGTGAAAGAACTGGGGCCCACGGAGTTCCATGGGCCCGTGTGACAGGAGTTGCGTCTTACCTTTGCGGTTGAGGATACGGATCCACCAGTCCGCACCGCTCGATCTCGTACTTCGGCACGCGATCGATCCGGTATTTCGCGAAGTGCAGCGCGTGGATCAGGTTGTGCTTGAAGCGACCCCAGGTGAGCGGATCACGGTAGGAGATGTTCAGTGCCACGGTGTCCGGGCAGCTCATGGCGGTACGCGCCTGGGTGACCCACTTCTCGTCCATGTACCAGGGCATCCACGGATGCCGGTCGACCATGCCGGTATCCACCACGACCCAGTCCGGATACAGGCTCTTGTCGTGGCCGATCCGGCCGTCGGTGAGCCGGTCGGTGTGCGCGGCCAGCGGATAGGCCAGGCCCATCTGGTCGATGACGCGCACGTCCAGCGGGACGTTCATGCTGGTCATGCCGAGATTGAGGAAGTAGACGGTATGCCCGGCGCCGCCGTCGGGAATCGGCTGCGGCGGGGGCGCGACGTACCAGAACATGAACGACGGCGAGTTCAGCAGCAGACCGCCGTCGGGGGTTTCGGCGATGTTGTTCACCATGGCCCGCACGCGCGGGTAGTCCAGGTAGTCCTCGGCCAGGATCGGATGGTCGTGGCCGGTATTGAGGACGTAGTAGACGCGCTCGTCGACGATGCCGGAGGCACTGATCTTGGTGCCGGTCTTGATGGCCGTGGTGTTGGCCGCGAACAGCGCCCAGCCCGCGGTGCCGAGCAGCGCGAGCGTGATCACCGCGAAGGACCAGTCCCCTGCAGTGACCGCGCGCAGACCGCCTTGGCGGTTGAAGGAGGCAAGCGGCAGCCGGATCGGCACCACCGCGACCGGCAGCAGCAGGCAGAACAGCTGCGGCAGCAGCATCCGGCCGTGCATGAAGTCACCGCCGACGCGCAGAGCGTAGATCGTCAGGACGAATCCGCTGCCGAGCATGAGCGCGACCACCGCACTCGGCGAGTGCAGCCATTCGCGGACTCGGCGCACCGTCCAGCCGCGCTCGTCGGTCGCCTTGTCGGCACGCGCCGAGCGGCCCGCGACCACACCGAGGACCAGCAGCACCAGCAGCGGCACCCACAGGTAGTACGGACCGACCAGATCCCAGAGGTATTTGAAGCCCTGCCCCCACTTGGCGCCGCCCGCATCCTTGGCGACCGCGGTATTCGGATAGGGCAGGCCGTAGTAGCCCATCCGCCAGACCTGGTAGCACAGCGGCACCAGCCCCGCGGCGGCGACGATCAAGCCGCGCAACACGATCGGGTGCAGCCGGGACCGCGGCATCGGGGCCAGGAAGATCATCAGCAGCGACAGCGCGCCGACCAGCGTCATCTCCGGACGGATCAGCGGTGCGAGTCCGGCGAGGAAAACCAGCCCGAACAGCGCGGGCGGCTTCACCCGCTCGGTCTGACTCCAGCGCACCAGTTGCCACCACAGCAGGCCGAGCCAGCAGATGACCAGACCGCTCTCCAGACCGGAGGTGGCGTAGTCACGGGCGGGTGGCAGGGCGATGTAGACGAATACGCCCGCGGGCAGCAGCAGCGCCGATTCGGTGCCGCCCCACAGCCGCGCGGCACCGAGCATGGCGAAGACGATCGCCAGCATCGATACCGTGAGCGCGACGCCGAGTACGACGTATTCCAGCCTGGCCCTGGTGAGCCAGCTGAAGAACCACACCAGATAGGTCCATGCGGTACTGGTGTTGGTCTCGACGCGCTCGCCCTCGTTGAAGACCGGCCCGTTGCCCGCCAACAGATTCCGCACGGTGCGCAGCACGATGAGCCCGTCGTCGGCGATCCAGCGTCGCTGCCAGGCGCCGACCGAGAATAGTGCGACAGTGAGCGCGATCCCACCGACGAAGGTGGCTCGGGATAGCCTGGCGAACCGCAAGGCCGAACGAGCCGGCCCTTCGGCCGGCTCCTTCGTCACTTGTTCTGTTCGCTCCACTCCCTCTACCAGCAGTTCGTCAGGTGAGATAGACAGCGACACCTACCGCTCCGATCCAGGCGATTGCGAGGAACTGGAGGATGCGATCCCCCAGCGCGATCTCTTCGGGTTCACCGGCCTCGCCGCCATCGACGTCGACCGCGTAACGCAGGATTGCGATGGTAAACGGAATCATCGAGATTGCGAACCAGTTGGTGTGCTTGAGGCTGTCCTGTTGGAACGCCCACAGACCGTAGAACACCACCACCGCGGTCGCGGCGAGAGTCCAGATGAAGCGCAGATATGTCGGTGTGTAGTACTCCAGCGACTTGCGGATCTTTGCGCCGGTGCTCAGCGCGATCTGCAGTTCGGCGTAGCGCTTACCCGCGGCCATGAACAGCGAGCCGAACGCCATGATCAGCAGGAACCATTGCGACAGGTCGATATTCGCTGCCGCGCCACCGGCGACCGCGCGCAGCAGGAAGCCGGAGGACACGATGCAGATGTCCAGCACCGCCTGGTGCTTGAGGCCGAAGCAGTAGGCCAGCTGGATGCCGATGTAGACGGCCATCACCACGGCCAGATGCCAGGACGCCAGGAACGATCCGGCGATCGAGCCGACCAGCAGCACCACCGAAAGCAGGTAGGCCAGATTCACCGGGACCACGCCCGCGGCGATCGGGCGGTACCGCTTGGTCGGGTGCGCCCGGTCCGCCTCCACGTCGAGCGCATCGTTGACCAGGTAGATGCCCGAGGCCGCCATGCAGAAGACCACGAAGGCGATGCCGACATGGCCGAGCACGCTCAGTTCGGTCGCGGTATCCGGACCCGCGGCCAGCGGCGCGGCGAGCACCAGCACGTTCTTGACCCACTGACGCGGGCGGACCGCCTTGAACAGCCCGCCGCCCAGTGTCTTGGGCGGACCCTTGACTACTGCTTCGGCTAGGTCCGTGCTGGTCGGCTCTTCACTCATGTCAACGAACGTCTTTTCTTGTGCGGTCACTATCGAGTCTCTTTTCGGCGGCAAGCACAACAGCGGCGGACGCGGCGCCGAGCGCGGAACCGGCGAGCACGTCGGAGGGATAGTGCACCCCGAGCACAACCCGGGAGAGCAACATCGGTGGGACGAGCACCGCAGGCAAGGGTAGCCCGGTCAGTCTGCCGAGCAACACCGCCGCTGCCGTGGTCGAGGTCGCGTGTGAGGACGGGAAGCTCAGCTTGCTCGGCGTCGAGACGTTGACCTGCACCGATGGATCATTGGGGCGCGGACGCCGGACGATTCGCTTGATGACGATCGATGCCGCGTGCGCGCCGACCGCGCCGACCGCGACCCCGGCCCACTGCCTGCGCCGCGGTTTGTCGACGAGCCAGCCCGCCGCCGCGATGCCGATCCAGCCGAGCGCGTGCTCACCGAAATGCGACATGCCGCGCGCGGCCTTGATCACCTCGGGCTTGGCGCCGATGGTCGCCTGGACCGCGTTGATGATCTTGACCTCGGGCGGCTGCGGCGCCGACGGCACCGCCGATACCGGGCCGCCGTGACCGTTCGCACTCGAGTGCACCGCGGTGTTGTCGTCCGCGGCGGTGGCTTCCAGACTCACTACTGCTCATCCTTCGTATCGATACCGAAGACGTTTTCCCAAGCCGCCGTGCTGGTCAGCGTCGGGTGAGCGGCGCGGTAGCGCTGCTGCATCTCCGGGAAGCGGGCCGCCAACTCCTTGCGCAGCCGCATGGCCTCCTTGAACAGGCCGAGGGCCTGACGCGGATCGCGCTTACGGTAGACCACGCCGCGGCCGTCCGCGGTGGTGACGGTGACGCCGTCGATCTGCGAGAGCAGGAACCAACGGGCGTCCAGCGTAGGCACATTCAGCTGCGGACGCTCGTGATGCTCGGCATGTGCCGGGCGGAAGTTGTGCACGACGCCCTTGGCCAGGCGGACCACCTTGGCGATCGGATTCGCCGGTTCACCGACCGCGCCGACGCCGATGTGGCTGGCCAGCGGCAGTTCGGTGGACGACGGCAGGATGACCGCATCCGGGTACTGCTTGCGCATTTCGTGCACCACGCCGAGGGCGCTCGGCAGCAGTTGGAACAGTCGCTCCGGTCCGGCGAGGAAGTCCTTGATCGCCAGATTCTGGATGGCGACCGTCGAATACTCCAGGCAGAGCAGGTGTTTCAGGGTCGCTTTGACGGTGTTGACGACCATGCCGCGCCCGTTGCCCGGCATGTGCAGCGAGGCGACCACCAGGCGGTTGCGCAGGTGGAAGTACGCCTGCCAGTCGATCGCGTCGTCCTTGTCGCTCCAGGCCATATGCCAGACGGCGGCGCCGGGCAGGGTGACGGTGGAGTAGCCGTGATCGTGGGCGCGCAGCCCGTATTCGACGTCGTCCCACTTCAGGAACAGCGGCAGCGGCTGACCGATCTCCTCGGCGACCTGGCGCGGGATCACGCAGGTCCACCAGCCGTTGAAGTCGACGTCGATGCGCCGGTGCAGCAGCTTGGAGTTGTCGCGGTCCTTGAGCGGGTACTTCGAGAAGTCGTGGTCGTATTCGACATTCGGCGCGGAGGTCCACATGAAGATGCCACGATCCACGACCTCGCCCATGCTGTGCAGGTGTGAGCGCTCCTGCAGGTTGAGCATCTGCCCGCCGACCAGCATGGGTGATTTGGCGAAGCGGGCGAAGGCCAGCGCGCGCAGGATCGAATCGGGTTCGATCTCGATATCGTCGTCCATGTAGACGATGTATTCGGCGTCGGTGGTTTTCAGCGCCTCGTACATGACCCGGCTGTAGCCGCCGGACCCACCCAGGTTGGGCTGATTGCGAATGGCGAGCCGGTCGCCGAGCACCGCGGCGGCTTCGGCGAAGCCGGGCTCGTCGACCACCTTGCGGTTGCCCTGATCGGCGACGATGACCGCGGCTATCTTCTCCAGCACCAGCGGGTCCGAGCCCAGCGCGCCAAGGGTTTTCACCAGATCGGTGGGCCGGTTGAAGGTCGGCATGCCGACCGCGATGGTGCCCGCACCGGGCGCCTCGACCGGCGCGTACCAACCGCCCGCGAGCAGCGTGACTGCCGTATCGGTGGTGATGTCGAACCAGATCCAGCCGCCGTCCTCGAACGGGCCGAGATCGGTCTCGAATTCCACGTGCACCGATTCGGTGCTCGTGTCGGATTTGCGGCGCTCCCTGGTCCCTCCGTGGTCACGCTCCGCTGCCTCCTCCGGGCCCTGAGCTCGCGTCGCGAGCGCGACCGCGAATTCCTTGCCCTGCACGTGGATTCGCGAGCCGTCCGCCTTCGAGCGGTAGACGTCCACGCGGCCGTGCCCGGCGAGTTCCAGCCGCAGCACCACCGAGTTCAGGATGCTCCAGCGCCGCCAGTAGCTCGCGGGCAGCGCATTGAAGTAGGTGCAGAACGACACCTCCGACTCCGCGCCCACCGACAGCGAGGTACGCGTGGTGGCGTGCGCGCGCCGGGCATTGGTCGGCGACTCCTCCAGGTAGAGGGTGCGCACGTCCAGCGGTTCACCCGGCCGAGGCAGGATGATGCGCTGCAGCAGCGACTTCGCGCGGGTTTCGGTGGTCATATCTTCCAGGATCGATTGGGAGGTCATTCGTCGCTTTCAGCGTCAGTGCGGGACACCCGCACCCGGTCGGCTTCGATGAGCGGGGCTTCGCCAGTGTCGCTCATCTACGCCTCCTGGTCCGAAAGAAGTTCGCCCGACTCCAGGTGCGGCCGCAGGACATTGTCGAACATGCTGAGCGCGCTGCCGATCGCCATATGCATATCCAGGTACTGGTAGGTGCCGAGGCGACCACCGAAAAGCACCTTCGCCGCTGCGGTTTCCTTCTTCGCCAGCGTGCGGTACGCGGTGAGCTTGGCGCGGTCCTCCGGTGTGTTGATCGGGTAGTACGGCTCGTCACCGGTCTGCGCGAAACGGGAGAATTCGCGCATGATCACGGTCTTGTCGTTCGGGTAGCTTTCGCGCTCCGGGTGGAAGTGCCGCGGTTCGATAATGCGGGTGTAGGGCACATCCGAATCGTTGTAGTTCATCACCGAGGTGCCCTGGAAGTCACCGGTTTCGAGCACTTCGGTCTCGAAATCGATGGTGCGCCAGCCGAGTTCGCCCTCGCTGTAGTCGAAGTAGCGGTCCACCGGTCCGGTGTAGACGACCGGGGCGTCCGGGTTCTCGGCGCGGATCTGCTCGCGCACGTCGAACCAGTCGGTGTTCAGCCGGACCTCGATGAGCTCGGAGGCGGCCATATTCTCCAGCCACTTCGTGTAACCCTCTTTGGGCAGACCCTCATAGGTGTCGTTGAAGTAGCGGTTGTCGAAGGTGTAGCGCACCGGCAGGCGGGTGATATTGCCCGCGGGCAGTTCCTTCGGATCGGTCTGCCACTGCTTGGCGGTGTAGTCGCGCACGAACGCCTCGTAGAGCGGACGGCCGATCAGCGAGATCGCCTTCTCCTCGAGGTTCTGCGCGTCCTTGGTCTCGACCTCCGAGGCCTGGTCGGCGATCAGCTTGCGCGCCTCCTCGGGCGTGAAGTAGCGGCCGAAGAACTGGGAGATCAGACCGAGGCCCATCGGGAACTGATAGGCCTGCCCCTTGTGCATCGCGAAGACCCGATGCTGGTAGCCGGTGAATTCGGTGAACTGGGTCACGTAGTCCCACACCCGCTTGTTCGAGGTGTGGAACAGGTGCGCCCCGTACTTGTGCACCTCGATCCCGGTCTGCGGCTCCGGCTCAGAGTAGGCGTTGCCGCCGAGGTGGTAGCGACGATCGATCACCAGCACCCGTTTACCGAGCAGATTGGCGGCGCGCTCGGCGACGGTCAGCCCGAAGAATCCGGAGCCGACGACGATCAGATCGAACTGAGAAGCGGAGTTTGCGGAGTTACCCGGGGACGATGCGACGGTCACGGGTGCCCAGCGTATCGGAAGTCCGCGCGCGGGCCGGGTGGAGTCGCGACCTGCGCGCACTCGGCGACGGATGCCATCGGAATTTCTCCTGGTGTTTGCCGAAACGAATACGCCGCCGCAATAGAGCCGCTATTGCATACGGACGCGAACTGATCACATGTCCAGTTCGACAGTCGCCAGCGGCCCGACCCGGAAGACCTGATGATGCGGAAATTCCATATCCCGTTCCTCGCGCTGTTCACGGTGTTGGGGGCGGCGGTAGTCGTCCCGTCACCCGCGAACGCGGCGGAGTTCGACTCGCTGGCAGCTACACCGGTTGCGGACACGGTGTGCGTCGGGGGTGCACCGACCTTCGACGACATCGTCACCGCCGCCGCGACCGCGCTGCGCACGACGGTGCCGGGCGAGCAGGTCGCCGCCTTCGACCGTCAGGTCGCCGATTTCCGCGGCACCATCGCCGCGGTGCGGGTGCATCGGGACGGGCTGCCGGTCGCGCCGTCGACGGTGAACGAGCGCACCGAATTACTCGACGATCCGATCGTCACGTATTTGGTCAACGGCCTGGACGCGGTGCGGACCGGGCGGCTCGACACCGCCATGTCGGTATCGCGGCTGACCGTGAACGATGTGATCGAGGTCTTCATCCTCGCGACTCGGATCGTGAAGATTCCGGCGCAGTTCGCGGCCAGTCTGGTGCCCACGGTCGGATTTTTTCTGAAGCCGATCGTCGGTGCGGTGTTCACCGGCGTGAAGTCGCTGGCGCGCACCGTGCAGGACTTCCTCGCCGCGAATTGCGCAGCGCCGAACGCGTATCCGAAGCTGGTGCTGGACGAATCCGTCTACACCGAGCACGTCGAGTTACCTCGGGCGCTGGTCGATCTCGCGGACACCGTCGTGCGCGCGGACGGAACCTGCACTCCCGTAGCCGAATTGACTACTCGGATGCTGGTCGAACGCACCAGAGCCTTCCTGGAGCAGGCCGATCTGCCGCTGGATCGAGCCGGGCTGAATGCCGGTGCCGAGTCCCTGCAAGGCTTTCTGCGCGACAACCGGGTCGCGAAGCTGGCACTGATGCGCCGGACCGAGGAACTGGGGCCGATCGTGGATGCGCTCGACTACGGTCCGGTGACCTTCCTGTCCAACCTCGGCTTCGATCTGTACGAGGGTAAGGCGCTCGACACCGTCACTTTGGCGGATGTGCAGGTGGAGAACGCCTTCGACCTGGCCACACTGACATTGGATGTGACGAGTCTGCTGCTCACCGTCGCAAATTCGGCGGCGGGTTGGACCGGGGTGAGCAACGCTGTACTGACGCCGTTGTCCATCGTGCAGACGGTGGTCTTCGCGCCGACCACGTACGGTGCACCGATTCTGAAGGGCGTCATGCAGTCCATGTGCGCGGTGTAGTGCCCGTTCACATCGCCAGCGTCGACATACCCACGTCTATGCCCATACGCTGCACCGCCTTCGCCTTCGTGTGTATCAGCGCCGCGCGCGGACCGCGATGTCTCGGGCGACGCGGCCCACGGCATCCATCAGTTCCGCCGCGGGCACGACCCACGCGACCAGGCCGATGCGCAGTGCCTCGGCGGCATCGATGCGTCGGCCCGACAGGGTGAGATAGGGCGCGGCCGCAGCCGACCAGCTCGGCAAACGGCCGGTTGGGCACATCGGAGAACCCATGTTCCGGATGCGCGGAAACCGCTGTCTTCGAGGCGATGCGGATATCGCAGAGGGTCGCCAGATCGAATCCGCCCGCGAGGGCTGGTCCGTCGACCGTCGCCGTAGCACTATTCCGGAAAGCCGATATCCGACTCGACGGCGTCGCGGTCGGTGTACATGCGCCAATAGTGGTCGCCCAGTTCGGCATTGGTCATGCGGACGATCTCGAGTCCGGCCGGGAACAGTTCCGGCTGCTCGTCGACCAGGCGCTCGGCCTTGCTGTTGCCGATCAGCGCGCCGATATTGAGCAGGCCGACATAGACGCCGGTGTCTTGCAGTTCGATCGCGAGCTGACGAATGTAGGTGCGCTGCGCGCCGAGTGCGACGCCGAAATTGGACAGATGCGGGACCGGATACCTGTCGGCATATCCGGACGAAAACAGCAGTGCCCCTTCGCCGCGCTCGATCATCGCGGGCGCGAGCGCGCGGGTCATCCAGATCGGTGAGTAGACCTTCAATTCCAGCGGGATGCGCAGGTTGGCGGCGTCGACATCGAGGGTGGTCGGGATGCGATTCACCGCATCACCCGCCGCGCCGTGCATCGCGACATCGATCTGCCCGAAGTCGGCCGTGATCTTGTCGACCACGCTGTACAGCTGCTTTTCATCGGTGAGATCGGCAGGGAAGGCAGTGGCCTCGATGCCCTCGGCGGCCAGTTCCGCGACATGTCCGCGGGCTTTGTCCGGATTCCGCCCGATGACCGCCACTCGGAATCCTTCCCGGCCGAACCGCCGTCCGGTCCCCATACCGAGCCCGGGCCCGAAGCCGAATATCGCGATCGTCTTGGTCATACTTCCTCGCTAAGTTGAGCAGGGGTTCAAGTTAGCTTCGACGGTAGCATTAAGTTGAACCTATGCTCAAGATAGATCGGGTACCGGATTTGTAGGATCGGCGAATGCCCGTGGACAAGCCGTTACGCAGCGACGCCCAACGCAACCGGGACGCGCTCGTCAACGCCGCCCGGGAGGTCTTCGAGGAACGCGGCCTGGACGCACCGCTCAAGGAAATCGCCGCCCGCGCCGGCGTGGCCATCGGCACGCTCTACAACCGCTTCCCCACCCGCGACGACCTCATCGCCGCCGCCGTCGAGGATCGCATCGAAGCGGGCGGCCGCATCGCCAGGGAGGCGATCGAAATCCAGGACCCCTGGGACGCTTTCGTCTACCTGGTCGAGAAGGTCTGCGAACTCCAAGCCGCCGACCGCCTACTCAGCGACCTCGCCCTGCGCGGCGCCCCCAGCCCCGCGATCGCGCGCGCCCAGGAATACGGCCACGGGCTGATGCGTCAAATCGTCGGCCGTGCACAGGAATCCGGTGCCTTACGCCCCGACTGGGTCCTGGAAGACATAGCCTTCATCACCTGGTCCCACACCCGCATCATCGAAGCCACCGCCAAAATCGCCCCCCAAGCCTGGCGCCGCCACCTCGCCCTCGTCCTGGACGGCCTCCGAGCCACCGCCGCCCACCCCCTCCCGGTGCCTCCCATCACCGAAGATCAACTGATGCAGGCGCTCAAAGGCTAGTGCCGACGCATCCGAATGCGCCGGTGCGGCCGAAACAACCTGTGGGCCGAGATCACTTGTACCGACGGGAGTTTCGTTCGACGCGAGCGCGGTCAGTAGGTCAGCGCGGGGTGGGACGGGCGAGTGGGGCGGGCGGCGGTCCAGCGGGCGGCGTTTTTGTTGGCACACAGGACGAAAATGAGGAGGGGTTGGATGAGGTCTAGAGCGGTGCGGAGCAGGTCTTCCTGGATCAGGGCGGTGATCTGGCCGACCAGGCCGAAGAAGAAGGACGACGCCCAAAGTGGGTGATCGTCGGTGGACCACCAGAAGATGCCGAGGCCGAATTCGTAACCCGTGAGCGAAACGGCAAGTCCGACAATGCCGATCGCGATCGAAAAACCGGACGCGACGATCAGGGTGTAGCGCCCGGTCTCGTCTCGACGCCAGAACAGGACACCGCCGGAGATCATGACAGCGGCCATCAGCGCCGCCCCGAGCGTGGTGAAGATGACGAGCGAATTGTCGAACCGGCTTCGATTGCCGATGAAATCGACGACCAGCCAGGCGCCCCCCACCAGGCTCCGCAACCCGTACAGCACCGCAAGCGCCGCGCCGATCATCGCAGCCGCCCCACTCGGCGGCCGATCCTCACTCCGGTAAAGCATCGTCGGCACTCCTCCCCACCTGGTTTGTGGACGATTCGATCCTACGGCCGCAGACCTGTCTCCGGCGTGCTGTCGAATTGCCGCACCACGAGGACCTCGGCGAACCAGGGGTAGGGCGTCCGCTGGATGCGGACGCCCTACCCTGTTGTTATCGCAGATTGGCCTCGGCGTACGCCTTCATCGCGTCGCGCACGAATTCGGTTGTGCCGTCGCCGTGTACGTCGTAGTTGGCCGCGAAACGCGGGTCGGCGACGTACATTTCGCCGAGTCCGGTGAAGTACTCGCACGAGGGGCGGCGCTGCGAACCGACCCCGATCCAGTCGTAGTGCCGCGCGACGACGGCCTGGACCTCGTCGCTGTCCGGGGCGAGTCCGGCGGCGTGCGCCCGGCCGTAGTCGGCGGCGATATCCAGGTGGGTCTGGAAGTGCGCCTGCTTATCCGCCTCGGTGAGCGAGCGCCACCAGCGGTCGGCGCTTTCGTAGGCGGCCTTGCCCCAGCGTTCGATCACCTCATCCTTGTACCGAGTGTGGTCGAAGCCGTCGAAAACCTCTGCTGCCATGAGTTGTTCACCTCGTTCCGTCTTGTGCAGCGTGGTGGTCACCGACTCGATCTGGCGCCGGATCCGATCCTGTTCCTGCCGAAGCAGTTCCAGGTGCGCGCGCAGTGCGGCGGCGGTGTCCTGTTCGCCCGCTAGAACTTCGGCGATGACCGGAAGGCCGAGGCCGAGTTCGCGCAGCAACAGGATGCGTTGCAGCCGAACCAGGGAGTCCTGGTCGTAGTAGCGGTACCCGTTGGCGCCGATCCGGCTCGGCGGCAGCAGCCCGAGCTGCCCGTAGTGGCGCAGCGTTCGGCTGGTGGTACCGGCCGCCCTGGCCAGATCCTGGATGGACCATTCGGTGCCCGTTCGCATGACCTGTTCTCCCTTCTTTCTCGTCGGTACAACCAGCTTGCAAGTTGACGTTACGTCAAGGTCAACCCTTAATGTACGTCCACCGACACCCGAGGTGTGACCACGGCAGGTTCGATCCGCGGCTTTGCGGCCACCTGACCGAGCAGCGTGCCGCCGAGCGCGATACCGAGTCCGACCACTTGCAGCGGGCTCAGCGCTTGGCCGAGCGCGATCCACCCGATCACAGCCGCCGATACCGGGCTGAGCAGTCCGAGGAAGGCGACCGAGGTCGCGGGCGCCTTGGCGATGCCGCGGAACCAGAGGAAGTACGCCAACGCGGTGCCGATGACGCCGAGGTACAGGTAGCCGCCGACGGCCCGGCCGTCGAGTGCGGGCGGCGCACCCTCGATCAGAAAGGCGAGCGGTGCGATGAACAGGCCGCCGACGGTGAGCTGCCAACCGGTGATCGCGAGCGGTCCGACACCCTCGGGCCGACCCCAGCGCTGGGTGAGCACAGTGCCCATCGCCATGGACGCCGCACCGGCGAGTCCGGCGATGACACCGACCGTATCGAGCTGCGCATTGGCGCGCAGCACCACGAGCGCGACCCCGAAGACACCGATCAGACCGGCGATCACCTTGCGCCCGTTCGGTTTTTCGGCGAGCACGACGGTCGCGAAGGCAAGTGCGAACATCGGCGCGACCGCGCCGAGAACACCGGCGACACCGCCGGGCAGCCGGTACGCGGCGAGGAACAACAGCGGGAAGAACGCGCCGATATTGAGGACACCGAGGGCAGCGGCGCGCCCGAGCCAGACCCCGCGCGGCAGCACGCGGGTGATGGCGAGCAGCGCGAGCCCGGCGGGCAGGGCGCGCATCAGCGCGGTGAAGAGCGGACGGTCCGGCGGCAGGAATTCCGTGGTCACGGCATAGGTGGAGCCCCATGCGATCGGGGCGAGTGCGGCGAGCGCCAGGGTGCCCGCGTACGAGTCACGCGCGGCGGTGGTTGTTGTCATGTTGGTCGCTCCTCATTGATAATCTCAACGTTGAAATATCTACTCGCTGGCATACCTCACCGTCAAGTAGATGAATGTTGAGATAATCACTATCGAGAGGAACGCCGTGGCCGACGCGATCGATCTGTTCACCGCGCACTGGAACCGGGAACGGCCGGACGTCGACGTGTCACCGATGGCGGTGATCGGGCGCATCCAGCGGCTTTCCCGTCTGTTGGAACAGGACCTGAAGAAGTTCTTCGCCGGACACAGAATGGAGTTCTGGGAGTTCGACATGCTCGCGACCCTGCGTCGCTCCGGTGGCGCCGACGGGCTCACCGCGGGCGCGCTCAACCAGGTCGCCATGCTCACCTCGGGCGCCATCACCAACCGCATCGATCGCCTCGCAGCCAAGGGCCTCGTCGAGCGCGCACCCTGCCCAGAGGATCGCAGAGCAATCCGCGTCCAACTCACCGCCACCGGCCGCACTCTGATCGACGACCTACTGCCCCTGCACATGGCGAACGAGCAGCGCCTCCTCGCCGCACTCGATCAGCAGGACCGCGGTCACCTCGCCGATCTGCTGCGAACCCTGACCGAATCGCTGGGCGATACCGCGTCGCCCTGATTCGACATCTGCCCGACTACGCCCGTCACAACTCCTGTCGTGCAGGCGAATTCGCAAATAGCGGCACCGGCTGAGGCAACCGGGAAAAGGCGCGGCCACCCCGGACCGAGTCAATCGCGCGGAAGCCACGGCTACCCGTGGACCGCGGCAATCGGTCGCGTGATGCGACTAGAGCTCCTCGGTTGGTTCCGATTCCTTATTTGTCGGCGCGGTCGAGGGGATTGCGGGAGCGCGTGGGGGTGGCGGTGTTGGGGTTAACGCCGTGGTCGGGGCGACGGTGGTTCCGGGCGGGACCGCGACCTCGGGCGCGAAGGCGGCGCCTGGTGCTGCGGAATGTCCCGGCAACACGGCATTTCCGGGCGCGAGCGCGTCGCCGAGACCTGCGCTCTCGGGCATGCCATTCGCACCACCCGACAACGCGCTCCCGGGCACTACATTGCTGTCGGGCAGCACGCGCCCGGGCGCGGTGGCACTGCCAGGCACGGCGTTCGCGCCTCCGGGCACTGCGCTTTCAGGTGAGCTATTCCCGCCGGGCCGTACCGCACGTCCGAGCGGCGCGCTTTCGGGCACGACATTCGCAGCACCGGGCACTGCGCCCTCGGGTGTGCTATTCGCGCCGGGCGGTACGGCGCGCTCGTTACTGCCCGGCGGCCGGGTGCCGCCCGGCTTCCCCTCGCGCGCATCCGGCACCCGCTGCATCAGAGTCGTGAAGTCGACGACCTGGGCACCGAGCGTTGGTGTCGCGATGATGGCGCCGTTGGTGAAAAGCCGGTAGATACCGCCGTTTTGGGGTAGCGCCATTTCCGGGCCGAGCGGCTGGCCGACCGCGCTGTTCGCGCCGCCGATCCGGCGGTATTCGGCATCGATCGGGGATTCGGCGACGAGGGTCTGCTTGGGTGGGTCCACAGGATTACCCGCGCCGACCACCGGGGTGCCGAGTTCGGCGGGTGTCGGTCCGACATCGAAGGCGTAGATATCGGCCGGTTCCCCACCGTCGGGTGCGGAGGAGTACTCCGAACGCAGGATTCGGCCGTCCCGCAAAAGCACCGTCCCCGCGGTCGATGCGATGGCGGCGGTCGCGCGCGGATCCTCCTTGGCAGTGCCGGGATACTCCTGACAGTCGGTGATATCGCAAGTCTGCGCGTATGGGTGGCGGTGCTCCGCCAGCGCGTACGAACGTGCCGCGATCGCTTGTGCGCGAAGGGCTTCCGTCGCTCCCTTGTCGACCCAGTTGGCCTGTACCTCCGCCGGGACGACGCCGAGCAGATAGTCCTCGACATCGACGCGGTTCACCGTGCGCGCCTCACCGTTTTCCATGGCAACGCCGAGTGAGCCGCGATATGCCGAACCACCGCACAGCGTCAGATGTTCGGCGGCGGGACGGTTGGGCCGCGGGTTGAGCGGATAGATCCACGGGTCGGCGATCGCCCGCTGCCACAGCACCGCACCGTCACAGCCCATCGTGACAACCACATTCGCGCCGCCGTCGGGCAGCGCGGTGAGATGCGCGACCTGGCCGCGCGGCAGCATTTGGCCCGCGACTCGCAATCCGGCGTCGGCATAGACGTCCAGCGTCGAATCGTCCTGGGCGAACAGCCGCACCCCGACGGTGGTCGCCGAGATTTTGCCGAGCGTCGCGCCCGGGTAGTAGTGATCGAGGATGCGTTCGGCGGTCCAGCCGTCCAGGGCGCTGTCGAACGCGCCGACCTGGCTCATACCGCGCCCATGGCCCGGTCCCGCCAACGGCCGGACAGGGCCGTCGGTCGGCCAGACCCAGAACGCGAGTACTGTGCCCGCCAGCACGGCCGCACCACCGGTGACCAGCACCGGACGGATGGAAATCGGAGTTCCCGGTATCCGTCGCCCGCCAATTCGCCTGCGTGGCGCACTCGTTTTCACCCGCATTTTTCGCTCCCCCGCGTCGCGTCATTCCGGTGCCGTTTACTTCGCATCCGTTCACTCCCACGGTTTTCCAGGACCTGATCGGTTCGATACCAGTCGGCATGTCGTTCCATCCGGCCGCAAATCGAGAGCTACATTTGAGCAATCACATAATCCTCAACCAGAGGTTTAGATATGTGACAGTTGTGAACTAGTGTGGTCGTTGATGCATCAGGAAGCAACCCTGACATTCATGCAGATGATCGCTCCGGTTCGACCTGATTGGAGATGCTCGTGCCGTACCGCAAACCGAAACGTTCCTACGTGCTCCCGGTTGTCACCACACTTGCGGTAGCGGCTCCGCTCGCGACGTTCACGCTGAGCGATTCGACCGATTACCGCGCGACAACTGATAGCGAGCTCGCCGCAATCCCCGCGCAATTGGCCGAGGTGGTTCTCACCACAGCGCCCGACATCACCCTTCCGCTGCGCGAACTCACCGGTCTCGACCTGCCTGATCTGCACCTTTCAGATCTCCGCATGCTGCCGATTCCGGAATCCATTCCGGTTCCCCAAGGTTTGCCACTGCCGCCCGGTATCGAGCTACCGACAGAAATTCCCCTACCCAAGCTCGACCCCGAACACAGCGCACCGAGCCAATCGGTTCCCGGCCAATACGTTCCCGGCCAAACGGTTCCGGGCCAATCGCTCCCTGGCCAAACAGTTCCGGGCCAGAGCACACCCGCCCAGTCGCTCCCTGGCCAAACGATTCCGGGCCAGAGCACACCCGCCCAGTCGCTCCCCGGCCAAACGATTCC
>NZ_BDBY01000088.1 GCF_001613225.1 Nocardia pseudovaccinii NBRC 100343
ACTTCCCGGCCAAACCACGTCAGGTCAATCGGCACCCGGCCAGACCATCCCAGGTCAGACCCCCGCCCCAGCTCAAGGCACGACCCCCGATCAACCCACACAAGGCCGTTCCCCAGCAGCAGCCTTCATCGCCGATCCCGCCCAGCTCGAGCCCGACGTCACCCCCGATACACCGGCACTGTCACCCGGCGCCGTCCCGCCGGAACTCCTCAGCCAGGTGGGTGCGCAGGTCAAGGAGCTCAGCCGCGATACCCCGTTCAGCGTTGTCGCATTGACCGCGCACGATCTGGCGAATACCAAGGCGTTGGTCCGGGCCCGTCAGTCCGATGGCGGTTGGGGTCCCTGGTACGACGCCGAGGCCGTCGACACACGTCGCAACGATCGGGCGACGGGCGGCGCCACCGGCACCGAACCGATCTACGTCGGCAATACCAATTCCGTGCAGATCCTGGTAACCCGCAAGCCTGCCGTGGCGGCCGTACCGCGTCCTCCCGTCGCGGGTGACGCGGAGGACGCCGTGCCGGTGCTGCCCACCCCGGCCGCCGGACATTCCGATGATCCGGCCCAGACCGCCGCCGCACTGACGGCCGTGCTGATCGATCCGGGCCGCGGCGCGATCGATGGCGCACTCAAAAATGTCGCCACGGCGCTTCCCGGTGGCGGACCAAATGTCATCACCCGATCCCAGTGGGGCGCGGACGAATCCATCCGCTGCGAGGAACCCACCTACGACGACCAGCTCGGCGGCCTCACCGTGCACCACACCGCGGGCCGCAACGACTACACCCCGGCCGAATCGGCGGGCATCGTCCGCGCGATCTACACGTATCACGCAAAGACGTTGGGCTGGTGCGATATCGGCTATAACGCACTGGTCGACAAGTACGGCCAGATCTTCGAGGGCCGCTTCGGCGGACTGGATCGCCCGGTGCAAGGCGCGCACGCGGGCGGGTTCAACGAGAACACCTCGGGCGTCGCACTGATGGGCAACTACGAATCCGAGGAACCGTCGGAAGAGTCGATCAATGCGATCGGCCGGTTCATCGGCTGGCGATCCAAGATCGCGGGCCTGGATCCCAAGGGCTACACCACGATGTATTCCGAGGGCACCGAATTCACCTCGTATGCGCAGGGTGAGGCGGTTCAACTGCCGGTGGTGTTCGCGCATCGCGATGTCGGCAATACCAGCTGCCCCGGTGACTCCGCCTACGCCGATATGGACCGCATTCGGGATATCGCAGCGGGCATATCGGCGCCGTCGCGCACCTCCACC
>NZ_BDBY01000089.1 GCF_001613225.1 Nocardia pseudovaccinii NBRC 100343
TGAATCAGAATGCGATCGCCAGGCACTGGGCCGATAAGGGCGGTCCGGACGGTCCGCTCGGCAAGCCGGTGTCCGAGCCGCTGCCCGCCGCGCAGGGGCAGCAGTACGCGAAGTTCGTCAACGGGTACGTCTATACCGGCCCGAACGGTCAGGTGTTCGAGGTCATGGGCGCGATCCTGGATCGTTTCCTCGCCCTCGGCGGGGATGGCGGGCTGCTCGGGCTGCCGATGAGCAACGGCTACTCGGTGCCGGACGGGCTGCGAACCGACTTCCAGTACGGCTCACTGATTCTCAACCAGCTGACCGGCATCATCACCACCGTCCGGAAGACCTACAACGACACCTCCCAGCAGCAGGTCGACCGCAACCCGGTCGGCCAGGTCGTCGCGCCAGGCCCCGATCCGGTCCCGGCCAGCTGACCAGGGCGTTCATACCCACCAGCGCTCGAGCACTTGCGCCACACCGTCTTCGGAGTTCGCCGCCGTGATCTCGTCCGCGGCGGCGATCGCCTCCGGATGCGCATTAGCCATCGCGACGCCGTGGCCGACCATGGACAGCATCGGAACATCGTTGGGCATATCGCCGAATGCGATGATCGCCGAATGTTCGACACCGAGACGCTGGGCGACGATGGTCAGGCCGGACGCCTTGGTCACGCCGGGTGCGGAAATTTCGATCAGGCCGTGGTCGGTCGAATAGGTGATATCGGCGCGGTCGCCGATCAGCGGTGCGAGGACCGCGCGCATTTCGGCACTGAGGGTGCCGCGTAGTCGGACCAGCATTTTGATCGCAGGCGCATCGATGACCTCGGCGCGCGATACCTCGGTGTCATCCGGATTCAGCCAGGCATGTTCGTACTCCGGCGAACTCACGAATTGTGGCGTCACCGCGTCGTGCGCACTGGCGCCGACACGTTCGGCGGCCAGACCGCAGCCGGGCAATGCGCATTCGGCCAGGTCGGCGATCCAGGCCAGGGTGTCCACGTCCAGGGTCCGGCTGGCGAGCACGCGGTCGGCGGCGCTGTCGTAGATCACCGCACCATTGCCGCAGACGCACAGCGGCGCATACCCCAGCCCGTCGACTACCGGATCGATCCAGCGCGGCGGCCGTCCGGTGGCGAGTACGAACGGCACCCCATCGGTGATCAGGGCAGCCACCGCCGCCTTGGTTCGCGCGGTGACCCGCTCGTCGTGATCGATGAGGGTGCCGTCCACATCGGTGGCAACCATCTTCGGCTTGGGCAGGTGCAGGCGCGTCACCTATTCCATCCTGCCGGACGACCATCTCGGCGAGGTCGCGGCTATCACTGCGACGGCGGTCGCCGCCACGGGGAGTCCTCGGCCTTCATCGTCGGGTCGGACTGCCGTTTCGCCAGGTCTGGTGGCGGAGAATCCGGTGCTGCCTGCGGATTCGCTCCCCATTGCGGCTGCGCGCCCACCTGATCGGTACCTGCTTGCGGATACGGGGGAACATCACCTGACGGACCGTATTGCGGATAAGGCGACGGCGGATAAGGCGTCGAACCGGACGGGTACCCGGCCGGTGGTACAGCAGGTCCGGACGGATACCCAGCTGGTGGCACGGCAGGTCCGGACGGATACCCAGCGGTTGGAGCACCAGGTCCATACGGATACATAGCCACGGGCGGCGCGGATACCGGGGTGTGGTTGAGCCAGCGCGTTGTCGGGGGCACAAGGGCGAGCACCGCGGTCGCGATCGGGAAGATCAACCCGAACAGACCACCGATGCCGCCGCCGATCTCGGCCGCGGTCCCGCCCGAGGCGGTGTAGTGCATGGTTACCGCGTACTCCGTGATCCCGGCGATCAGCACCACCGCGCATCCGGCAACGACGAGCACCCGACCGAGCGGCCGCCTGGTGAACATCATGATCGCGCCGACACCGAGCAGGAACGCCGTGACCACGGCGATCGAACCGGCCACCAGCAGGTAGGTCTTGATCCAGCTCTGCGCGAGCAGGCCGGTCGAGTCGTACTCCGAAAGATCCAGGTCGGTGAGCCCGAGCACGATATTGAAACCGCCGCCGAGCAATTGCCCCACACTGCCGATACTTGCCAGCACCCCGGCCGTGATCGCGGTGCCGCCACCGGGTGCGGGTGCCGGGACCGATGGATAGGGCTCATATTGCGGATAACTCATGGAGTCCCCTTTGAGCACCGGAAAAGCCTGGACATACCGGTATCCACAGAAT
This sequence comes from Nocardia pseudovaccinii NBRC 100343, assembly GCF_001613225.1. Taxonomy (GTDB): domain Bacteria; phylum Actinomycetota; class Actinomycetes; order Mycobacteriales; family Mycobacteriaceae; genus Nocardia; species Nocardia pseudovaccinii. The sequence goes on from NZ_BDBY01000089.1 coordinate 2,211, forward strand.
AAAGGACATGCCGATCTCACGCGTGTCACGCACGCTCGCACGCACGTCCTTATGATCAGGGACTAATACTCGATGCTGGCCCGACCAGCCGTAGGACCAGAGGACTGATGACCGGCTTCCTGCTACGACGCGCGTTCAATTATGTCGTGCTGTTGCTGCTGGCCTCGTTCCTGACGTTCAGTCTGGCGTCGCTGACGTTCACGCCGCTGGACAGTCTCGAACAGCGCAATCCACGTCCGCCGCAGGCGGTGATCGATGCCAAGGCCGAACAGCTGCATCTCAACGAGCCGATTCCACAGCGCTATATCAGCTGGCTGAAGGGCATCCCGCAGGGTGACTTCGGCCAGACGCTGGCCGGGCAGCCGGTCAGTGAGGAACTGCCGCGACGAGTACTGGTGAGTCTGCGGCTGCTGATCATCGGTTCGATCGTCGGTACGGTGCTCGGGGTTTTGATCGGTGCGGCCGGAGCGATCCGGCAATACAAATTCAGTGACTACTTCACCACGGTCGTCTCCCTGCTGGTGCTGAGCACGCCGGTGTTCCTGCTCGCCACCTTGCTGAAATACGGTGCGCTGGAAGTGAATACGCTCACCGGATCGCAGATCTTCCTCTATACCGGCGAGACCTCGGCGAACAAGATCAACGGTTTCTTCCCGCAATTGCTCGACCGCCTCCAGCATCTGGTGCTGCCGACGGCCGGTCTGGCTCTCGGCGCGATGGCCGGTTACAGCCGCTACCAGCGCAATGCCATGCTCGACGTGCTGCAGAGCGATTTCATCCGCACTGCGCGCGCCAAGGGTCTGACCCGCAACAAGGCGCTCTACAAGCACGGCCTGCGGACCGCGTTGATCCCGATGGCGACGCTGTTCGCCTACAGCCTCGGCGGTTTGATCACCGGCGCGACCTTCACCGAGAAGATCTTCGGCTGGCACGGCGTCGGGGAATGGCTGGTCAATTCGATCAATGCCCAGGACCTCTACGTTGTCGTCACGGTGACGGCATTCGCGGGTCTTGTCGTGCTGGTGTCGGGTCTGCTCTCCGATGTCGTGTACGCGATTCTCGACCCCAGGGTGCGTGTGGGATGACAGAAGCCGAAATCATTGTCCAGGGCGCGCCGGAGGTCGCGGCCGCCTCGGGTCGGCGCAGGCTCGTGCTGCGGCGTTTCCTGCGCAACAAGGCCGCCGTCGCGGGCGTGATCGTACTGCTGATCCTGGTGTTGGTCGCCTACGTGCTGCCCTACTTCTGGACCTGGGACTATCAGGAACTCGACGGCACCGCGCTGCGTAAGCCGCCCTCTGCCGAGCATCCCTTCGGCACCGACGCCATCGGCCACGACGTACTCGCCCAAACCCTGCGCGGTATGCAGAAATCGCTGATCATCGGCTTCTGCGTCGCCCTCATCAGCACCACCATCGCGGCGCTGACCGGTTCGATCGCCGGACTCATCGGCGGTTTCACCGATAAGGCCATCATGTGGCTGGTCGACCTGCTGCTCGTGGTGCCGAGCTTCATCATCGTCGCGCTCTTCGCGCCGAAGACGAAGGGCAGCGGGTCCATCCTGCTGTTGATTCTGCTGCTCAGTGTCTTCGGCTGGATGATCAGCGCGCGCATCGTGCGCGGCCTGACCATGAGTCTGCGCGAACGCGAATTCGTCAAGGCCGCACGGTATATGGGCGCGCCGACCAGGACGGTGATCCTGAGTCATATCCTGCCGAATATCGCCTCGATCCTGATCATCGACACCACGCTGTCGGTTGGCGCGTCGATCATGGCCGAAACCGGCTTGAGCTTCCTCGGATTCGGTGTGCAGTCGCCGGATGTCTCACTCGGCACGCTCATCGCCTCGGGCACCGCATCGGCGCTCACCTTCCCCTGGCTGTTCATGTTCGCCGGTGGACTGCTGATCGTCATCGTGCTCTCGGCGAATCTGGTCGGTGACGGCTTGCGGGACGCATTCGATCCCAGTGCCAAACGGGCTCGCTCGCGCAAGAAGGTTGGGTCGGAAGAGAAGGTAGCGGCATGACGGACCCAGCGGACCAGGTCTCCACCGAAAAGAACTCCACCGCACCGCTGTTGGAGGTCTCCGACCTGCGGGTCTCCTTCCCCAGCGAAGAGGGCCGCATCGACGCGGTGCGCGGGGTGAACTACACCGTCTCCGATGGCGAAGTGCTCGCGATCGTCGGCGAATCCGGATCCGGCAAGTCGGTCTCCTCGCTCGCGGTGATCGGCTTGCTGCCGGAGCAGGCGCGGATCAACGGTTCCATCCGGCTGCGCGGCCGCGAACTGCTCGGGCTCGGCGATCGTCAATTGTCCAAGCTGCGTGGACGTTCCATCAGCATGGTGTTCCAGGACCCGCTCTCGGCACTGACACCGGTGTATCGGGTCGGCGACCAGGTCGCCGAGGCCCTGCTCGCACATACCGATATGACCGGTCGAGAGGCCTCGGCACGGGCCGTCGAACTGCTGGACCTGGTCGGCATTCCGGAACCCGCATTGCGCGCCAAGGCATTTCCGCACGAGTTCTCCGGCGGTATGCGTCAGCGTGTGGTCATCGCCATGGCCATCGCCAACGACCCCGCGCTGATCATCTGCGATGAGCCGACCACCGCACTCGATGTGACGGTGCAGAAGCAGATCCTGAATCTGCTGCGAAAGGCGCGCGATATCACCGGCGCCGGTGTCATCATGATCACCCACGATATGGGCATCGCCGCCACACTCGCCGATCGGGTCGCGGTGATGTACGCGGGGAAGATCGTCGAAACCGCTCCGGCGGCAGAGCTTTTCGCCGCGCCGCGGATGCCGTATACCGTCGGCCTGCTCGGCTCGATACCGCGCATGGACGGTCCGCCACGCAGCCCGCTGATCCCGATCGTCGGCGCACCACCCGCCATGCACGCGCTACCGCCGGGCTGCTCGTTCGCACCCCGCTGCCCCATCGCGATCGATGACTGCCGTGCCGCCGAGCCGCCGCTGGAGAAGACCGGCCCCGGCCATTCGGCCGCCTGCATCCGCACCGCGGAAGTCACCTCCGCCGATCTGTTCGAGGCCTACCGCCAGGAGATTTCGGAGCCATCCGCCGAAGCCGATACCGACGAGCGTGTGGTGCTGCGGGTTTCGGATCTGGTGAAGACCTATCCGATCACCTCGGGCGTGGTGTTCAAGCGCCGTAAGGGCGAGGTCCGCGCCGTCGACGGCATCAGCTTCGAGGTGCGGGCCGGGCGCACATTGGCGCTGGTCGGCGAGTCCGGATCCGGAAAATCCACCACACTCACCCAGATTCTCGACCTGGTGAAGCCGCAAGAGGGCACCATCGAGATCATGGGCAGCGATATCGCGACCCTGACCAAGGCGCGCAAGCGGGAGATCCGCCGGAAGATGCAGATCGTCTTCCAAGATCCGACGGCCGCACTGGATCCGCGGCTGCCGATCTTCGACGTGCTCGCCGAACCGATGCGCATCGATGGCAGGCCGCGCACCGAAATCGCCAAGCGGGTACCGCAATTGCTCGAACAGGTCGGTCTGCGGTCCGAACACGCCGACCGCTATCCCGCCGATTTCTCCGGTGGCCAGAAGCAACGCATCAGCATTGCCCGTGCGCTGGCCCTGGATCCGGAGATTCTCGTGCTGGACGAACCGGTGTCGTCACTGGATGTGTCGATTCAGGCGGGTGTGCTGAATCTGCTGCGCAACCTGCAGACCGAACACGGCCTGTCCTATCTGTTCGTCTCGCACGATCTTTCGGTGGTCCGCAATCTGGCCCACGATATCGCGGTGATGTATCGCGGGAAGATCGTCGAGACCGGGCCCGCCGAACAGATCTTCGACCGTCCCAGCAACGAATACACCCGGGCGTTGATCGATGCGGTCCCGGTGCCGGTCGTCAGCCGATAGAGGGAGAGCGCGATGCGATCGAGAACCCGAACCAAATGGGCGGCACCGGTTGTCGCACTGGGTCTGATCGCGGCGGGCTGTGGTTCGGGCGGCGATTCGACGG
>NZ_BDBY01000090.1 GCF_001613225.1 Nocardia pseudovaccinii NBRC 100343
AATATCGAACGGCCGCTGATGCCGCGCTCGTTCAATACCGATGCCGCAGGCCAATTGTCGGTCGACAAGGACTATTTCACCGATATCGCGCTGACCAACACCGACCCGCAGCAGGTCACCTACACGATCAATCCGCAGGCGGTCTGGTCCGACGGCAATCCGATCACCTGGGAAGACATCAAATCCGAGGCCGACGCGCTCAGCGGTAAGGACAAGCGATTCCTGATCGCCATCACCAACGGCTTCGAATTCGTGGACAAGGTGGAGCGCGGCGTCGACGACCGCCAGGCCGTTCTGACCTTCAGCCACCCCTACGCCGAATGGCGCGGCCAGTTCGCGGGCAATGCCTCACTGTTCCCGAAATCCGTTACCGCCGACCCGGATTCGTTCAACAACAGCCTCGCCAATGCGATGGGACCCAGTGCCGGACCATTCCAGGTCGTCTCCACCGACCGGTCGCAGGGTCGAATCGTGCTGGGCCACAATCCGAAATGGTGGGGGGCAAGGCCCAAACTCGACACCATCACCTACAGCGTGCTCGATCACTCGGCCTGGACGACGGCGCTGCAGAACAACGAACTCGACCTGGTGCAGCTGACCACGGTCGACGACGTCCAGACGGTGCGCAATACCGGCGGCCTGGTGGTGCGCCGCGCGCCGGGTAATCGCTGGCGCCACATCACCTTCAACGGCGCGCCGGGGTCCATCCTGTCCGATGCCAAGGTGCGCGTTGCCATTTCGAAGGCCATCGATCGGCAGGCGATCGTCACCGCGATTCAGAACGGGCTGGTCGAGAATCCGAAGCCGCTGAACAATCACATCTTCCTGCAGGGACAGGCGGGCTATCAGGACAACAGCCTCGGCTTCGATCCGACCGCCGCGGCACGCGAACTCGACGAGGCGGGGTGGAAGCTCAACGGCGATGTGCGCGAGAAGGACGGGCGCAAGCTCGTCATCCGCGATGTCATGTACAACGATCCGACCTGGGTGCAGATCGCCCAGATCATCCAGCAGAACCTCGCGAAAATCGGCGTGGGGCTGACCATCGACACCAGGCCCGGCGCGGGGTATTTCACCGATGTCATCCAGCCCGGCGATTTCGACGCCGCCCAGTTCATCTGGGCGGGTGATGCGTTCGCGTTCAGCAGTATTCGACAGGCGTACTACTACGACCCGAACGATTTGCAGGGCAATTACGCCCGCGTCGGCTCGCCGGAGCTCAATGCCCTGATCGATCGCACCCTCTCGGAACTGGATCCCGCGAAGGCGCTCGAGCTGGCCAATGAGGTGGATCGCAAGGTGTTCGAGGAGGGTCATTCGCTGCCACTGATGCAGAGCGACGGCAGCTACGGCGTCCGCGCGAATCTCGCCAATATCGGTTCCCCCGGCCTCGCGTCCTACGACTACACCAAGATCGGATTCATGAATTGACAACAGCACGCATCGCCCGGCAGCGCCGGGTGGGAATTCGGATCGCGGCACCCGCCGTCGCCATCGCGCTGATTCTGTCCGGGTGCGGGTCGGGCGACGACGTGACGGCGGGTTCCAGCTCGATCGGCACGGCCAACGACATCAATCCGAAGGACGTCGGCGACCTGCGCGACGGCGGGAACCTGCGGCTGGCGCTGACGAACTTCCCGGCGACCTTCAATGCATCGCACGTCGACTCCGACGGTGAGGTTTCCGAGCTGGTCGGGTGGGCGCTGCCGGGCTCGATCAAATCCGATGCTGCGGGCAATATCACCACCGACACCAACTATTTCGCCGAGATCAAACTCACCAATACGAATCCGCAGACCATCGTCTACACGATCAACCCCAAGGCGGTCTGGACCGACGGCACGCCCATCACCTGGGAAGATCTGAAATCCCAGGCCGAAGCGCTCAGCGGACGCAATCCAGCCTTCCAGGTGAAGGCAACCCAGGGCTACGCTCAGATCGGCACGGTCGAACGCGGTGCCGACGACCGGCAGGCAATCGTCACCATGGCCCAGCACTATGCGGAATGGCAGGGCAATTTCGACATCCTGTATCCCAAGGCGTCGACCGCGACCCCGCAGGCCTTCAACGACATCGACCGCAATGGGCTGCCGGTTTCGGCGGGTCCGTTCATGATTTCGTCGATAGATAAGGCGCAGCAGCGCATCGTATTGAGCCGCAATCCGAAGTGGTGGGGTGATACACCGAAGCTGGATACGGTCACCTACAGCGTGCTCGATTACTCTGCCCGGCTGAACGCACTGCAGAACAACGAACTGGATTCGGCGACGGTATCGGGCATCGATGAGGTCAAGACGGCCTCGAACGCACCCGGCATCAAGGTGCGTCGCGCGCCCGCGCTGCGCTTCTCGCACTTCACCTTCAATGGCGCGCCCGGCTCGATACTCGCGGATCCCAAACTGCGCGTTGCCATTTCGAAGGGTATCGATCGGCAGGCCATCGCGACCTCGGCCCAGCAGGGCGTCGTGGTCGACCCGAAGCCACTCGACAACCACATTTTCATGGTTGGCCAGAAGGGCTATCAGAATAATGCGGCATCGGTGGCGTACAACCCCGAGCAGGCCGCCAAAGAACTCGATGATCTCGGGTGGAAGCTCAACGGCGACGTTCGTGAAAAGGACGGCCGCAAGCTGGAAATCCGCGATGTGATGTACCAGCAGGAGAGCTGGGTGCAGATGGCCCAGATCGCGCAGCAGAATCTGGCCAAGATCGGCGTCAAGCTGCTCATCCAGACCTACCCGGGCAATGGACTTTTCACCGATGTGGTCGACCCGGGCAACTTCGACATCGTCCAGTTCACCTGGAGCGGTGGCATCCTCCCGCTCGGTGCGCTACCGCAGATCTACGCCTTCGACCCGGCGAATACGTTGAGCAATAAGGGCAAGATCGGCTCGCCCGAACTGAATGCGCTGATCGAGCGGACGATCGCCGAACTCGATCCCGAAAAGGCCATCGAGCTGGCGAACGAATGCGACAAGATGATCTTCGACGAGGGCTTCTCGCTGCCGATCGTGCAGTCCGCGGGCACCGTGGCGGTGCGCGAGGGACTTGCCAATTACGGCGCCTTCGGCCTCGCGTCGGCCGATTACACCAAGGTCGGGTTCCAGAAATGAGATTCGCAACCGCGGTAGCAGTTCCAGTTGTCGCGCTCGGTTTGATCGTGACCGGATGCGCCGACAACAGTATTACCCCGGGCACGGTCGATATCGGTAGTACCAACGACATCAATCCGAAGGATCGCAGCGAACTGCGCGACGGCGGCAATCTGCGGCTGGCGCTCAGCTCGTTCCCGGAGTCGTTCAACTATCTGCACGTCGACGGCAATACCGAAAGCACTGCCTCCGTTATCAATCCGACCCTGCCGTCACCGTGGGTCAGCAATGCGGCGGGTGAGCTGACGGTCGACCACAATTACTTCACCGACATCAAGCTGACGAATACCAGCCCCCAGCAGGTCACCTACACGATCAACCCGAAGGCCGTATGGTCCGACGGCAGCCCGATCACCTGGGAGGATCTGCGATCGGAGGCGGCCGCGCTCAGCGGTAAGGATCCCGGTTTCCTCATCTCGTCGGCCAGTGGATTCGACCGAGTCGGGAAGGTCGAGCGCGGCGTGGACGATCGACAGGCGATCGTCACCTTCGACAAGCCGTACGCCGAATGGCAGGGACAGTTCTCGCCGCTGTATCCCAAGTCGGTCACCGCGAATCCGGAGGCATTCAGCAATGTCGATCGCGATGGTCTGCCGGTCAGTTCGGGGCCGTTCGTACTCACTTCCATCGATCGCGCGCAGAACCGGATCACCCTGGGACGCAATCCGAAATGGTGGGGCGATACGCCGAAACTGGACACCATCACGCTGAGCGTGCTCGACTCCTCGGCAGTGCTGCCAGGTATCCAGAACAACGAGATCGACTACGCGTACATGTCCGGGATCGAGAATGTAACCGGCGCCCGGAATTCGAAGAATGTGGTCATCCGGCGCACACCGGAGCCGAGCTGGTCGCATCTGACCTTCAACGGCGCACCCGGCGCGTTGCTGTCGGATCCGCAACTGCGGATTGCCATTTCGAAGGCGATCGATCGGCAGGCGCTGGTGAGTGCCGCCCAGAACGGTGTCGTCGACAACCCGACACCGCTGAACAACCACATCTACATGAAGGGACAGAAGGGCTACCAGGACAATTCGGCCCCCATCGCCTTCGATCCGGACGAGGCGGCGCGGATGCTCGACGCGCTCGGCTGGAAGCTCAACGGCGACGTTCGCGAAAAGGACGGCCGCAAACTCGAATTGCGCGATGTGATGTACCAGCAAGAAGCCTGGGTGCAGACCGCGCAGATCGTGCAGCAGAACCTGGCACGGGTCGGGGTGAAGATGACCATCCAGACCGTGCCCGGCAGCGGTCTGTTCAAGAATGTGATCGATCCGGGCAACTTCGATATCGCCCAGTTCAGCTGGGGCGGTAGCGTTCTCCCACTGGGCGCGCTGCCGCAGATCTACGCCTACGATCCGGCGAATCTGATGGGCAATAAGGCCCGCATCGGATCCCCGGAATTGAATGCGCTGATCGAGCAGACCATTGCCGAACTCGATCCGGCGAAGGCCATCGAGCTGGCCAACAAATGCGATCAGATGATCTTCGCCGAAGGCTATTCGGTGCCATTGCAGCAGGCCTCGGGCACCTACGCGGTGCGCGACAACCTCGCCAACTACGGCGCCTTCGGCCTCGCCTCCCCCGACTACACCAAAGTCGGCTTCCTGAAGTGAAATTCGGACCGGGCCACCCCCTGGCCTATCCGGTCTGCGTGACGATCGGCGCCCTGGTTGTCTGCCTGGCCTGGGCGCCGTTCGGCGATTTGGACCAGGTGGCGGCATTGGCGACGGTCGCGCTCGGAATTCTGGGCTATACCGGTTCTCAACTCGCCAGGGCATTGGGCTATCTGACGAACGGTTTGGCGGATATCGGCCCACCGCGCGGGAATACGGCTCGCAGCGACGGCGGCTCACAGTTCGGAACGGACGGGAGTGCGGATTCCGGCCGCGGCAGGGAAACCGAAGGCGGCCACGGCCTGCGAACCGTAGAGATCAAACGGGTGCGACAGCAGCATCGGCTCGTCAGCCGAAGCTGGCTCGAGATCACCGAGAACTATCGAACTCGCTGGTTGCCAGTGTTTTTCGAGCCAGCGCTGCTCGGTATGACGGCGACCGAGGCCGATGTGACCGACACCTCCGTCGACACCGCCACGCTGCACCTCTATCCATCCGGAAAGGCACGGACCTCCGAACCGCCGGGCCGCCTGATCGACAATCCCTCCCGTCGCGATCCCGACGCCGCAATTCTCGCCACCGATTCCGCGCGGGTCCGCCGCCGCCTCCTGCTCGACGCCCAATCCACCGTCGCCGCGCCTTTCGCAGCCCTTATGTGGATCTACGTCGCCGCGGGTGGCTTCATCGCCTTTCTCGCCGCCACCTCGGTTGCCGCCGCCACCGCGATCTGGCTCGCCGCCATTCGCGGCTCCGACCCCAGCTGATCCCGAATCGCCCACGGCCGCACCAGCGGCCGACCGACATCGGCCCTCGCTCCAGATCCTGACCGGTGTCGCGCCATCGCGGACCGCATCGACTCGTCGAGTTGCAGCGGCGCATCAGCACGACCACTCCCAAGATGCAATTGGTCTGACCACTTGACCTCCTGACCTTTTAGGCGCAGAGTGAGGGTATGGCGTTGCAACCTGTGGTCAAGCGGTCGGTATCGGGCGATGTATTCGAGCAGATCGCGGCGGATGTGCTCAGTGGGGAGTTGGCGCCCGGCGCGACGCTGCCCAGTGAGCGGCAGTTGGCGGAGGCACTGGGAGTTTCGCGGCCCGCGGTGCGCGAGGCGCTGCAGCGGTTGGCGGCCGCGGGACTGGTGGCGGTCCGGCAGGGAGATGCCACCACCGTGCTGGACTACCGGCGCGGGGCCGGGCTGGAGGTGCTGCCGCGACTGCTGGTTCAGGCCGGTGAGCTGGAACCGAAGGTCGCGCGCAGCATTCTGGAAGCGCGGCTGCACAACGGACCGAAGGTGGCCGAACTCGCGGCGATCCGGCTCGGCAGAACCGAGTCGGCCACCGTGCGCGCCGCCCTGGATCGTACGGTCGAAGCGCTTGCCGCCGAACAGGATCCGATCGCACAGCAGCGGCATGCGATGGAGTTCTGGGATCACGTCGTCGACGCCGCCGACTCCATCGTCTTCCGGCTGATGTTCAACATGTTGCGCGCCGCCTACGAACCCGCGCTCGCGGCGCTGGCCCCGATCATGTCCGCCGAGGTGGGCAATGTCGAGGCCTATCGAAACCTGGCCGCCGCCATCGAGGCCGGTGCGCCGGAACAGGCCTCGAGTACCGCTCGGGCGCTGCTCGAACCGGCGACTACGGCCCTGATCGAAGTATTGGAGGGCACCGAAGACATCGAACGCTGACGGCGATATGCGATCCGGAGTCGACATCCCGGATCACCGTGGCGGTTCGGAATATCGCTCGGTCGCCACCGCATGGACGGCACCGACTGGCTCCACCAAGGAAAGACCATGACGAAACCACAATCATCCAGCAAGGATTCGGCCACAGCGCGTGTGCGTCAGGACGAGCGACCCCTGCGCCGCGGCCTCACCCTCGCCGCCGCCTTCCGCGAATTCATCCGGCACCCCTCGCCGTGGCTGATCGGCACCACCCTGGTCGCGGCGCTGGTCGCCCGGATCATCGTGGGCGACTGGCAATCGACCGATGCGCTGGTACCCGCCGTCATGCTCGCGGTCTTCCCGGTCTTCGAATGGATCGTGCACGTCACGGTATTGCATTGGCGGCCGAGGCAACTCGGCCCGCTTCCGATCGATAGCGAACTGGCCCGCAAACACCGTGAGCACCATGTGGATCCGCGCAATATCCCGCTGATCTTCATCCCGACCAAGACGCTTTCGGTACTGGTTGTCGTCCTGATCGCGATCGCGACCCTGGCCTTCCCCCGGCTCGGCCTCGGCCTGACCTTCCTGCTGATGATCACCGCACTCGGCCTCGGCTACGAGTGGACCCACTATCTGATCCACACCGACTACAAGCCGAAAGGCTCGCTCTACCGGGCGGTTTGGCGCAACCATCGCCATCACCACTACAAGAACGAGCACTACTGGTTCACCGTGACGACCTCCGGCACCGCCGACCGTCTGCTCGGCACCTATCCGGACCCGGCGACCACCGAAGCCTCACCCACCGCCCGACGTCTCCATTCCGCCTGACGGGCTCAGTCCGCCGCGAGCAGGCGGCGCGCGATCGCCCCGGCACGGTTCGCCGCTGCCGGGGAGTTCTCGCGTACGGCCGTGACTATCGCACCGTCGACGAGCAACGCGAATTCGGCGGCCAACTCCTCGGCATCGGATCGGCCTGCGGCGGTGAGGGTCTCGCCGAGATAGTCGATGACGCGTCGCTTGTGCCGATCGGCGGCCCGATGGGCGGCCGAGTCCGGGTCGGCCACCTCGACCATGGTGTTGATGAAAGCGCAGCCGCGGAAGTCGTTGCGGGCGAAGCGTTCCGAGAGTGCGTCGAAGACGGCGAGCGGGCGGTCCGCCGGGTCGCTCGCCTTCGCTTCGACGGATTCCCGTAACCACGCCAGCCAGCGCCGATCCCGATCCTCGAGTACCGCGACGACCAGGTCGTCCTTGCTCGCGAAGTGGCGATAGAAGGAGGCGCGGCCGACGCCGGACTCCTGCAGCAGGCGATCGACGCCGACCGCCCTGATGCCCTCGGCATAGAAAAGTTCCTCGGCCGTGGTGAGTAGTCGCTGCTTGGCCTGTGTTGCCATGGCATCACCATACCAGGACGGCACCGATCGGTACCATCTGACTTGATACATTCGGCACCGATCAGTACCGTTCAATTCGGTACCGATCAGTACCATCACGTTCGAGTTTGGAGTCACGATGTCTCGGCTACCGCTTGTATCGACCGAAATCGCCGACGCCGAGCAGGCCGACCTGCTCACCGAGGTGCAGCGCCAACTGGGCCGGGTTCCGAATCTCTACGCCGCCATGGCGAACAGCCCCGCGACACTGCGCGGATACCTGAACATGCGCGACGCGCTCACCCGCGGCAAGCTCTCGGCCCGTATCCGCGAACAGCTGGCCCTGCTGGTCGCGAGCGAAAACGGTTGCGACTACTGCATAGCCGCGCACAGCATGCGAGCGGGGCGGATGGGTTTCACCGAGGAGGCCATCGCGGCCACCCGCGCGGCGCATGCCGATGATCCGCATGCGGATGCGGTACTGCAGGTCGCGCGCGAGGTGCTGCGATCGCGCGGCCGGGTCGACGATCACGTCATCGACTCGGCCCGCGAGCGTGGCGTGAGCGATGCCGAGTTGAGCGAGGTGGTCGGTCATATCGCACTGAATGTGCTGTCGAACTACTTCAATCACGTCGCCCAGCCGGAGCTGGACTTCCCTCCCGCCGAACCCACGAAAGGCAACACGATGAACGCGAAATGGCGTAACGCCACCAAAGTCGCCCTGGTCGATGGGTATTCACTGCTCGACCGGGATGGACGGCCGGTTCGGACGATCGATGACGTGAAGGTGTCGATCGAGGGCGGATTCCTGCACATCAAGATCGCGGAGTCGGCCGAGGTACAGGTGGTTTCGGCGCCCGCGGTGGCGCTGGTCACTTACCGCCCCGAAGCCTGAGCATCGCAGACGAGAGCCCGGCCCGGTCCAGTACCGCGCCGGGCTCTCGTCTGCATACCCGCACCCCGTACCAGCTTGACAATGTACCCTAGGGGGGTATGGTAGAGCCGAGTTCGACGGACGGTCCGCCGAATGATCCGAACGGAGCCCCTGATGAACGCAGCAAGCAAGTTCACCGGCTTCACCCTCGGTCTCGCGGCGGTCTTCGGGATCGCACTGGCCGTCGGTGCCACGCTCGGGCCGGAACCCACCGAGTCCGCGCACGACGCGAAGGGGCGCGAGGCTATGAGCGAGTCCGAGGAGCTGCCCGCCGGACTCATGGCCAGCGAAAACGGCTACACCCTGCGCTTGGACACCGCGCAGACCACCGCGGCGGCGAATGTTCCGCTGCGGTTTCGCATCCTGAACCGCGACGGCGCACCCGTCACCAGCTACGTGCGCAGCCACGACAAGGATCTGCACCTCATCGTGGTCCGCCGCGATATGGCCGCCTTCCAGCACGTGCATCCGGTACTCGACCAGGCCGGAGCCTGGAGCGTCCCGCTGGATCTCACCCGCGCCGGTGACTACCGGGTCTTCGCCGACTTCACACCCGATGGCGGTAAGAATCTGACGCTCGGCGCCGATCTTCGGGTCGCGGGCAACTACGACGCGCAGGCACTGCCCGCGCCGTCGACTACCGCGCAGGTCGGCGAGTACACCGTCGCGCTGAACGGCACGGTCACGCCGGGCCAGGCCTCGAAGGTCGTGCTCTCGGTCAGCCGCAATGGCAAACCGGTCACCGATCTGCAGCCCTACCTGGGGGCCTATGGTCACCTCGTGGCATTGCGCGCCGCCGATCTCGCCTATTTGCACGTCCATCCGGAGGGCAGCCCCGGCGACGGTATGACCCCGGCCGGACCAGGCATTACCTTCTACGTCGATGCGCCGAGCACGGGCGACTACCGACTCTTCCTGGATTTCCAGCACCAAGGCGTGGTTCGCACCGCCGAATTCACCCTCTCGGTTGCCGGTTCCGCGCCCATCCCGGCAGCCGAACCTGCCGGACACGGCCACTGATCACTACCCTGAGTCGCACAGAACGGAGCACACGATGACCACCGCGACACAACCATCCGCCGGACAGGTCGAATTGGTGATCGGTGGCATGACCTGCGCGTCCTGCGCCAATCGCATCGAGAAGAAGCTGAACAGGCTCGACGGCGTCACCGCGACGGTCAACTATGCGACGGAGAAGGCGCGGGTCGACTTCAGCGGTGATATCTCACCGGAGCAGTTGATCGCCACCGTGGAACAGGCCGGTTATACCGCCGCACTGCCAATCGAGGAGCCCGGGGAAACGGCCACGGAAGAGGATCCGACGGCGGCGCTGCGGACCCGGCTGCTGGTTTCGCTGGTGCTGACGGTTCCGGTCATCGCGCTGGCGATGGTGCCCGCACTCCAGGTCGACAACTGGCAGTGGCTTTCGCTGACGCTGGCCGCGCCGGTCGTGGTGTGGGGCGCACTACCCTTCCACCGCGCCGCGTTGGCCAACCTGCGGCATGGCACCGCCACCATGGACACCCTGGTCTCGATGGGCACGCTCGCGGCGTTCGGCTGGTCGCTGTATGCGCTGTTCTGGGGCACGGCCGGGATGCCCGGCATGAAGCATCCGTTCGAGTTGACCATCGCGCGGATGGACGGCACCGGCAGCATCTACCTGGAGGCCGCGGCGGGCGTCACCACCTTCATCCTGGCCGGACGCTACTTCGAGGCGCGCTCGAAGCGGCGGGCCGGGGCGGCGCTGCGGGCGCTGCTCGAGCTGGGCGCGAAGGAAGTCTCGGTGCTGCGCGGTACAGGGGGACGGCAGCCGACGGAGTCGGCGGGGTGGGCAAACGCAGTGGAGCAGCGAATTCCGGTCGAGCAGTTGAGCGTTGGCGACACGTTCGTGGTGCGGCCCGGTGAGAAGATCGCCACCGACGGCGTGGTCGTCGAGGGTTCCTCGGCGGTCGACGCCTCGATGCTCACCGGCGAATCGGTGCCGGTGGAGGTCGCTCCCGAGGATGCGGTGGTCGGCGCGACGGTCAATGTCGGCGGCCGGATCGTGGTGCGTGCCAATCGCATCGGCGCCGACACCCAGCTGGCTCAGATGGCGAAACTGGTCGAGGAAGCGCAAACCGGTAAGGCGCAAGCGCAGCGGTTGGCGGACCGGATCTCCGGGATCTTCGTGCCGATCGTGATCGCACTGTCGGTCGCGACGCTCGGATTCTGGTTGGGCACCGGCGGTTCGGTCGCCGCGGCCTTTACTGCCGCGGTCGCGGTTCTGATCATCGCCTGCCCCTGCGCCCTCGGGCTGGCCACGCCGACGGCACTGCTGGTCGGCACCGGGCGCGGTGCGCAGCTCGGCGTTCTGATCAAGGGTCCGGAGGTGCTGGAGTCGACCCGTCGGGTGGATACCGTGGTGCTCGACAAGACCGGCACCGTCACCACCGGCAAGATGACCCTGCTGGATGTCATTGCCGCCGAAGGTGAGGACACCGCCGAGGTGCTGGCGCTGGCCGGGGCGCTGGAGGATTCGTCGGAGCACCCGATCGCCCAGGCGATCGCCAAGGGTGCCCGGGACAAGGTCGGTGTGCTGCGGCAGGTCGAGGATTTCGCGAATATCGAGGGCCTCGGCGTGCAGGGTGTGGTGGACGGCCATGCGGTGATCGTCGGGCGCGCAAGGCTGCTCGCGGACTGGTCGCAACACCTGGACGGCGACCTCGAGCAGGCCATGCACACTGCCGAAACCGATGGCAGGACCGCCGTCGCGGTGGGTTGGGACGGTCGGGCACGCGGCGTGCTCGTGGTCGCGGATGCGGTGAAACCCACTTCCGCCGACGCGATCTCGCAGCTGAAGGCGCTCGGTCTCACCCCGATCATGCTGACCGGCGACAATGCCGCCGCGGCGAAAGCCATTGCGGCGCAGGTCGGTATCGATGAGGTGATCGCGGAGGTGCTGCCCGCCGACAAGGTCGACGCCGTCAAGCGGCTGCAGGCCGAGGGCAAGGTGGTGGCGATGGTCGGCGACGGCGTCAACGATGCCGCGGCCCTGGCCCAGGCCGACCTCGGCCTGGCGATGGGCACCGGAACCGATGTCGCCATCGAGGCCAGCGACCTGACCCTGGTCCGCGGTGACTTGCGCGCGGCCGCCGATGCGATCCGGCTGTCCCGCAGGACCCTCGGCACCATCAAGGGCAATCTGTTCTGGGCTTTCGCCTACAACGTCGCGGCGATTCCGCTGGCCATGGCCGGACTGCTGAACCCGATGCTCGCGGGCGCCGCGATGGCGTTCTCCTCGGTCTTCGTGGTCAGCAACAGTCTGCGCTTGCGCGGCTTCCGCTCCACCGCGCAATAGGAATCGGGCGGGACGGCGTCCACGGCCGTCCCGCCCGATTCCTATGGCTCACTGCGGAATGCCGCTATTTGCCAGACCCATCGCGGCACTTCCGGTGGCCCATGCGGCAGCGGCACTTCCGGTCATGCCCAAAAGGGAAAGCAGAATCATCGGTTCGACCTTTCGTAGAGCAACGATCAGCAATCGAAAACTACTGCGGCCCAAGGGCGTCCGCAATCAGCTGCGCGATACTCTCGGCAACCTCTCGCGACATTGCCAGTCAATTCCCAGCAAGAAAATTTCGCGTTTACCTGAGCGCGGTCGACGCCCGCTGAACCGGTTCGCCCAGTGGACTATCGCCTGGACGCTTGTGCGCCTGTCGAGGCAGTGTCGACAGGCCGGTCACCACAGCCCGTCACCGCACTCAGGAGCCAGCCGATGCCCATCATGAACAATCCCGAAGTCCCTCCCGCCGTACACGTTCACATCGAGCGGAACGCCGATGCGATCCGCCCGATCGGACCGCTCGAGGTGACCGTCACCACGGAGCTGGTCGACAAGTTCTCCAGCGGCGCAAGGCAATTGATTTCACGATCGGCACCGGTTCGCGACGAGGGCGATCCCCCTGGACCGGTTCGTGACGAAGGCGGGCCGCCCACCAAAGACGAGCTGTAAGGATCTCAGCGAGGTGGATCTGCGATGGTTCGATTCATAACAATGCGGCGGCCCGACGGAGCGAGCGGAATGCGGCGGATCTTGGCGCTGTTCCTCGCGGTTTGCTGTTCGGTAGGTGCGAATAATGCTGCAGCCCAAACAGATGCGGGTGCACAGCGCGCACCGTTGACAGTCGCCTCCGGCGATTGGGGCAAACTATCGGGAAGTCCGGCTCGGCAGATAAAAGCGATCTACTTCTTTCCCGGAAACCCAAGGGCCGCGGCACTGCATCTCTACACCCAAACTCCGCTGAACCCGCAGGTCGACTTCCATTGGTCCGACGACCCCGCGGCGCGAACCGCAACGGTTTCACGTATGCGAGAGGTCGGCGCCAATACGATCTTCGAAGTCTACAAAGGGTATGAAGATTGTGGTCCGAATTTCATGGATTACACGCTCGACGCCTTCATGGGACTTTGGGACGTTTTGGATCAGGAAAATGCCCAGCCTCCTATGAAAATCGTTCCGTCGATGGAGGAAATCTGGGATATCCGTCATCCCGACGGAAGTTGCCCACTGCGGTTCAATGTAGCGGATGCGTTGAACCCGGTGAACCTCGAGGTCGCAATCGACCACGTCGCGGGTTTGGTGAATATCATCAAGTCCAGAAATAAGATGGCACACTGGGCGCAGATGTTCGACCGCACCGGCACGCCACGCTACGCAATCAATCTGCCCGGCGCCGGGTCCAAGCACATTGCTCCGCTCGACGATTCAAAATTCATCACCGCACTCGATACTCTCGCGCGCGAAGTCGAGGCCAAAACGACGGTCAAGATCGGCTTTACCCTGGACCCGATAGTACGAGGCCGGTCAGAGTACAGTCTCACCCGCCGCAACGGCGAAGACGTCCAGGTGGCAGATCTGAGCACCTCCGAATCCCTCCTTGCGATAGTGCCCTTCATATCAGAATTGGATGGCATCGCCGCGTTCTGCAGTCCACGAGCGAGCGACGGCGGCATGGTCGACTGCAACGCATTCCCAGAGGAATACCAGAAGGTAATGCGTTACAAGAAGAATTTCATCAAAGGTTGGGCCGCAAAAGGTGTGCCGACCTTCTTGGATTTGGACCGCGGCTACGACGGCCACCTCGTCGACAACCCCGCAGCGCTCAACCCGCCGGGGAAAGGTGTGATCATCGGTGACGAATCCGAACGAGCCCTGGACTGGCTGAACGTGCAGAGCGAGATCAAGGGCCATCAGGGCGATGGAAATCCCGGCGTAGTCGGCGTCATCTACAACACGTGGAATGGTTACACCGAGGGTATCGCAGGCGTACCGACCACCAGACCCGCCTGGAACGAAAAAGGGACGAATCAAGACCTTGATCCATCCGCGCCCGGACCAGGAGTCCTGCTTCCGGTGCCCAAACCGTACACGCGCACACAATGTGGGCAATGGTGCGAAAAATACGATTTCGGAAATATCGACCTCATGTGGTTGCAGAGCGTCTTCGCAGTCGACCCGGGACTGTGTGATCATTACTACTACGAGTTTCGGCCAGATCCCGGCGGGGATTACCAGCCACAGCCGGTGTACCACGTCTTCGGCAGCATCTGCGAAAAGTTCACACAACGTTACGGGCAAATCGGTGTCCTTGGCGTTCCGCGTGGAGATTCGAACAATGCCGATATTCCGAGTTGGGTATACCAGGAATTCGCCAACGGTCGTGTCTACTGGAACGGGGCGACCGGCGCTCACGAAGTCCACGGCGGTATCTATGCGCATTACCACTCGCTCGGCCTCGAAAACGGAGCGCTCGGGGCTCCACTCACCGATGAAACGGGGACACCCGATGGCCGCGGCTTTTTCAACGCCTTCCAGAACGGTTCGATCTATTGGACCCCACAAACCTTGGGACAAGGTGTCTGGAGCGGCGTCCGCGACGAGTGGGCACGCCTGGGATATGAGCGCGGTTGGCTCGGCTACCCGACGAGCGATACGCGGCCGAAAGGCGCTTTGTGCTCGGGCTCGATGTCGAACACATTCGAGCACGGCGAAATCGAATGGTGCCCGAGCGACGGCCGCGTCGAGGTGAACCGCTATTAAGAGCATTACCGTCGGTCACGTTGCGAGAACAGCGTTGCTCCGGCACCGGTGAGCTGGTCCCATGCGTGCTGGCGACCGGTCACGATCAGGAGCAGGGCGGCGACCGGGCCGGTGATGGTGGATCCGTCGCCTGCGGCCCAGTCGGTGTCGGTTGCGGCGAGGCGGTAGCCGGTGAATTTCTTGCGGGCGTGGAATGGGGCGCCCATTGTCCAGATTCGGTGGATGGCCGCTCGCGCGGCGGCGACCGCCATTTCGCGGGTGATGCCGAGTGGGACCGCGATGTCTTGGCCGTGCACCAGCAGGTCCATCAGGCGATCGGCCGGTGTGGTGCCGACCGCCGTGACCCGTGCGTCGATGCTGTCGCGCAACTCGCCGAGCAGCTGCTGGGTCGGGATGTGGTCCGCGTGACGAATGGCGGTATCGCGGATCGCCCGGTCCAGGCTGCCGCGGGCGCGGATCACATTGATCAGGATCCAGCCGATCGAGGCCCGGGCCGACAGCACGACGTGCGCGACGACGTCGCGTACCCGCCAGCCATCGCACAGTGAAGGATGGTCCCAGTCGGCTTCCGACAGCGGCTCCAATAGCTCGACGAGACTGGCTCGCTCGGTGGCGACTGCCCGCCAGATCTGGTCGGTGCTCATCATGGTGTCCTCGGCCATCCGCGTATCTCCTTGTCCCGGTGGGTGTTCCAGTAGGGTAGGAACTCCACCGAGGTGGAGGTTCCAGCGAATGTGACCGAGAACACACACCGCGACGGTCTCGTGAGTATCGGGGAGCTGTCGCGAGTCACCGGGGTACCGGTCCGCACGCTCCGCTTCTACTGCGACAACGGGGTACTGGAGTCACGGCGCAGCGGGGGCGGCCACCGGTTGTTCGATCCGGCGACCACGGTCGATCAGGTGCTGCTGGTGCGTCGGCTCCGAACGCTCGGCCTGAGCCTGTCGGCGATCATCGAGGTTCTCACCGGCAGCCAGTCGATCGCCGATGCGATCGCCGCGGAACGCGCCGCACTCGACACCGAACTCGGCGTGCTTTCCTGGCGGCGTGCATCGCTACGCGCGGTCGAGGACGCGCCACCCGCCGAACGCGCCCGACGATTGGAACTGCTTGCGTCCGTACAGGATCGGGACCGCGCACACGACAATCTGGTGACGTTCTGGCGGGCACTGCTCGCCCCGATCCCACCGGCACTGTTCGACGGATTCATCGAGATGAACGTCCCGCGGCTACCCGCCGATCCAACCCCTGAGCACATCGTCGCATTCGCCGAACTCACCACCCACATCACCGATCCCGCAAGCACCGCCGCGATGTCACGGCAGCTCTGGCGGACGAACCCGACCCGAATCCACGACAAACTCGCACTGGTCACCGGTGTCGCCGAAGCATGCGCGGCCGTGGACTCGCTCGGCACACAACCACATCCGGGCCCAGAACTCGACCGGTTCATCGACGCGCACGCCACCGCCCGGCGCGACCGCGACACTCCACGTCTGCGACACCGGCTCCTCGGCAACGCACCCGACAACGACCCGCACATCCATCGCTACTGGAAACTCACCGGCGAGATCACCGGAACCACCACCGCCGGAGCTGCTCTCTACTGGCTGTACAAAGCACTCGCACAGTGGGCCGACATGGCCGATGACGTCCGCGCGTGACCAGCCGGAACTGTTCGACCCGACCGGAATGCGGAGATCGCGCCCGGCAAGTGCTCATGCGATAGACAGCGGTCAGTTCGGCAAGCAGCCCAACAGGCGGTTGGTACGGAGTTCGGCCTCCGAATCGTCGCGAGTCGGCCCGCAACTGGTTGCACAACGGGATCAGTTCAGGTAAATTCCCAACTGATTGCACATTGCAATCAGAAGGGATTCCGATGACACAGCTGGTTCGAGTTCAGAACTTCACCGTCTCCAGCGATGGCTATGGCGCCGGGGAGGGCCAAACCCGCGAGCGCCCATTCGGCCACGCCGATCCGAGCGCGCTCATGTTCTGGGCAGGCGCCACCGCCCACTGGCCCAACCGAACCGACCCCGGCGGCACCTACGGCCTCGACGACTACTGCACCCGCGACTTCACCAACAACATCGGCGCCGAGATCATGGGGCGCAACAAATTCGGTCCGCAGCGGGGTCCATGGGAGAACTACGACTGGCAAGGCTGGTGGGGCGACGAACCCCCGTTCCACACACCGGTTTTCGTCCTCACCCATCATGTGCGCCCCTCGATCACCCTGGGGGAAACCACATTCCACTTCCTCGACGCGTCTCCGAAAGACGCACTGGCGCGGGCATTCGACGCCGCCGAGGGCAAGGATGTGCGAATCGGCGGTGGTGTCGCCACAGTCCGGGAATTCCTCGACGCCGATCTCATCGACAACATGCACATCGTCGTCGCACCAGTCGAAATCGGTCGCGGCGAAAGGCTGTGGACCAGCCCCGACGAACTCGTCGACCGTTTCCATCTGGAGCAGATCCCGAGCCCGAGCGGTGTGGTGCATCACTTCTTCTGGCGAAGGTGATGCAACTCTCGACCGCACCGCTCAGCAACCCCCAGGACTGGGGGCTTCCGGCCGCATCCGGCTTCCGATTCGATCTACGGTAGTAACGATTGCCCATTCGGTGGACTACCTAAACGGGCTTGAACGTTGCGCGGATGCGATTTTCAGGAGAGACGCGGTATGCGATTCAGAGTTCTCGCTGCGGCGGCCGCCGCTGTGACGGTCGTCGGCACGGGAGTGAGCCTGGTGGCGCCTGCGGCCTCGGCCGCACCGATCAACAGCTCGGCCAAGGCACCGGACGGTTCCTACATCGAGAAAGTAGAGACCCTCGGCGACCGCAAGCTGCAGCTCGAGGTCCACTCCACGGCCATGGATCGGACGTTCCCGGTCCTGGTGGATCTGCCCGCGGACAACTCGGTCCCGCGCCCGACGCTGTATCTGGTCAACGGCGGCGGTGGTGGCGTCGACGGTAACGCCTCATGGGACCAGAAGACCGACGCCAAGCAATTCCTCGGCGACAAGAACATCAATGTCGTCGAGCTGATCGGCGGCCGGTGGAGCTACTTCGCGGACTGGCGCGCGGCCGATCCGGTACTCGGCGTGAACAAATGGCAGACCTTCTACACCGAGGAACTGCCTCCGATCATCGATGCGGCGCTCGGCACCAATGGCAAGAACTCGATCGCGGGCTACTCGATGGCGGGGACATCGGTGCTGATGCTGGCGATCACCAAGCCCGGCCTGTTCAAGAATGTCGGCGCCTACAGCGGCTGTGCGCAGACCAGCGATCCGGTCGGCCAGAAGTTCGTGCAGACCACGGTCGAAACGTGGGGCGGCGGTAACCCGGACAATATGTGGGGCCCCGCCGACAATCCGCTCTGGCAAGCGAACGATCCGGTCCTGCACGCGGACAAGCTGCGCGGAACGAACCTCTGGGTTGCGGCGGGCGGCGGTCTGCCCGGCGCGCACGACGCTCCCGGCGACCCGTTCATCATGGGCGACGACAAGTACAACCCGATCAGCGTGGCCAACCACGTCGTCGTCGGCGGCATCATCGAGGCGGCGATGAGCGCCTGCTCGCACAACCTCCAGAATCGGTTGAACCAGTTGGGGATTCCGGCGACCTTCGACCTGCCCCCCACCGGCACCCACACCTGGGGCTATTGGCAGGACGACCTGAAGCAATCCTGGCCGGTACTGTCCAAAGATCTCTACTGACCTGGATCACGCCGGGTAGGTGTGGATTTCGGTGGCCTTGACCGCGGCCCACATGGGCGCTCCGATCTGAAGACGCAAATCGGCGACGGTCGCGGGGGTGACGTCGGCGAGCACGGCTGGGCTGCCATCGAGGCGAACCCGGGTGGTGTTGGCGTGCTGTTCGAGCCCGACCACGGTGACTGGCCAGGTGTTTCGCGGGCTGCCCGTTGGTTGTTCGAGGTGCAGGCTCACCGCGCTCGGCGGGAACGCGACATGTACAGCGCCCTGCGCAGGTTCGGCGACAGTAAGTGTGCCGCCGTCGTAGAGATCGATCGCGTTGCCGTGGGCTTTGCCGCGATAGAGGTTGAGGCCCACCAGGTTTGCGACATAGTCCGAGCGTGGTCTGCGGGCGACCTCGCCGGGCGGGCCTTCCTGGATGATGCAGCCGTTTTCGACGATGACGAGGCGATCGGCCAGCACCATGGCGTCAAGCGGGTCATGGGTGACCAGCACGGTGTGTCCGGTGTAGTCGGCGAGATGGTGGGCGAGGTCGGAGCGAACCTGCAAACGGGTGCTGGCGTCGAGTGCCGCCAACGGTTCATCCAGCAGCAGCAGTCGCGGATCGGTGGCCAGCGCTCGGGCCAGCGCGACACGTTGAGCTTGGCCGCCCGACAGCGCACGCGGTTTGGCGTGCAGGTGCTCGACGAGGCCCACTCGCTCGAGCCAGTACTTCGCGCGGTCGCGAGCGGCCCGGCGGTGGTGCCCGCGGGCGCGCAGTCCGAAGGCGACATTGTCCTGGGCGGACATGTGCGCGAACAGCAGGTAGTCCTGGAATACGACGCCGATCGCGCGCCGCTCGGCCGGGGTGAACAGCTTCGGCGGTGCGTCCCATGTGTTTTCGTCGAGACGAATGCTGCCACCGGTGAGTGGGGTGAGTCCGGCCAGCGCCCGCAGCGCGGTGGTTTTGCCCGCACCGTTGGGGCCCAGCAGTGCGACCACTTCACCCGGCGCCACGGTGACGGCGATGTCGAGTTCGAATTTGTCGCGGGTGATGCGTATTTCGGCGTCGAGGGTCATAGCGCTCCTCGCGTCCACCGGTCGCGCAACGCGGCCAGTACGACCACCGACACGGTGAGCAGCACCAAGCTGAGCACGATCGCGTCCTCGGGATCGGTTTCCAATGCGAGATAGACCGCCAACGGCATGGTCGTCGTCTTACCCGGGAAGTTGCCCGCGAAGGTGATCGTGGCGCCGAACTCACCGAGTGCACGGGCCCAGCACAACACCGCACCCGCGATCACACCCGGCAGGACCGAGGGCAAGGTGACCCGCCGGAAAGTCAGCCAACGCGACGCACCCAGGGTGGCAGCGGCTTCTTCGTAGCGTGGGTCGGCTCCCCGCAAAGCACCCTCGACGGAAATCACCAGAAACGGCATCGCCACGAACGCCTCGGCGACGACGACCCCGGCGGTGGTGAAAGGCAGTGAGACACCGAACCATTCATACAAGTGACGGCCGATGATCCCGCGCCTGCCCAATACCAGCAGCAGCGCGACACCGCCGACCACCGGCGGCAGCACGAGCGGGACCGTCACCAGCGCCCGCACGAACCCGAGTCCGGGGATTTCACCGCGAGCGAGCAGCCACGCCAAGGGAATCCCGAAAACAAGGCAGACGACAGTCGCCGAGCTCGCGCACACCAGCGAAAGACGCAGCGCCTGGCCGACTTCGGCGCTGAACAACCGGTCGGGCAGACCACGCCAAGGCGCGCGCAGCAGCAGCCCGGCCAGCGGCAACAACAAGAACGCCAAACCGCACACGGCGGGCAGCACGAGAACGAGCGGTCGCCGCCCGCGCACTGCCCGCCGTCGCGCCGACGTTCGGATCACGGGTTGTCGAATCCCGCCTTGGTGAACACCGTGCGCGCTTGGTCGGACCGGACGAAATCGACGAACGCCACCGCGGCCGCGGAGTTGGGAGCCTTGGCCAGCGGCGCTACCGGGTAGTCGTTGATCGCCTTGTCCGCCTCGGGGAAGTCGATGCCCTCCACTTTGTCACCGGCGGCCTTGACATCGGTGCGGTAGACGAGCGCCGCATCCACCTCACCGAGGGTGACCTTCGTCAGTACCGCTTTCACGTCGGCCTCACGGGTGTCGGGCTGCGGGTTCACACCGGCGACCTCGAACACGCTCTTCGCGGCGGCACCACAGGGCACCTGCTCGGCACACAGCGCGATCTTGGGTTCGGACTTGCCGAAGTCGGCGAGACCGGTGATGTGGCCGGGATTGCCCTTTGGGACCGCGATTTCGAGGCGGTTGCGCACAAACGTCACCGGTGTGGCCTTGATATCGCCCGCGTCGACGACCTGCTGCATATTCTTCGGCGCCGCCGAGGCGAACACATCGACCGGGGCGCCCTGCTTGATCTGCTCGGCCAGCGCCGAACTCGCACCGAAGCTGTAGACAACCTTGACGCCGGGGTGGGCGGCCTCGAACTGCTTGCCCAACTCGGTGAACGTCTCGGTCAACGATGCGGCCGCGAATACCGTCACCGTTCCGGAGATCTTGTCGGTGGGGGCCGGATCGGACGACTTGTCCGATCCACAACCGGCCAATGTCAACGCGACAGCTCCGGTCAGCGCAACCGCGCTCAGCGAGCGAATCATCCTCATCCTCATCAACTTTCCGGGATTTCTACAACAACATGGGTGGACTTGACCGACGCGACCGCGACGCTGCCGACCTCCAGGCCGAGTTCGTCGACCGAATCGCGACTCAGCAGCGACACCAATCGGAACGGCCCGGCCTGCATTTCGACCTGAGCCATCACCGTGTCCTTCACGATGCGTGTCACGATCCCGCGCATCCGATTCCGCGCCGAGACCGCCACCGTGGCACCCGGCTCCGGGGCCTCCGCGTTGGCCCGCAGAAATTCCGCCAGCTCGCGGCCGCTCACACCCTTGCGCCCGTTGTCCAACTGAATCGCGTTGAGTCGGCCCTGATCGATATACCGCCGGACGGTGTCATCGCTGACACCCATCAACGCAGCAACCTCACTGATCCGCAGATTCGACACAATCGGCAGCATATTTCCGTATCCACGGAATGTATAGCGGAATGCACACGCGCCAGCGGATCGTTATCCAGACCTTCGCGGGGTGCTCGGGCCGTGAGAGTTATCCGAAACACGACTTCGGCGAGAGATCCGGCTCCGAGGTTCCGGTCGGCTTGCGGCTAGCCGACCGGCACGGTTACGCCGGAGGACGACGGGGCGCCGTGCAGGACCAGCTGGCTCGGGGTGTCGTTCTTCTTGTCGTTCTTCTTGCCGTTCTTGTCCTTGCCTGGGAGGTCGAAGGCCAGCCGGATCGTGCGGGTACCACCGGGATCGATCTGGCCGCCGCCAGGGCCGGACGGGTTGAGTTCGGTGGTCGCGGACGCGTCGGGGGCGAGGGAGCGACCACCGGCGGTGCCGAGGCGCTGATCGGCGACGCGGAAAACTTGGCCGTGTTGGGAGACGTTGGTGACCGTCAGCGTCACGATGGTGTAGGAACCACCCGGGGCTACCGAACCGGTGCGGCTCGCGTTGGACGCCACCTCGGTCACGGTGAAAGCAAAGTTCCCGTCACGCAACGCACCGGCCGGAACCGGTCCACCGGTCGCGGGCGGCGGCGAATTGGTCGAAGCCGCAGCGGGCGTCGTCGTGCCTGGAGCGGAGTCGGACCCGAGGTCGCTGCTCAGCAGCCACAGTGCCGCCGCGGCGACGAGTGCTAGACCAGCGGCGATCGGTAACCATCTGCGCACCAACAGCTTTCGCCGAGGCACTGGTGAGAATGTCCGGGGCTCGGGCGATTGCGGCGCCGACAGGGGCTCAGCCAAGGTCGGGGGCGGAGCGACGGCGGTCATAACGCGGGTAGGCGGGTGACTGTCCGATCTCGCAAAGGCCGGTTGTGCCGACACGGGCCCACCCAAAGCCGCATTCGCGGCGGCGGCGAACTCCCCCGCGCTGGCATAGCGTTCCACCGGTTTCTTGGCCATCCCGCGGGCGATGACCGCGTCCAACTGCGGCGGGACACCTCCGGCAGCCCGCGACGCACGCGGTGGTTCGGACATCAAATGCGCATGCATCTGCTGTGCCGGATCACCGTCGCCATACGGCAGCTTCCCGGTGAGGGTTTCATACAGCACGCAGGCCAGCGAATAGACATCCGAGCGGACATCGGCCGTGCCGGTGAACCGCTCCGGCGCCATATAACCCAATGTGCCCACCACCAGGCCGGTGGCCGTGAGGGCACTGCCGTCCGCGGCGCGGGCGATACCGAAGTCGATCAGATATACGAAACCGCTGGTGTCCTCGAGGATATTGCCCGGCTTCACATCCCGATGAACAAGCCCCGCCGCATGAGCGGCATCCAGCCCCTGCGCAGCCTGGGCGATGACCTCGACTGCCCGAGCAGGCACCAGCGCACCCGACCGCAGCCGCGTGGCCAGATCGATGCCCGCGATGTAGTCCATCTCCAAAAACAGATGCCCATCGACCTCACCGAAAGCGTGAATCGGCACGATGTGGGGATTGCGCACCTGGGCGCCCAGCCGCGCCTCGCGCTCGAAACGACGCCGATAGCCCGGATCGGCGGAATACGCCGCAGACAACACCTTCAACGCGACAGTTCGACCGGTGCGGTCGCGCGCCAACCACACCTCACCCATACCGCCACGACCCACCAAGCGTTCGAGGTGGTAGTTCCCGAACGAGCCGCCAGCGCTCTGCACCGACACACCCTGACCGTATCGCTGCCGATCGTTGCCCCCGCGACCGGGAGCGCCGACAACGTGATCCTCGGGACTGGTCCCAAACGTCGGTTCGAGGTCGAAGCGCCCCGGTTCCAACCACCGATAATCCATGTTGCCAACGGTCAGTGGGCGCGCGACCGAAACGGTCAGCCACGCGAGACCGACTATCATTTTCTGATCCGTAGCCCCTTTGGCGCGCAGCAGATCCCGGAGCGTGGCAGCGCGCACGACCGCAGATTCAGGCTGCCGTCGCCTCGAGGCCGGAGGGACTGCGGAGTACAAGGGCGACTGTGATGTCCATATTGGCGGCACCGCTGGCGCGGTCTTGCCCCTGGAGCAGAGTGATGGCCTTATCGGCGCTGGCGCGGGTCGGGTGCACCGAGATGTGCCGTCCTGCCCGCAGTACATCGATGACGAGCACCCACACCTTTTCCGGGTTCAGCCGGGCGGCGACCTCGCCGAGCGGGTCGAAGCCGATCCGGTCGGTGACCTCTTTCAGGTCCGCCGCCCAGCCGCGGCGTTTGCACCAAGCCGCGACCTCGGATTCAGAGGCGCCGGTCGCAGCGACCAACTCCCTCCAGGAGCGGCCCTGCTGCCAGCCTTCGGCCAGCGCATCATCCATCGCCTCGCTCCAGTGCAACTTGCCCTCGATGGCGGCGCACTCACGCAATCGCCGCTCCCAGTCGTAGCCGGGGTTGTCGTCGAGGGTGATGCCGAGCACGTCCGGTGCTTCTCGCTTGGTATTCACGTCCCGCAGATGCTTCGGCAGCAGCATGTGGCAGCGCGCCCGGATCGCGCTCTCACTGCGGCCGAACTCGATCGCGATCTGCCGAGCGCTTTTCCCCGCGCGGATCGCCTCGACAAGTCGCCGGTTCTCGGCGGTGAGCCACAACTCGCCTGTCCGCGGGCCCGGCCCGCCGGGCACACCTGCAGTAGCCATCCGACACCCTCCCTGTCTTCCCCTGGCCGACAGCATGTTTCACCGGCCACCACTGCCGAGTATGACCCGAGGCACCGACACCATCTGGGCGTTCGTGGAAGATATGCGCTGCTACGCAACTACTTACCGCGGCACGTCAAGGCGCTCCCCCGGTTCGGATTGCGGATCCCAGATATGGTCGGCGGCTCCCGCTCGAGCGGCCGGAGAATCGCTATCGTGTCCAGAAGTGTTCAGGTCGGCGGCCTGGCCGGAATCCGAACTGCTCGACCATAGCCATCGCCTTAGGGAAATTGTCGGCGAGCGCTTCTGGGAGGTGGGCGTCGCTGCCGAATGTGACTGCGCGCCCGCCTTCTTCACACCACCATTGCGGGATCCATGGCCGAAGTCTGCGGGTGTTCATCTCCAAGGCTCTCCCACTGTCGGCGATGACCCGCATCGCCACTCGAAAACCATCCTCGAATCGGCGCGGGTCGAACGGGCCGACCTCCGCACTCGGCCAGGCGCGCACCGCGTAGTCGATGTGACTGAACACCGCGAACGCATCGGATCCTGCGACCATGCGCGGGATCTCGTCGAGGTAGGCGCGTATCACCTCGTCCGGGGGCCACAGCCGAAACAGGGTGTTGGGTTCGCTGCGGCCCTCGCCGATCGGAAGCGTGTGCAGCGAACCGTTCACACGGTCGAGCACGGTCAGGTCGAAATTCGTCGCTTGTTCGTCGAACAGGTGAGGCTGTCCGAACTCCACGCCGGTAAGAATGCGCAGTTCGGGGAACAGGTGTCGGCAGCGCTCGACGCAGTCGAGGTAGCCCGCCATGTCCAGGGCCGGAGGACGCAGATAGCCGTCCTCGTCCAGCAGGTGTCGTTGGTGTGGCATAAGGTCCTCGACGCCGGTGCGCCATGCGTCGTCGAGGTCGAGATGTTCGGTAAAGATCACCGCGGGCAGACCGATCGCGACGGCGCGTGCACAGGTTCGCTCCATTCGTCCCGCAGCGTCCGACGCGGGACCGCCTGTGTCCCAAGACCATTCGCTGTGAACATGACTGTCGGCCGGAAGATGCATGGATACAGGTTCGCACTCTCGTCATACTCTCCCTCTAGCCGTGGGCGACGGCCCCTCAGATGCTGTCGACGAGCGAGCCGCCGAGAGACCCGCGGATCACCCGCCCATTGCGCGTGCGAACTCCTGAGAACCCGCCTACCCGAGACTGCTCGAAGCGTTTAACAGACAACCCCGGCACCTGGCGCGGATTCTGGGGTGGGCAGCCCGAACTGGAGCGGGGTGTTGGATCAGTAGTCAAGTGGTGGCGGTGAGGCGGAACTCCAGAAGACACCGCTGCTCGGTCAGGTCGATCACGGTTTCGAGGACCAGCCCGTGAGCCGAGCCAAGGGCGCGGAACTCATCGACCCGACGGTCGCGGCCGCCGAAGATCACGAGCATCGCCAGATCGAACTCGGTGTTCGCACGTCGACCGCCAACCGGTTCGATGACCAGGATCCGGCCGGTCGGGTGGACGGCCTCAACGCACCGGCCGAGGATCCGGTGCGCGTGTTCGTCGTCCCAGTCGTGCAGGATGTCGCACAACAAATAGGCCTGCGCCCTTTGCGGCAGCGGGTCGAAGAAACTACCCGGGGTCACTCGAGCTCGGTCCCCGACGTGGTGCGCGCTGAAGGTACTGCCTGCCTCGGTCGCGGTGGGTTCGAGATCGACCAGGTGGCCGCGCATACCAGGGTGAGCGGCCAGAATCGCGGCGAGCAAGGTTCCGTGACCGCCACCGACGTCGACGATGGTGGAAAAGCGACCCCAGCCGTAAGCGGCGACGATCCGCGGGATCTGTTCACGGAACCGATCGGTCATCTGCTGGTCGAACGAGGCTCGCAAGTTCGGATATCCGGCGAGGTCGGCCCAAAAATCCTGCCCATAGCGGCGTGCATAGCCCGCCTCGCCGGTAGTGACGCTGTGCAGCAGTTCGACGAACGCCAAGTCGGCACGACCACCAGCCATGTCCAGGTGCAGAAGATTGACCAAGCCGTTGCCGGCATCCTTGCACAGCGCTGCCCCGTAGTCGGTGGTCCGGTAGCCGATGGACGCACGCTCGATAATCCCAAGGGCCGCAAGATGTCCCAACAGAAGCTCGAGCGCCACCGATGACACGTCGAGTTCGGTCGCGATCTGCTCGACAGCGGCCCCGCCACCTCGCAGCCGGTCCGGCAGTCCCAGGGTTACCGCAACACGTAGCGCCATCGGCGTGGCCAAACCCGCCAGATTTCGGATCGCGGCGACGTTGTCGTTCACGAAGGTCAACGGTGACATACCTGTCAACCGAAAATCAGATTTCGCCAGCCACCGGAACCCGGCCCCTTGGCCCCGAGCAGTAGGCGCCCCGTCCTCGATGCACACGGTGTAGGCCGCTAGCCGGAAAACTCATCCGTGCACCACATTCCGGCCGAGAAAGGTTTGCGAGCCTGGTCGGCCAGGTGGCTCTGTCCGTGAGCGATTACGGCAGTTATTCGCGAATCCGCGTCGCGTGCCGCCACGTGCATGCACCGAAGATATTCGCGAATGGACGACAACAGGTTCAGGTCAACGTTTCGCGCTCGGCCGAGCTGCTACCTCTCTCGGACATCCGATAATGCCGGATGTGCGAATGCCCATTCATGCATCGGCGCTATTTCGCGCGAGCGCACCGGCGCTGCCCTGATCCGACGGAACCGCGCTGTCCGGTCAGATCTCTGGTCATTACTTTGTTATGCCGGTACTGTGCGAGTTCGCATGTAGCGCAGCATCTTCGGGCGCGGTGCGCAATAGTGGCTGCTCGATGCTGTCTATTCATCGGAGCAGCAAGAGGCAGTCTCCCCTGATGAAGTAGTGGAACTCGGTTGTTCCGAGGGCCCAAAAAGGTTAGGAAAACAATGTTCCGTTCTGCCCTGATCAAGACGAGTCGCGTCCTTGTGGTGA
Organism: Nocardia pseudovaccinii NBRC 100343; assembly: GCF_001613225.1. GTDB lineage: Bacteria > Actinomycetota > Actinomycetes > Mycobacteriales > Mycobacteriaceae > Nocardia > Nocardia pseudovaccinii. The sequence continues at coordinate 27,213 of NZ_BDBY01000090.1, forward strand.
GTGCACTGCCGTTGGCTGCGGCCGTCGTATTCGCGGGCGCGTCATCCGCCGACGCGGGTCAGGCTGCTGCGGCGGCTCCGGCGGCATCGGTTATTGCCCCGATCGCCGGACTCCCGCTGGAGGATGTCACCACCAACCCGGACGCCCAGTACCCCGATCCAGTGCTGAACGGCGCGGCCGCGGGCGCTGCGATCGGCTCCGCCACCGGTTCCTTCATCGATCCCGTGCCCACCCTTATCGGCGCCGTGATCGGCGGGATCATCGGCTCGATCAACCCGGGCGTCATCCCCCAGGTGCTGCCCTGATCCCCTAGGGCACAACTCTTTTCGTCGAGTCCGAGCAGTTCGCACTGCTCGGACTCGTCTCATACACACAGTCAGTCCTGCTGGATCGAGTACGCGGCCGACGCACCGATCGCGCTGCGCAACGGATTCGCGGCACCGAGACAAACCAACCTGTGGTGATCTCGGCACCGCGTTCGGGACAGGCGCTGTCCGGCTGCGTCACGGCACGCCTCCCCGGAAGATCTGCCTGGGCTGGTGAAGTTGGATCACCTGTCCTGCAAGTCATCCGACGATCCATAACTCAACATGCACTACTCCGGCGAATATCGTGCGTGTGTCATCGGCCGCTGATGTCGTACGGCCCAGTTCGGGTTCGATCTGTGCGGGGTGTTCGCGTCGGGGTAAATAGCATCGGAGTGGCGGGCGGCAGCACCCAGCGACGGCCATTGGCGAGTTCCGCTCTCTTGGTGGTGTGGCGCGATAGCGTCGCGTGCCCGATTTCGGCGGTTTTTTGGCGATTATGTGGACGCATTTACTTCGCGGTCCGGTCCGCGCACGGGCATCGAATGTGACGAAGTCCGACGTGGAATGTGATTCAGATCATTGCCCGAGAAGGCGTGGTTGGGCATCGTCGTCAAATCGTTTTCGGAAAGAACCCGGTTGGAGATGCCTACATGGCCGACCACAATTTTGCTTACGACCTCACGCTGGACGAGACACGACGGCGCAGCGCCGTCGTCGCGGCGCTCGGTGACGACTGGGATCCGGTCGCGGTGCTCGCCGAGGAAGATCTGGCATACGACATGCTGTACTCGAATCTCGACGATGAGCAGCAGCGGATCTACGACGAACTCGTCCAGGCCGGGATCCTGCCGGATCGGGCGACTCGCCAGATTGCCGACTGACCTGACGACGCTCAGTGGCAGATCTTGTCCGCGACATCGACAGGCACGCCGAGCTCGGTGCAGTGCAGCGCACTGCCGAGGTCTACAGGCTTCCAGCCTCCGTCGGCCGCTACGTAGTGGAACAAGACCTGGGCTCGGTTGACAGTATTGTTGTGGGTTCCCGTATGGGCCATCGCCCACTCACCCGCACAGTCGATTCGATCCTCGAGTTCGATCGGCGTCGCCAACCGCGACTCGATATCGGTGTCTCGCAACGCTTCGAGCAAAACGGCCTTGGTAACCGGGCACACCGGCGGCAAGCTCGCTGAACTCGGATCGATCACCTCCGTCGGAAAGTCACGATCCGGGGTCACCGTGCGATCGTCCGCGCCCAGGGTGAGTGTGACAATGACCGGCCCACCCGAGGGACAGCAGCTGGCGTCTTTACCCGTCAGCCAACGGTATTGGACCCGGACGCTGCGATCGGACGAGCCCACCACCTGTGTATAAGAAGTCGACTTCTTGGTCGCGGTGCCCAGATAACCCGCGTGGTTGAACAGCATCACGTGCCAGGGTGAGCTAGCGGTGCCGTGCGGAGTCCCGGCAAGCACCCAAAGTATGGCGGGACAGGCGCCGACGGAGGCGTCGGTGCCGCTGTCCGCGTAGAACCCGTCGCCGCCGACACCAGGACCGAGTGTGCCGAGCGCGGCTGTGACCCCCGCCGACTTCAGATCGACGCATCTGCCGTTTCCGGCAGTGGCAGGAGCATTGTCACCAGCAGGCTGCGTGGCACCTGGTGACTGCGGAGTGACGGGAGGCTGAGCGGATCCCGGCACGGCAGCGGTAGCAGATCCCGGCGCGGCAGCGGTAGTGGATCCCGGCACGGCGGCAGTAGTGGAGTTCGACATCGACGACGCCCCGGACGTCTGCGTCGTCACGCCGTCCTGACATGCCGTCGCCAGGGTCACCGCCGCGGCCGCCATGATGATGCCGATGATCTTTTTCATCGAGTGTCCTTCCCCTCGGTACTACCGAACACTTCGCGTCCTGAATGAAGATCGTTGCGCCCCAGCTTTTATGGGCACCCCAGCAGCCGAGCCGAGCGGGAAGAACGGGAACACGGGAGCACGGGAGCACGGGAGCACGGGAGCACGGGAGCACGGGAGCACGGGAGCACGGGAGCACGGAGAAGGTGGCGTACACACCTGCCAGCAGAGTGGATGCTCCGACGAATCCTGCTGCGCCCCTGCTCGAAAGCCTTTGTCCAAGAAGCGCCTTCGTGGCGGGCCGTGGCGGCCACTGCCAGAGTGATGCCGTCATACATGTGGAGCAGCAGGGCAGAACGCAGGCCATGGGGAGCATCGAGGAGGAGACGGCGCGCGAGTTCGAAGTCTTCGATCTTGGTGGCGTCGGTACTGCGAGAAGATCGTCGGTGTTGGGCCGAAGTTCGGCTAGGAGGACCGTACGCGCGGATCACGTCGGACCGGCGAGCGTCAGTCCGTGGTCACCTTGATGATCGTTCTGCCGCGGGTGCGTCCGTCGGGGCTGAAGGCCGCGGGGGCGTCGGCCAGGGAGCGCACGGCGTTGACGAGGGGGATGAGCCGTTGATCGTGCAGGCGGGTGGCCAGTTGGGCCAGTTGCTCGCGGTTGGGTTCGACGACGAGGAAGATCGCCCGGCCGTCGTGGGGGTGGATGGTGGGTGGACCGGCGATGGTGACGAGGGTGCCGCCGGGGCGTAGTAGCGCGGTGGAACGGTCGCGGATGTCGCCGCCGATCACGTCGAGTACCACGTCGACCTCGCCGACGTCCTCCAGGCGTTCGCCGTCCAAGTCGACGAACTCGTGGACGCCGAGATCGCGTACCGCGTCCTGGTCGGAGGCTCGGCCGGTGCCGATGATGTGGGCTCCTGCCTCGTGGGCCAGTTGTGCGGAGACGGAGCCGACGGCACCACCGACTCCGTGGATGAGGACGGTCTGGCCAGCTTTCAGGTGAGCGTGGTCGAACAGGGCCTGCCACGCTGTCAGACCGGAGATCGGTAGAGCGGCCGCGGCGACGTGGTCGACATCGGCGGGGAGCGGGGCCAGGTTGCGGGCTTCCACAGCGGTGTACTCCGCGAGCGAACCGTCGCGAGCCCAGTCGGTCAGTCCGAAGACGTGCTGCCCCACCGTGAGACCAGTGGTGCCGTATCCGAGTTCGACGACTACACCTGATAGTTCGTGGCCGGGGACGCTCGGGGTGCGGTCGCGGCCAGCGCGGTCGGTCCATGTACTCGGCCAGTCCAGCTCGCCGCGGGTGAATCCGGCGGCGTGGACTTGCACGATGACGTCGTTCTCAGCGGCGTGGGGGTGGGGCAGATCGGTCAGGGTCAACCCCCGGATGCCAGCTTCGCGGTCCCGGACTGTGACGGCTCGCATGAAGGTCCTTCCGGTAGTCGTTGTGCTGGTACGGGCCGTTCCACGCCGTACTGTCGAAGTATGGTCGTTTTGGACGAGCTCGTGATTCCTGACACGGCTGCCTCATCGGCTGCGTTGGAGGTGGCCTCCGCTTACCATTCCGCCGCCTTGCTGAACCACTCGCGCCGCGTCTACGTCTGGGCGGCTGCCTACGGCAGGCAGCAGCGGCGAGCCCGAGCCGGGGGTATTGCTGGAGTACTTCGGCACGGAAGGCGGGGCTGAGGTCGTCGATGTCCTTTCCCGCGATGTCCAGCGCCGCCGCCCGCCACAGCAAGTGACCTTCAGGATCATCGGCCACGTGCACGTCAGGCCACATATGCCTGACGATGACTTCGCCGAGGCGTTCGCGCCGCTCGCTCGGCCAACCGGCACCGGCGGCGAACACCTGGGCGACATGGCCGCCGGCCTCCTCGAAGGAGAGGGTGTGGTTGTCGAACTCCGGCACCAGGCTGATGTCGTGGAACATCGCGGCCGCGAACAGCAGTTCGGCGTCGTACCGGATGCCCCGCGGAACCAGCGTCGAGAGGGTTCGCGGCCATCCTGGTGGCGAGGCCGGACTGCATTGCGCGTGCGGCGGAGCTATCGGTCTTCCGGTCGGCCTGAGCCTGGAAGCAGGCAAGGAACTCGTCACACGCCCGACGAAAACTAGCAACTGCGCTACCGCGTGACCAGTCGTTTCTTGTGCCAACACGATGAGGCTCCGTGGCACGAATTGGCATGTGCCGCAGGCTATCTGCCCACGCCGGTAGTGGAACGAACCTGCCGGGCGATCGACCCGTTGCTACGGGTCGCGTGCAGGTGTGAGTATGGAGCCTCCAGAGCCAGTAGGTGCCCTGAGAAGCTGTTGTGACCGCGAGTGGCACTACTGACCTGGTGTTTTCGTGGAGCGGATGGCGGCGACACCGCAGGCACCAGCACCAGAACCGGTTGCTGTCGCGGTCGAACCGAACGCGCCGACCGAGCCAATCGGTATTTGCATGATGCCGGGCGACATGATCGAACTGCGTGCCGGGATCGGCGCTGTGCTCGGCGCACTCGCCGGACTCCCGATATTCATTATCGGCGCGATACCCGGCGCTCTGATCGGCGCCGGGTTCGGGGCGCTGTCCCACATCATCGCGTCCTGGTCGATGCAGCAGATGGGCGGTTGCCAGCCGTGACCCCGGCGCGAGTCTGAAATGACAAGACGCCCCGACCTGGAACTGGGGGAACGCTGGGGAGTCGACAGCCTGATCGGCACCGAATTCGAAGGCTGGACCCGCGACGCGAACGGCCAGTGGTACGACAAGGACGGCCACCCC
>NZ_BDBY01000091.1 GCF_001613225.1 Nocardia pseudovaccinii NBRC 100343
GCTCTGCCAGACCCGACAAGCGGACTTCACCGCGTTGGCCGATGCATGCCAAACACTCGGCGATGCCTGCGGTGAGTATGGCCACCACCTCGACGAAACACACCGCAAGATCCTGGAGGGAACTGCGGGGTGCTCGCTATCGAAACCGCAGCTGGCGAGGCCGCTTTCGCCGTGCAGGCGCGCCTCTTACCGCGACACTGCCCGAATTGCTCGAGGTGGCTGCAGCAGTGCTCGGCGGCTCCGGGACGATCGGGTGTTCGCTGTAAAGTCCAGTGTGAATACTCGAAAGGGCTCGGTCAGGGGGTGGTTCTGATGGATGACTCGACTCAGCGGGTGATGGCGGCGCGAGAGATCGTGATGCGGCTGGTGCCGTCGCCGTGGAACCGGACCGCATTCCTGGACGCGCTGGCGGAGTGGCGCGGGCGGTCGATCGAGCTCATGCCGGTTGATTCGACACTGCTGTCAGGAACATTGGATTCGGGACGGGTGACACCGTGCGGGCTGTGGCTGGACTGCACAGATGCCGACGTGATCGCCTTCGACGCGGGTACGACCGACTTTCATATCGACCAGATCATCGCGCATGAGGTCGGTCACATGATGCTTGATCACGATGTCGGCGTAGCTGGTTTGGCCGGTGTTCAGCGGATTATGCCGAATCTCGATCCGGCGCTGATCCGCCGTGTGCTCGGTCGTAGTGAGTTCCTCGACGAGCACAGGAGGACGAGGCAGAACAGTTCGGTGATTTGTTGCTGTCCGGGGTCTCGCGCTGGCGGGCGTCGCGGCCGATGCGCTCTTTCTGGGGTGGTGACGGGTGACCTCTTCGGCACCACCGTCGATCGCGTGGTTGATCATCGGCTTCGGCGCGGCGGCGGCCGTTCTGCGATTGGTTCTGTTGCACGATCGTTCGCGGCCGAGCGAGCGTCAGGTGACTTATGCCCTGATTTCCGCGGTTGTCGCCGCGTTGCTGCGCGAACGCACGGTGCAGAACGCGCTCGCTGAGACTGGACTTCTCAGCGTGGGGTTCACCCGACAGCTCGGCACGACGTTCATCGTGCTGACGTTTGCGCCGCTGATCGTGCTGGCGGGCTCGTGGTCGCAGCGGTGGTCCGAGCAGGCATCGGCGAGCTATCGGCGGATGAGCCTGACAGTGTGGTGCGCGGCGGTGGTGTCGATGGTGCTGATGCTGCTGCTCGGATCGCACGCTCGTGCTCTCGGGCAGTACATCGACCGAACCGAGGGTTGGCAGACGGTCGCGTACTTCGCGTTCTTCTCGATCTGGTGCGCGGCAACGGGTGTTCTGATCGTGTCGGCTAGCGTGCGCGAGCTGCGGGCAGGTCAGCTACGGCCCTCCCACAAGCTCACTTACGCCCTGATCGTGCTTGTCGGCGGGTGGGCGCTGGAGGAAGCGTTGTCGATCTTCGTCAGCGCCGTGTGCGCCGCGACCGGCACAGGACATGCGTTCGTGGACTTTCGTTTCCGCGCGAATGAGAACAACTTCGTGTACATGGTCGGGTTGGGGTCGCTGGCTGCGGGGGCCCGGGTCGCCACTGAGATCGCGCGACGGCTGGGTGTCGATGCTGCATCGCGGACCGTGCGCCAGATGACGCCGATGTGGCGTGATCTGGTGACGGTGTGTGTCGAGATTCCGCGCCTGTCGCATTCCGACCCGGACATGAATCCGCGGCGGCGTATGCACCGCATGACGGTGGAAATTCGCGATGCGCTGCTCGTGCTCGGCCGTTTCGCCGCGCCTGTGCCTGCTGATATGCCCGCGGCGGTCGCCGAGGCGGTGCAGATCGCGCGGGCCCTGCATCGCAAGGCCGGTGGTGCCGAACCAGGATCGTATGTGCGGTTGCACGCCTCCGCGCCTGGTCGCGACATCATTGATGAAACCCGTACCCTGCGGCGTATCGCGCGGCATTGGAACTCGGCACAGACCCACCTCGACAGCCGCCAACTGGATGGAGCGACATGACCACGACCAACTCCTCGACCGAGAGGCGGATTCGGGCCGGTGACCGGGAGTTACCTCACCCTCCGTTCCGCCTGCCGATCTTGGGCGATGTGTGGGATCTGCACGTCACCGACAGCAGTCAGTGGGGGATGCGTGGTGCGCAGCAGTACGGGGGGATCTACGAGCGCAACATCTTCGGCGCCCGCGTGACATATGTCTCCGACCCGGACTTGTTGACCGAGATCAACGACGACAAGCTGTGGGCGAAGTTCCTCGGGGTTCCGATCGGCACCTTGCGGTCCGTGGCCGGAGATGGGCTGTTCACCGCGCACAATAGCGAACCGAACTGGCGTAAGGCGCACGAGATCCTGGCGCCGAGTTTCACCGCTGCGTCGATGCGTGGCTACCACGCGACCATGCAGGCATGCGCGAACGAGCTGGTCGAGTACTGGGCCGCGCGCGCCGGGCAGTGGGTCGACGTGCCGAGCGACACGAACAAGGTGGCGCTGGAGGTGATCGGCCGGGCCGGGTTCGGATACGAGTTCGGTTCGTTCACCCGCACCGACGAGCATCCGTTGGTGGCCGCCATGCTGCGCATCCTCACCTACGTCAACCGGTCCGCCTACTCACATCCACTCGTGGAACGCACCGTGTTCCGGCAGCAGCGGGCCCAGCACCTTGCGGACCTGCGGTTCGTCAACGCCGAGGTCGATGCGGTAATCGCGCAGCGCCAGCGCGATGGCGCGGGCGGGCACGGTGATCTGCTCGACCGAATGCTCACGGTCGCGGACCCGGAAACCGGTGAGCGCTTGGACGCGAAGAACATTCGTCGACAGATCCTGACGTTCCTCGCGGCCGGACATGAAACGTCGGCGGGTGTGCTGGCGTTCGCACTGCACTACCTGTCACGCTCGCCGGAGATCGCCGAGCAGGCGCGCCGCGAGATCGCCGAGGTCTGGACCGGCGACGAGCTGACCTACGAGCAAGTCGGCAAGTTGCGGCTGGTCCGGCGCATCGTCGACGAGTCGCTGCGGCTGTGGCCGACCGCGCCGGGCTACTTCCGCAAAGCCAAGAACGACACCATGCTCGCCGGTCGCTTCCCATTCGAAAAGGGTGAATGGGTGTTCGTGGTGCTGCTGCAACTGCATCGACATCCATCGTGGGGCGGTGATCCCGAGGCGTTCGACCCGGATCGGTTCCTTCCAGAGCGAGTCAAAGCCCGCCACCCCGAGCTCTACAGGCCGTTCGGGGTCGGGCTGCGAGGGTGCATCGGCCGTCAGTTCGCCTACCACGAGCTTCAGTTGGTCCTCGCGACGATTCTGCGGAATTTCGATCTGACACCGGACCCGGGTTATCAGCTGCGGGTCAAGGAAACGATCACTCTGAAGCCGGAAGGGTTGCAGCTCGAGCTTTCCCGGCGTGGCTAGCACCGGTTGCGCTGCCGCTTGTCGAGACTGCGGGATAAGGGCTCGGCAGTCACTGGAGGTCGGCTGCAGCCCATTGCCGAAACCGATCGTCGCGCAAGCGGTCCATGCATATAACAACGCGAACCCGGACCGCCCACTCAACGCCGGTCAGATCGCGGTCGTCGAGGGCTTCGCCACCTCAGATCTGCGCGTACGCACCGTCGACGCACCCGCCGGTTCCGGGAAGACAACAGCCATGCGCGTGCTCACCGACGCCTGGCACGCCAGCGGCGGCACCGTCCTCGGACTCGCTCCCACCGCCGCGGCCGCATCCGTGCTGGGCGAGTCGATCAGCGCACGCGTCGAGGCCATCGACGAACTCCTCGACGTCCTCACACACCACACCCCACCCCCGAACCCCGGGACCGGTTACCGCCGTCGCTGCCGCAATGGGTATTGCAGATCGACCAGAACACATTGGTGATCATCGACGGACACGCCAAAGTCGGAAACCTCAAACGCCTTCGCCTGCTGCAGTTTCTGGCGTCTCGAGATGCGACGATCCGCTGCCTCGGTGATCCCGAGCAGCTGCCCTCGATCGAAGCCGACGCGCCCACACCGACATGAACGACGCCACCAACACCCACAACCTCACCCTCGACCACGTCGTCCGCTTCACATCCCCCGCCGAAGCATCCGCCAGTCTGCTTCTGCGCGAAGGCGATCCCGCCGCACTCGGCTTCTATCTCGACCACCGACGCATCCACTCCGGCAGCCACGCCACCACACGCAGTGGGCAGGCGAGGCCTCCTGGGAACTGGACTTGAAAGAGATCGACTACCGGGTGCGGTATTGCGCGCAGGGCATGGACCAGGCACGGCAGAAGGACACCAGACTCGACGATGAGCCACTGCTGGACCGTTACCTCCTGCAGTTCTGGCCCGCCCCGCCCGAGCCGGACCGCGTAGTGCGACAGACCACGAAGATCGCGGCCTATTGGCACGGCTATGCCCGCGAGCAACCACCGCCTTCCACACCCGAATAACGCACGGAAGCCGACCTCCTGGCCCGTCTCGCCCAGGAACAGATCGATCGGGAGCGGTCGGTTGAGGTGGTTCAAGCTGCGTGAGTCTTGGGGCGTTCGACGAGGTGACCGCGTTCGAAGCGGCTGCGTGGTTCGGGTCGCGTATCTACGCCGAACGGGAGCAGCGGTCCGTCGACATCGAGAAAAGGCAGCGGGCGCCGTCCGTAATCGGTCACGGGCCACACGGTAGCGGCCGGTCGCCGAGAGATATCGGAAGTCTGTAGGTCGGCTATTTCAGGCGACTCCCGTTCGGGTGCGGTCTGCGGGGCTGGTTGACGGCGTGGGGGTGATGTAACGGGGGCGTTCGAGCAGCTTGCCCTTGTGGAACAGCGCGCCGACGCGGACGAGTGCGACGAGTTCGGGTGCGTTGACCTTTCGCCAGCGGGCCTGTGCTGCCTCGATCAGCTTGTAGGCCATGGCGATTCCGGCCGCACGTGAACCCGGGCCTTTGGTCCCTAGCCGCACGGAAGCGAAAGTCAACCCGATCGGATTTGTGTTCTCGAGTGGATCCAGTGCTCGGCCGGATATTCGAAGAACTCGAGCAGCACGTCCACGTCGCCGGTGATCTTGGCGACCGCCGTCGGACACTTTGCGCCGTAGTCGATCTCGAACGCCTTCACCGCCAGTTGCGCGTTGCCGATATCCTCGGCCATGTAGTTGCCCTTCATCGCCGCGAGCGCGCCCGGGTGCGCCGATTTCGGCAGCGAGGCAAGCACATTCGCCGACAAGGGTGCAGGGCGGATGGTGGCTCAGACGATCGGCACCACCCGTGCGGCCGGGGTGAGTCGGGAGATTCTGGTCCGCGAGGATCAGCTTGTGGCCCGGCCGGGATCGCTGCGAGCTCTCCCGATTCGTCGCGCCCAAGAGGTACATCAGCTTCCGCGCGTTGCATCCACTACACAGGCATCCACAGCTCGCACCCGCTCGTCTCCCGGCGAAATACTCAGCGGTGACGACGAGGCTTTCGGGAATTGCGAGTTGCTCCGTGCGCCACCGGTGGAGGCGAACACGACGTGGTCGCGCAGGATCCACACGTCCGAACGCTCTTGCATCTGTCCAGATGCGTCGACTGTCGTCGCGCCGAAGAACGTGAGACGACCGTCAATGATCACCGTGGCATTGGTGAACCGGTAGCCATCCATGGTCAGGCCCGCTTGCACCTGCGCGACGACATTTTCCGAAGCCGGTGCGCATCGCGGATCTGACAGGGAAACCGGCGCAGCGGCCGGTGTGGTTTGCTGAGCGGTAGGCGCTGAGCTGCTCGTTGTAGTCGCCGCAGTCGATTCCGACTCTTCCTCACCGAGGCCGAGCGCCTTTGAGATGAGCACGACGACGACTATCAGTGCGAACACACTGACAACGCTGGTGGTCAGGGCGCGTACCACAGCCTTGGATTGCCCGCGTATGCCAAGGCGTTCGTCTGGTTCGATGGGCATGGAATCCTTTGTGCGATTGACGGATCGAGACTGCGCCGCGAGCACTTATTGCCCCTGCGCGCGAGGCGGGGAAGCATCCTGTTCACGGCACGCCACGGCAACGTTAGCGCTATAGGAACCCGAGTCGCTCGCTGATCTTCACTCATGAAATCGTTCCACGGGCAATGAAGCGCTACAACAAGTTTGGCCGACGTGTGGTCCTGCCTGCTCGGATTGCCGGGGGAATGTGCTTGAACGTCCGAGACGGAAGTCGGGAGGGCTGTACTGATTCATCGAATCCGCGACCTACCGATCGTGTGGTTCTGGCGGTGGATCGCCTGCATTGTGGTCACGGGCCCCTTGGTCACCGACACGAACTGTCGCATGTGCCGCTACCTCGACCATCACGAACCCCAAGCAGGTGCGGGCCGGATGCCGAGCCGCCGCGGGCACGTTGCTGGTCGGGGATGAACTGCAACTCGGCACGGGCGCAACAAAACTCGGGTTTGGTTTGATGCCGCGCGGGCGGTGCGTGCCCGGACCGCAGCGTGACGCTGCGCCGATCCGCGCGTCCACCGAGTACACGGCACGCGTGGGCATTGTTGCAGACGGTCGAATCTGGCAGCGGCACAACCGCAGCCGGACAGCCTATGGGGTCATCGACGGTGCAGATGATCAGTTCTCGGCCACTGAGACTGCCGTCGAACATGCTCGTGCACATCGGAATCGACCCGGTCGCGCCGCTCCGCGCGGCCCCCTGGATCCAGAGCCGCGGCCGCGATACCAAGCAACACCAGCACGACGATGACGCCCACGATAGATCCGCCGATCAACAACAACTGTTCCCTATTCCCTTGACGGGTGCGCGGCGCGAATACCGCCACCAGTGATCTGATAGTTCTTGCGGCACAAATACTTCCATCCCATACCCCACAAACCGGCCCCGCCCGTGTCGTTTGCCACCGTTGCGGGACCACCGCGTTGCCAGTGACCACCGACAGCGAAACAGAAGTGGAACAGGTTATTGCGCTGTCGGGCGAACCCTTCGCGTTCCCGAACGACCGATATGCGGCATGACAGTGCGTCCATGTCCCTGTGCGCGGCCGGGTTTACGACGTCAGGCCGTTGATTGTCGGACACAGTGCGTGGGCGCTGGCGAACCGCGAGGAAGCAGAATCACAGTGTGGGGTGTCGGTCGTAACCGGAATGCGTTGTCCGAGTTGGTAATTGTGAGGTCAGTGGTGGTGATCGGCATCGCCGGGTAGCTCACGCTCCAGTATGGAGGTAAGCGGCCCAGAGCGATGGGGTGGCCGGAAAGGTGTCGCGCGCCGTCCGGATAGCGTGATGCAGCGCGTAGGGCGCGCGGCTGACATCGACCGCTGTCGCGTCGGGCGCAGTACGCAAGGCCGTGTAGAAGGCGTCGGCGATGCGGATGGCGAGGTCGTCGTCGATTGTCCACAAAGTGCCGATGACGTGCGGGTATCCGGCGAGTTGGAATGCGGAAGCGAGGTGGATGGACTCGTCGACCAGTTGGGTGTCGGTGCTGGAGGAAGTGTCGCAGGCCGACAGGTATGCCAACCGTGCGTGGTCGAGATGGACCGGGGCGAGCGCGGCGACGGTGAGCGGCGTCGTGGCGTGATCGTGTAACAGCAGGTGGCTGCGCGAAGGATCATCGGGGTCGGTGGCTCCATGACAAGCGAAATGCACGATGGCACAATCCGGCAGGAGATCCAGCACGCTGGCCGTTGTCGGGAGCGTGTGTTCGGCGGGCAGGGTTGCCGGGGCGCCGATGTCGTTCGCGACGTCTGGCTCGGTGAGCACAGTCGCTCCCGGCAGGTGAGTGGCAACCAGGTGAGCCTCGTCGAGCACATAATGCAGCCGCCCCTCGATTCCCGGGGTGGTGGGCATGGCCACGACGAGAGCCTGTTCGGGCATGACCGGGTCGGTAGTGGGTGTGCGTCGGCGCGCGTAGCCGAGGGCAGCGACAGTGGGTGTGTAGGAAGAAACGACGCGATCCATGACCGTTGCCGCCTCGGATCGGGGTGAGTGAGCGTGATAACCGGCTGCGTGAATCGGCAGTTGGCCCAGCATTCCGCCGGGCGCCCACCATACCCGTGGTCCGAACTGACCGGGCGCGATCGGCCGATGATAGCCCAGCGCATTCAGAATGGGACCGGTTGCGTTGTCCCACAACCATTCCAGGATACCGCTCAACTGTCGTTGTGCGGCTTGCCGTTCCGGCCCGGTGGTGCCGTGTGCGGCGGTGTGCAGCGCCTCGCGGAAGGTGCGAGTTCGGTCTCGTACCGTCTCCGGGGACAGGGCGGGCAACGGCTGGCAGGAGGTTCCGTCGGCGGTGAGCAGGAGCGCGTCGCTGCGGTAGTGGCCGATGCTGAACACCACCACCGGCCCGCGGATGGCCTGCGCGACCAATTGTTCGGTGGACGGTGGCAGGGCGAATGTGTCGAATCCGGGTTGCGTCCGGATTCGGGTGAGTACAGCTTCGAATTCGCGTGCCAGTTGGTGCCGGTCCGAAGTCGGGTCGTCGGATCCGGCCGGAAAACGGGTGCCGTCTGATCGATTGAGATGCCCTCGCAGCCGGACGAAGTCACCAGCCAGATCCGGATGCTGGTCCATGAGGTCGGTGAGGTCTGCGCGGACCTGGACCGTCTGGCTCAGCAGTATGGCCCGGCCGGCTTCCAGCAGGCGCAGCGCCAGATCCGCCCGGTTATTCTCGGGCACAGCGGGATTCCGTAAAATCAGTGCCGCGGCGTCGGCGGCGAACCCGCCCCATTCGCCGATCGCGTACTGCTGATCGGACCGTTCCAACTGCCGTGGTGCGATCTCGGGAAGCAATCGGATCGCGCGCTCGATCAGCTCGGCCGCCCGGTCTGGTTGCGTTGCCGCGACCAGGTCGGCGGCAGCGCGGCCCGCCAGGATTCGGGCCGATGGCGGTGCCACCTCGAACCGCTCCGCGTCCAGAAAGGCTGCCGTGGCCTCTTCCCGGTCGGTCGCCGCATCCGTTCGCCAGAACCGCATCATCAAGGCAGCTCCGAGACCGATCAGCCGATGGGCACGGTCGGGGTGATCGGCAGGTGTGGTGCTCGCGGCCTGCCGGAGAGTAACGATGGCCTCGTCGAGATCTGCCGGAGTTTTCGTCTGTTCGAAGCGAGCCCGGGTGGCGCGTCCGAGGTTGGCCAGCATTGCCGGCAGGGCGGGGTGATCGGCAGGTGTCGCGGCGACGGCCTGCCGGAACAAACCGATCGTCGCCTCCAGATCGGTTGTCGCCGTTGTCTGCTCGAATCGGTGCCATAGGGCGTTTCCAAGATTCATCAGCAAGATGGTCTTTGCGCGGTAGTCGGGCGGGGCGAGGGCCACAGCGTCCTGCAGACTGGCGATGGCCTCGTCCAGATCCGACCGTGTTCCCGTGCGCTCGAATCGATTCCGCAGCGCTGTCCCAAGGGTTGTCAGTCGGCCCGCTCGGGTGCTGCTATCTCCCGATGTTCCGGTAACGGCCCGTCGAGCCATTCGGATGGCTTCGTCCAGATCCGTCATAGAACCCGTTCTATCGAACCGATCGACCAGCGCGCGGCCGAGGCTGCTCGCCCGTTCGGGATAGTCCGGATCGTCTGCGATCGTGGCCGCGACCGCCTCCCGGCCGACTCGGATCGCCTCGTCCAGATCGGCCAGGTTCCCGGTTCGCTCGAAGTGGGTTCGCAGCGTGATCCCGAGGCCGGCCAGGTTCCGGACATGATCGGGGTGGTCTGCCGGTGTCGCCACGACTACTTGTCGTCCCAATTCGACCGCCTCGTCCAAATCGGACATAGTTCCTGTCCGCTCGAACCGATTCAGCAGCGCCCGACGGAGTGTGTTCATGGACTCAGCACGGCCCGGATCGTCGGCGGGGGTATCGGTCACCGCCTGTCGCACAAGCCGAATCGCTTCATCGGCGTCGGCACGGAGGCCTGTGCGCTCGAAGCGGGTCTGCACGCTCAGTCCCAGGGTGTGCTGGATTCCGGTCCGCACACTGTCGGGAAGCGTTGCGGGGATAGCGGACAAGGTCTGCTCACCAAGCCGGATGGCCTCGTCCAGGTCGGTCACTGTTCCCGTCCGCGCGTACCGGTCCGCGTACGCCGCGCCGAGGTGCATCAGCCGCACACAGCGGGCGGGAGCATCCGGGGCCGTTGCCGCCACAGCGCGGTGTCCCAGCGCGATCGCGTCGTCGAGGTCGGAGAGTTTCTCCGTCCGCCCGAATCGGCCCAGTAGGGCGGCACCGAGTCTGTCCATCCTGTCGGCGAGGTTTGGATCGCCGTCGAGTGTGCGCGTGACCGCTTCCTGAGTCAGCCGGATTGCGTCGTCGAGATCGGCCATAGTTCCCGTGTGCTCGAACCGGGTTTGCAGGCTGCTCCCGAGGGATACGAGCAGGTCGGCGCGGAAGGGGATGTCGGTCGGGATGATAGCCAGCGTGCGGCGACCGAGCAGGATGGCCTCGTCCAGATCGGCCAGCGCCTTCGTCTGGCTGAACCGGAATATCAGTGCCCTGGCCAGGTGATACTGGCTGCCGGGAAATGCGGGATGGTCGGCCGGGGTGTCTGCGACAAGCTGGCGACCCACACCGATCGCATCGTCCAGTTCGGCAACGGTCTTCGCCCGATTCAGACGATCTCGCAAGGCGTCCAGGGGGCCGAATGGATCGATATCGGTTCGGCCGATGGCTGTGCAGGCGCGCATACGCTGCCACAGATCCTTGGCGGCGGTGAAGAAGTCGGATCCTCCGGTGCCGCCACCCTGCTCACGATCTACCACGCCGCATTCACCCTCCCCGGAGGGGTCAACGCTAGTCATCCGATGACCTGCAGCACAACCTTTTCCGACGATATGATCAAACCCTGTGCCCGACGGCCGGGGGCGCGGCGTCTGCCGGATTTGCTCGTATTCCCAGGGGGTTTTGGTTGCAGCCATCGCCACAAGATGCTGGGCGGGTCGCCGCCGGATTGGCATATCTGTGTGGGCATCTGGAGGATATTCGCAGCGTGCTGGGCGATGACGGGACCGATACCGGCACGCCGCTGCACCATCTACTCGCCATCGTGCACTCCAGTACCACCTCCAATGTCGGTGCCGCGCTTGATGCGGTCCACGCCGCGCTGCAGGCCAGGGGCGATGCGCGCGGGCTGTACGGGCATCACCGCAGCGCCGCAGCAATCGGTGTACACCGCCTCGAGGTCGTCTACCGCTGTCCGCTCGCACGTTGCGCGGGCCGTGCCGCCGACGAGGTCCACGACGATCCACCACGATGTGCCCTCACAGGGCGAGAGCTGTTGCGAGAGCGGCTTTCCTGAATGGGCGGGTTATGGAGCGAACTCGCCAAGAAGCTCGCCGAGAAATGGTTGTCGCTGCTGGTGCTGCCCGGTGCCTTCTATCTCGCTGTCGCCGGTGCCGCACTCACCCTGGGGCACGGTCATGCGCTGGATGTGGGTCTGCTCGCACACAAGATCACCTCCTACGCCAAAAACCCCACTGTTACCGCCACGGGTGGGGAAGTTGTGCTGCTGGTAGCGATCTTGGCCGGTGCAGCTGCGGTCGGGCTCGTCGCGCAGACCGTCGGGACCTTTGTCGAACACGTCGCACTGGCCGTGGAATGGGACACCTGGCCACGGCCGGTTCGGCAACTGGCTCGGTGGTCGGTTGCTCGGCGCAAGCGACGCTGGGACACCGCCGAGACCATTTACAACCGAGAATTCCGGAAGATGCTGGCACCCGATCCCGCAGACCGGCCGGATTCCGCACTCCGGCATCGCGCAGCCCGCACCCGGACCCGAGTCGCGGTGGAGCGGCCGGAACGGCCGACCTGGAGCGGTGATCGAGTACATGCCGCAGCTGTTCGGCTCGACCGCGACCATCACCTCGACCTCGCCACCGTATGGCCGTCGGTCTGGCTGATCCTTCCGGATTCCATCCGCGACCAAATCACCGACGCCCGAACGGCTTTGGCGCGGGCCACCACGCTTGCCGCCTGGTCGGTCCTGTATTCGGTCCTGACGGTCTGGTGGTGGCCTGCCGCCCTGGTAGGCGTCGTTGCCGCAGCAACGGCACGGCATCGAATTCACACCGCAACGGACGCCTACGCCACTCTCCTCGAGACCGCGACGCGGCTGAACGCTGTTTATCTCGCCACCCAACTCGGCATCGATCACACGGGCCCCCTCACCCCGCACCTCGGCCACGTCCTCACCCGTCACCTCGGCAGCCGACGTCCGTCCGCCGACTGAGCGATATCGCAGGTTCGAATATTGCGCATCCGCCACTCGGCTGACCACCCTGGTCGCGGCAAAGTAGTGCGTTCGGGGGCGTCGATGTTCCTCCCTGGACCGGCAGGAATAGGTGACCTCGACGCGTCAGGCCGACGGGCAAAGGTTGTCCAGGATCAGCGCGAGGGTGAATGCGAAGCGGTCGGGCCCGGTGCCGGAGGTGAGTTCGGCGGCATAGCGCCGGGTCTGAGGGAAGCTGTCGGCGGTGTACCGGCGCATCAGCTCCTCGCGGCTGACGACCCACTCCTGATCCGGGTGTTCGCGCCGCTGCAAGACCAGCGACTGCTCCAGGGCGTAGGCGCTGACGTAGAGGGAGATCGCGTCCAATGCCCATGCGGCGGTGCGGGGTTCGATTCCGCCCGCGAGCGCGATCGCGAACAATCCCTCTCGGACCCGCAGTGCCTCGAGGTTGGTGGGGACCATGGCCAGTGCGGCGCGCGAGACCCCGGGGTATTTCAGGTATTGGTCGCGGATCTGGCTGAACACGTCGAGGAGCTGACCGCGCCATTCGGCCGGATCCGGTTCGGGCAGCACGATTTCGGCGCTGAGCCTGCCGACCAGTAGATCGTCGATATCGTCCTTGTTGACGATGTGCGCATACAGCGATGAAGGCCCGGTGTCGAGCACCGCGGCGACCCGGCGGATGGTCAGCGCGTCGTACCCCTCGGTGGCGACGACCTCCAGTGCCGCATCGGTGATCCGAGTGACCGTGATGGGTTCCTTGCGGGGCGACGCCCCAGCCGAACCGGCGTTTCCGTCCGGGCAAGGCAGCGATCTCGGCCGGGG
>NZ_BDBY01000092.1 GCF_001613225.1 Nocardia pseudovaccinii NBRC 100343
CCGCAGCAGATCACTCAATAGCTCCGCTGTGTCCAGGTAGCCTGTGTCGGCGGCGAGACCACGGCGCTCGGCCTCGGCGACGGCCGCTACCATAGCCGCACCCAGTCGACGCCGACGGCGTTCGGTTTCGACTAGGGTGCGCAGCAAGTCGACATCGGCCAGTTCCGACCATCTCCGTGCCGGAGCATCCGGTGCCACTGCAGTCGAATGTGTGTTCACCCGAGACAGACTACCTCATACTCGAACATGTGTTCGATAATTGGTTTGGCTGGGTACGCCGTGTTCGGGCAGCGCCGCGACAGAGTGTTGGTGATGGCCGGGCTGGCTGCTCGGGCGGTTGTTGCGTGCCGTGCCGAGGTTCAGCCGAATCCGACATCGCCGCTCACAGATCGACAGAATGCGCATCGGGAAACGATGCCAGCCAACCCATTTCGGGTAGCCAGTTGACACGCGGTAATCGGCATGAGGGCGCGTTCAGCGTCAGCGTGGGGAGTGCCGGTACCTGGTGTCGCGTCGCAGTCCAACCTCTGGCGAGTTCCGTGGTGCTCCCGCTGCAGGCGACGCCGACAGCTTGTCACCCGTCGATCTAGTGAGTTCCGCAGCAGCCCTAACCTTTTCGGGAGGAACGGGCTGCATACGAGTTCACGCCAGGGCGAGGGGCCACTCAGCGGTGCCCGCCGGTGTGATCGTGGGAGCAGGTGTCGGTGCGGCGGCCGTCCACAGTGGTGGCTGCCTGCCCCGCGCCGTGGCCTTCCAGGGCCGCGAACGGTCCGCACTGATTAGCGGTGATCCAGACGTGGACCATCGGATTCCCCGCGCCAGGGTTGATCGAGTTGGGCGGGCAGGTGCCCTGGGCGTCGGTCACACCGGCGACCTGAGGACCATCGGCGCCGCTCTTCCAGCAGAGGTTGTCGTGGACGTGCCACTGCATCAGAGGCCCGCCGTAGTCCACCAGTTCGGTGTCGTCGATCTTCTTGCCCTTGGCGATGTACATCGCCGAGACCAGGGTCCGATCGGCGCCGTCGACCCGGTAAACCAGGGACTCTGGGTGGGCGGCGTCGAGGAATCGGTCGTCGCGGATGTAGCCGGTATTGATGTAATGCTCGTAACCGGTGGCCGAGTCACCGATGGAGCGAAAGCCCAGTGCGCCGATGGAACCGACGTCGGCGAACGCGGGCAGCTGGTCGAGGGTGCTGCGAATCAGTGCGGTCGCGCGCCGCTCCTGCGCGGCGGTCACGCCGGGCACGCCGGACACGTCGACCGGAGCCGCCGGATCCCACGGCCGCGGCCATGCGGTGCCGGTCCCATGGTCGGTGTGGTCGCCACCGGCGGCATGGGTGTGGTCGCCCGCGTCGTGGCTGTGCACATGTCCGGCGCCGCCGAGCATCGCCGCGACGGCGAGGGCACCGGCCAGACCCGCGGCGGTCGCGGTCGATGCCGTGGGCAATGACGCGCCTGGGCGCGCCAGGGTGACGGTTGCACCGGCGATCGCGAGCAGCCCCAGCGCCGCGCACGTGCTGTCGAGGAACTGCGGCGCCTCCGCCGTATCGAGGCCGTCGGGCCATGGCAGCCCCGCGAACCGGGTGTACCCCCAGATCACCACCGCGACGAGGTTCACCCCGATCACCGTGACCGGCATGGCCTTTCGCGTGCTCACCGACGCCAGCAGCCCGGCCGCGCATTGTGCTGCCGCGAGCACGACCATCAGCCGGGCGAGGGTGGCATGCTCGGTATGCAGTCCCGCGGCGAACAGGTGCAACGCACCCGCCCCGACCGACGCCGCACCACCGAGCAGCAGGAATCCGTTGCGCCCACCAGTCATGTTCGATCTCCTTCGTTCGCCCTGGACGCTACTGGGCCGGGGCGGGCCTCGCTCCCACGACTTGCGAGAGATCTCTGTGGTTTTCGAGCCCTGTCACGGCGCCAGGCCGCGGTACACCGATCCCTAGACGGCTACCCTTCTGCGTGCGCGGTCATCGACTATGGATCCTGCGGTTCGCGCACGCCAGTGAATCACCGAACTTCCCATCTTCCTAAGGGAAATTCAATGGGGGAGGCGGGCCCGCACTGTTCGCGCGATCAACGGCATGTGCGTGCGTTGGTATTTGCGGTGAGCGGCGGTGTCGCCTATTTCGCCGATGGTGTGAGCGCGATTCTGCCGAATACCTCTCCGGTTTCCATTTTCTGGTGCGCCAGCACAGCTTGTTCCAGGGAAAGCGTCTCGTGCACAACCGCTTCCAGTTCGCCGCGAGCCGCGGTGGCGAACAGTTCGGCGGTCGCGGCGCGTCGGTCGGGTGCGGGCACGGTGTCGGCGCTGAAGGTCGCGAATGACAGCGACTTCTTGAAGGCCGCGACCATCTCCGCGCCGAAGTCCGCCGGTGGCATGCCTGCCATTACTCCAACGGCCACCATGCGACCGTTCGGCTCGAGTCTGGTGAGGAACGACGGTAGATCCGCGCCTGCGGCGATGTCGATGATGACGCCGTAGCCCGCGGGAGCGTTCTCTGCACCCCGACCGGCGCGGTCGAGCACGTGGGTCGCGCCGAGCTTGCGCAGACGATCGCCGCGCTCGGCCGATGAGGTCGTGACCGCGACCGCACCGGCGCCGCCACGAGCAGCGAGCTGGACAGCCATGACGCCTATACCACCCGCTGCGCCACGCACCAGCACCGACTCGCCGCGCGCGAAATGCGCATGACGCAAAGCGAAGTGGGCCACCATTGCCGAGGTGCCGAGTGTCACCGCATCGACAGCCGACATGGTCTCCGGGAGGGGGACGAGCGTCTCAGCCGAGGCGACGGCGCGCTCGGCGTAGCCGCCGCTCTCACCGGTGAACGCCCACACGCGCTGACCGATCCACCCGGTGTCGACACCCTCGCCGACCTCGGTCACGGTGCCTGCGACCTCTTGGCCGGGGATGTGACCGGGCGTGGCTCCGTAGGCAGCCAGCGCGCCACTTCGGATCAGGGCGTCGATACCGCCGACACCGATCGCCTCGGTCGTGATCAACACCTGTCCGGCGGCCGGATTCGGGTCGGGGAGCTCGACCATCGCGAGGACCTCGGGACCTCCGAACGCTGGGACCATCACTGCACGCATTGGTTTCTCCGTGTTCTGTTCGATCGGTACAGACCAACCGAACGTAACGGACACCCCCGTCCGTTTAGCTAAAGTGAGAGCGGTGACCACTCGTTTGCCTCAGACCCTGCGTTCCGACGCCCGGGACAACCGCGAACGCATCCTCGACGAAGCGCGCGCGGTGTTCGTCGCCAACGGCCTGGACGTACCGATGCGGGAGATCGCCCGGCGCGCCGAGGTCGGCCCCGCCACCCTCTATCGCCATTTTCCGACCAAGGAGATGCTGGTCGCCGAGGCATTCACCGATCAGATGCTCGCCTGCCGGACCCTCGTGGACGAAGGGCTCGCCGACCCCGATCCCTGGCACGGCTTCTGCCTCGTCGTCGAGAAACTCTGCGAGCTGCAAGCCCGCGACCACGGCTTCGCCGCGGCCTTCATGTCCGCCTACCCGCATGCGATGGACTTCACCGCGATCCGCACCTCCTCGCTCACCGGCGCTGCCGAACTGATCCGCCGTGCCAAGGACACCGGCCGCCTGCGCCCCGATATCGGCCTCGACGACCTCATCCTCATGATCATGGCCAACAACGGCATCCACGCCGACACACCGGCAGCACGAACCGCAGCCTCCCGCCGCTTCGCCGCCCTCATGATCCAAGCGTTCCAAGCCTCACCGGCGTCCGCACCGCTACCACCGGTGCCACGATTGATGCCCGCGATGCCCCGCCGCAAATCCGACAGGTCGATCACCGGATGACCGAAGGGCGACGCCCGGTCGTCGGCATTTCCGGACGTTCGGTTTGCCGTCGCCGTGATCGGTCGGCATAACAAATCTGGAACATGTTCTCCCAGCGGATTCGATGGTCCCACGACTGGCAACGCGGTGGTCCCACAACGGGGTTCTGACGCAGATAGCGTGATCTCCTCGAGGGCGCTGGATTTCCGTGTTCAAGGTCGAGATGATCGTGGCCGTGTTCGGGGTTGACGGCGTCGAGAAAGTGCAGGCGTCTCCCGCGGGAATCGCCCAGCAGGACGCCGCTGTGCTCGACCAGCAGTCGTAGCCCGTTGCTCAACACGATCTCGGTGTTGTGCTCGCTGCCGCCGCCCGGCGTGATCGAGCTGCAGAGTGTCTACTGAGGTTATCTACAAAACCGCATCGCGATGCTGCGCGCCAAGCGTGGCATCTCGCGGCGAGAGCTGTCCGAGGCGCTCGGGGTGCACTACCAGACGGTCGAGTACCTGGAGGGCGGTGAGGGTAGCCCGCGCTTGCATCTGGCGTTGCGGATCGCGGCCTACTTCGAAGTGCCGGTGGAAGTCGTTTTCTCCACCGCGCCCTTTCCACGTTTGGGCTCTGGGGCTGAATCCGCTCGAGCGTCAGCGGGTTCGGGAAGGCAGAAGCGGGCCGCGATGCCATCGAGGAGCAGGGCCAAGGCGGATTCGAAGAGATCGTCGAATTCGAGTGCGGGCCCGGCTGATTCAGGGCCGGACGCTGCTGTGGCGGCGCGTGGCGACGTAGTGCTGATGCCGGTCCCGTTCCCCTGGCCAGTGAAGTCGGCCAGCTCGTGCAGGGCCGGGTAGCTATCCGGCGTCACCAATTCCGTTATCGCGCGCCAGGTTTCCTCCGCAGATTCCAGCACGGTGCGCTCGGTTCGCCGCTCCCCCGACAGGGGCAGCATCGCCAGTCCCTGCACCAAGCCGGACACCGAGAGGTAGATCGACAGCACGGCCTCGCGTGGCACGCCGGGCTGATTCAGCGCGGCGAAAGTGCGTTCCAGGATGTCGAGCAGGGCCGGGCCGACCGGCGGGCGGGTGCGCGCCAGCGTGGGCAGCATCCATGGATGCCTGCGGTACAGCTGCCATTCCTGGCGCGCCTCGTACCCGATCCGGTCCCGCCAGTGCGTCAATTCCGCGGGCGGGGTGGGTATTTCGGCGAGCATCAGGTCGACCATCGCGGTGAGCAGCGCGGTCCGATCGCAGAAGTGGCGATAGAGCCCGGTGGTGGCAATGCCCATCTCGGTAGCGAGGCGCCGGACGGAGAGCCCGTCCATCCCCGCCCGGTCGGCCAGCTCCACCGCCCCCCGGACAATGCCCACCGTGGTGAGCTCGGTCGCGGGGCGACGTCGCGGGGCGGCGGGGAGTTCGGCCCGGCGAGCCCGGTACGCCCTGGCCTGACAGGAGCGGGAACAGTACCGCCGCCTACGGCCCTTGGCTGCTTGGACGATCGCGCCGCCACAACTCGCACAGGGCATGTTCTGATCCTTTTTCATCACACGCCGGAAGTGTGACGAAATAATAGCAATTCCTGGTTTTCCACCTACTTTGGCCAGTACACACAGTGTTCCGAATTCAGGAGGTACGTCATGACCGACGGCCAGTGGGTGCGCCGAGCAGAGCTGTCCGAGGTCGCCGCGGTAGCGACCGCTTTCGCCGAAGCCAGCCGGGACGAGGCGGTCTCGGCCTGGGTGATGGACGGGCACCCGGAGATCATGACGGCCTTCGAAAACGACTATGCGCCCATTCTGATCGAGGAGACCATCGGCCGCGACGAGGTGTGGATCGCGGGCATCGGCAGCGACATTCGCGCGGTCTCGCTGTGGCAGCAGGTGGATTCGATCGAGCGGTACCAGGAAGAGGCGGCACAGGCCAGGACCAGGGCCGAGGGCAGCGACCTGCGGCCGCTGCACCGGATGGCGGCGGTCACCGCCCTGCTCGCCGAACACCATCCACGGGAGTTCCCGCACCGCTACCTCTACGCCATTGCCACCGTGCCGCAGTGGCGCGGGCACGGCGCGGGCGCGGCCATCATCGGCAACAGGCTGAAAGAGGCGGCAGCGCAGGGCCTTCCGGTCTACCTGGAAGCCAGTACGGTTCGCTCGTCGCAGCTCTACGAACGCCTCGGCTTCGCCCGCACGGGTGCGCCGCTCCCGCTCCCCGACGGCGGCCCCACCCTGTGGCCGATGTGGTTTCGCGGCTGAGCTCCGCACCGAAATCAGCGCGGTACGAGCATGATCCGGCACAGCGGGCGCAGCGCCGGATGCGGCCGATACCGGACGAGTGAGTCCGAAGTCCTAGTAATGCCTGGACATGGACGGAGGGCGTCGAAGACCAGTTTGTGACGACTGACTTGGACGCCCTCCTGCCCGCGCTGTACGTGAAACGACGACGAGCTGCCCGGTTCCCGTGGATAGGTCGGCCGCCTGTGCTGACCGACTCGGAGCTGGTGTGCTTGGCGGTGGCCCAGTCGCTGCTGGGGTTCACTTCTGCGACCCACTGGCTGCGGCGCGCGCAACCGACCGCCGGGTCGGGCAGTGCGCGGACCAGCCGCAGCAGCGTATCCCGGCTGCCCGGCAATCCCAGCTGGGCTGCCAGGCGAGCCCCGGCACGTCCCGTCAGCGCGACTGCGATCCTGGTGAGCATCGCGGTCAGCTGATCGGTGCGCCGTGACCGTTTCATCGTGAGCCCGTCGACCTGTTCAGCAAAAGTCTTTGCCCGACAGCCGGTATTCACGCGGAAGAACCGCCGCACGATCAGCTGAGGACCATCTTCCGTCCAGCGACCGCGGCGGCGAGGCGGCGGTGATAACGGAATGCACACGACCGGAAGAGGTTCCGTATCCGATGCACCGGGCCATCGAAGGTGGCAACAGCAGCGTCCACGACCACGGCCTCGGCTCGGGCATCCTGGATCAGCAGATTGTTCCAGTGCAGCAATAAGATTCGAACAACATCAACGCACGCCTGCCACCTTCACCGGTGTCGTGACGGATCTTGCGGTGACACGCCGAGCAGCGCGATCACGCTATCTGCGTCAGAACCGCAGGCAGGGACCACCTCGGAGCCCGGTTTGCCTGAGCCACGCAAGCTGACAGGCGATACCGACAAACTCGAAACAACAAGGCCAGCAATAAGATACATGATCTCGAGGAAGGCAGCATTAGTCGCCTCGACCACGACAATTCACGGCACCCGGCGCGGCTGGGTTCGGATATGCTCGCGACGCAGTGCGTGTAGGAAACGGGGGAGCTGGTGGCTCAACTCGATATCGGTTCGACCTTCGCTGAC
>NZ_BDBY01000093.1 GCF_001613225.1 Nocardia pseudovaccinii NBRC 100343
CGTCAACGTCTGGTCGACGACCAAGACGATGCTGGCATTGTGCGCGCTCATTCTGGCCGACCGTGGCGAACTCGATCTGAACGCGCCGGTCGCCAGGTACTGGCCGGAGGTCGCGGCGGCGGGCAAACACGCTGTGCTGGTACGGCACCTACTCGCTCACACCGCGGGCCTGCCGGAATTCGACCACCCCGTGGCCGCCGCCGACCTGTACTCCTGGCCGAGGGTCACCGCGCGCGTCTTGCCGGACAGTCTCCCCGATGGGAACCGGGCACCGAAGCGGGTTACCACTCGATCACCTTCGGGTTCCTCGTCGGTGAGCTCATCGCCCGGGTGACCGGACCCAGCGTGGGCACATTCTTCGCCGAGGACGTGGCCGCGCCGTTGGGCGCGGACTTCCACATAGGACTCGCCCCCGAGCACGACCATCGCGTCGCCGCGCTCGTCCCCGCACCCGAGGGCGACCGCCCTGAGGGATTCACGCTCGCAGTGTCCGACGCCAGCACCGCGGCGTGGCGGCGCGCGCAGATCCCGGCCATCAACGGTCACGGCAACGCCCGCTCGGTCGCCGCGGTCCAATCGATACTCGCCTGCGGCGGCAGCGCCGGTGGTGTTCGGCTGCTGTCGCAGACCGGTTGTGACCGCGTATTCGAAGAACAGTTCCACGGCCGCGATCGTGTGCTGCAACGGCCGATCCGCTGGGGGATGGGCTACCGCCTGGAAGGTCGCACCTGCTCATGGGGCGGCTGGGGCGGCTCCCTGGTCCTCGTCGATGTCGAGCACCACATGACCGCGTCCTACGTGATGAACCAGATGCTATGCACCGACGACAATATGCGAGCCCTCAGCATCCTCATCGCCGCCTACGGCGCACTGACCACCTGACAGCGCCAGCCCCGCGGAGCCGGGGCCATGGCACCGACTCCCGTCTGCCGCGCCGTCTTCCGGCCATTCCGGCTTCAGTACGGGATGGGCTTGTTCTCCTCGGCCCAGGCCTGCTCGATATCGCTGCCGATCGGCGGCGGGAAGAGCCCGGCGATCATCCAGGTGTCGCGGGCGACCTCGTTGATATTGAATTCGAGGTACAGGCCGCGGTCGTGCGTATAGGGGGCCATGAGCATGTCGAGGCCGCGGGTCATGCGTTTTCGCATTTCGGGGTCGTCGAGTTGCCGGGCCAGGTGGTCGATGGTGATGCGCACCGAGGCGGCGGTGGGTTTGCCGCCGACGTAGAAGGAGTCGGCGGGGAGTTCGTGGAACAGGGCCACGGCGTAGAACTCCGGGAGGCCGACGCGGGCATAGTAGGCGGTGATGTCCCGGGCGAAGTTTTGCTTGTCCTCGGGGGTGTAGGTGTTCGCGGGGTGGTATATGTGCCAGAGCGGCATGGCGAATTCCTTTGGGTGAAGCGGTGTCTCAGCGACGGAAGGGCAGAACGAGGCTTTCGACCGGACCGGAGAGGGAGGCCTTCACCTGCCGGGTGAACTCATCGACGAGAACTTCGTTCGCCCCCTGTTCCAGACCATCGGCGAGCGCGGCGGCGACCGTGGCGGGGCTGAGCTTCACGGCATCTATGGCCGTCACCATATCGGTCTCGGCGAAGGCGAGGTGGACACCGACGACCTGGGTGCCCTGTGCCGCCAGTTCGATGCGCAGAGAGTTGGTCAGCGACCACAGGGCGGCCTTCGACGCACCGTAGGCCGCGGCTCCGGAGCTCCAGGACAGCACGGAATGAATATCCACCAGTGCGCCACCACCATTGGCGGCGAGAATGGGGGCGAAGGCCTGGGCGATGCGCAGGGGACCGAAGACGTTGGTCTCGAATGTTTCGACCACATCGGCCATTTCGGCATGCAGTAGCGGCGCTGGGCGCAGTACACCGGCGTTGTTGATGACGATGTTCACATCGGTGGCCCGATCCGCAACGGCCGCAACCGAATCCGGGTCGGTAACCTCGAGTTCGAGCGGGACGATGCGAGCGTCATCACCAGTCTCGGGCTTGCGGGCGGTGGCGTAGACCTTGGCCGCGCCACGCGCCAGGAGTTCCTCGGTGAATGCTCGGCCGAGGCCACGTTGCCCACCCGTCACCAGGGCGATAGCACCTTCGATTCTGGTCATGTCTGCCTTCCTGATTCGTTCGCGTGGCATCTGACTATATAAAACCATAGCCAACGTTCTGCCGATGCGACACCGCAGGAATCCAGCACGGCATTCGACGGGGCGGGTCAGCGGCAGTGGGTGGCGCGAGCGCAGCTGAAGCACCCGTGCGATGCCCCGATATCGCTGACATTTTCGAATCGACGCGAATGGGCGGATGGCGTCCGCGCGCGGATCTCAGCGCTCGTTCGAGCCCAACTCCGGAAATCGGTCGAGCAACTGAGCCAGGCAGCGGCGCACCTCGCGCACTTCCCGATCCAGCAACCGGGCCTCGGTGGTCGCCCGCGGTGCCCCGCGCCGGGTCAGCTGAGTTCGCAGCATCGCATCCAGAGCAGCGGCCTCGGCTTCGAGCAATCGATAGAAGACGCGCGCCTGCGCCACATCGGATTCGTCACGCACTCGATGCTCGCGTCAGGCTGTCCGTCCCGACAGGCATCGAGCAGTTCGACATTCGTACATCTGACAGACACCCATGATTCATATTGTCCGGTGGTCTGCCCGCTGGTCAATTGGTCGACGCATCGCCGGTGGTCAGGATCCGTCAATGGTTGCCGAGGAAATCCTGTAGCAGTTCCGTGATCGCCGTCGGCTGTTCCAAGCTGCTGGTGTGGCCACAATCGGCGATGGCGTGCAGTCGAGCGCCCGGGATCAACTCGGCGATGCGCTCGGATCGTGCGGGCGGCGTCGCTGTGTCGTCGGCGCCGACGGCGACGAGCGTCGGCACCGTGATGGCGGTGATCTCATGCTCGACCGACGCACGATCGGCAACGCCGAGGACCGCCTTGCGCACGGCCGCACGATCGCAGCGCCGTAGACGGGCGGCCCACTTGTCGATCGCGGGTCTGTTGGCGGGATTCGCGAGGAAACTCGGACCGAAAAGGTGGGGTTCGATCTTGCCGAGAATCGGTCGGGCGCCGAACAGTCGCAATGCCAGCGCCAGCCGCTTGTATTCGCCGATCTTGGTCGGATCCTCTGGCTCGGCGCTGCTGTCCAGCAACGTCAGTGTGCGCAGCAGCGCTGCGTGCCGCGCCGCGATTCGCTGCCCGATGAAGCCGCCCATGGAAAGCCCGACCCAGTGCACCGGAGCGACCTCGAGGTGCCGGAGCACCGCCACGGCGTCGCCGGTGAGGGTGTCCATGTCATAGCCGCGAGCAGTTGCCGGAGTCGCGCCCTGTCCTCGCCAGTCGATCGTGATGCAGCGGTAGTGCGCGCGCAAGACCTCGATCTGCGGCTGAAACATCCAGCCGCCGAACAGCAGTCCGTGGCCGAACACCACGGTACCCGCCGCCGGGCGGCCGGTCGGGGCTCCGGTGTCGGTGTAGGCGATCGGTGCGCCATCGATCATCAGTGTCGGCACGAGTCTGTCCGTCTCCCGAAAAACTTTGCGCTACACCGAGATCGATAGTTCGGCGGGGCCACGCACATTGATCCTGCCGTTCCAGCGCAGCTCCTCGATGACAGCGTCGGGGAAGCGCGCCACGAAGTGCGAGAAGGCGACTCGGGCCTCGAGCCGAACCAGCGCCGCACCTAGACAGCGGTGGATGCCCGCACCGAACGAGAGGTTCTGCTGCGCGTTCGGCCGGTCGAGGCGCAATTCGTCGCCGTCCGCGCCCCAGAACTCCGGATCGCGATTGGCGGCGGCGACACAGGCGAGCACCAAACTGCCGGGCGGGATCTCCGCGCCGCCGATAGGCAGCGGTTCGACGGTGATCCGGCGCATCAGTTGCACCGGGGTGTCGTATCGGAGCAGTTCCGCGACGGCGTTGTCGGCAAGTCCCGGGTCTTCCCGCAGCCGTCGGGCCTGGTCGGGATGTCGCAGCAGGGCCGCGATCCCGCCCGCGAGGTGATTCACGGTCGTTTCGTGGCCCGCGATGTAGAGCAGCATGACCTGGGCGACCAGTTCGTCCTCGCTCAAGACATCGCCCTCGTGTTCGGCGGTGATCAGCCTGGTCAGCAGGTCGTCGCCGGGTGTGGCGCGTTTCCAGCGGACCAATTCGCCGACCATCGCGAACAATTCCTGGTTGGCCGAGCGGACTTTGGCCTGCAGGTCCGGATCGGAAAGGGGTTCCAATGCCAGCACCAGAATCGCGGTGAGTTCACGCAGCCGGGTGTGCTCGACTACCGGGATACCCAGCATCTCCGAGATGATCCCGAACGGCACCGGAAACGCCAGTTCCGCAACGACATCCGCGGTGCCCGCCTCGGCGATGCGGTCCAGGGCGGCGTCGACTAGGGCCTCGGCCCTCGGCTGCAACGCGTCGATCGCGCGGGTCGTGAATGCCTTGGCGACGAGGCGGCGCAGGCGGGTGTGATCGGGCGGATCCCGGTCCAGCATGGATAGTCCGCGCATCATGCGGTTTTCTTTGCCGAGCTTGCCGCTGTCGCTCTTCCACGACGGCAGCCGGGTCAAGTACTGCTCGTCGACGGATTGCGCCGAGCGCTGCAGCCCGGCGACATCCTCGTACTTCGATACGATCCAGAACCCGAGCGGATGCTCGTGCGTGGGTGCGGTGCTGCGCAGCCGGGCATAGTGGGGATAGGGATCCGCGGCGAAGCCAGCGGCGAACGGGTCGAACACGAATGCGTCGGAGGTCATGGCCACTACTCCCGGTCCGATTTGAACAGCTTCACGTTTCGCATGGTCACAAGTGCTGTGGCACAGAGTGTTTCGCTGTCGCCGTCGACCGAGTAGACATCTGCCGCGGCGATCGTGATGAGCGCGCCCGGCTTGATCACCCGGCCGCGGGCGACGACCTTCGGGCCCTTCGCCGGGGCGAGGATCTTCACCGTGTAGTCGATCGTCATGTTCACCCAGCCCGGCTGCAGCAGGGTCCCGGCCGCGGAACCGGCGGCGAAATCCGCCAGGGAGCCGAGCACGCCGCCTTGGAAGTACCCGTCGTGCTGGGTGAGTTCCTTGCGATGCGGCTGGACTATCTCGGCTTCGCCGGGAGCCACCCGCCCGAATTCGAAACCCAAATGCTGGGCAGCGGGCATGCTGAGCACCGCGCCCGTCACGGCCGCTTCGAAATCGGGGTTTTCCGCTTGCCAGATCTGCATGTGCTCAGCTCCTTGCTCGAAGTTTCGCGGGTTCTTCGCCGTGCGGTGACCAGGTCCCGAATCCGCCTGCCAGATACCGTTTTCTGGCCGCTGAACGCATGATCTTTCCACTGCTGGTCTTCTGCACCTGGCCAGCCGTGGTCAGCACCACCTCGCCGACGGCCAGTTCGTGCTCTTGGACGACCGCGGTCCTGATCGCGCCCACGATGTCGGGCACGTCGGCCTTCGGGGCGTACTCACGCTTGACCTCTTGCACCACAACGAGTTTCTCGCCGTCACGACCGGGCACCGAGAACGCCGCACCACCGCCGATCCGCAGCGCGGGATGCGCGGACTGAACGGTATGTTCGATGTCGTGCGGGTAATAATTCCGCCCGCGAACGATGATGAGGTCCTTGAGCCGCCCCACCACATACAGCTCATCGTCCACCACGACACCGAGGTCGCCGGTGCGCAGGTAGGTTCGTGCGCGATCGTCGGCGCATCGCGCGTGGAAGGTCTCGGCCGTCGCCTCTGGCTTCTCCCAATAGCCCTGTGCGACATGCTCTCCCGACACCCAGATCTCGCCGATCCGTTCCGGCGGGCAGAGCTGCCCGGTTTCGGGATCCACGATGCGCAGTTCTTGCTCCGGAAGCACACGCCCCGAGCCGACAAGGGTGCGGGCCCGGTCCGTTGCGGCATCGGCGTAGCGACCGCGGCCGAGTGCACCGGGATCCACGTCGGACGTCAGCGGACCGCGCCCTTTGCGGCTGCCCGCGACGAGCAGGCTGGCCTCGGCCAGGCCATAGCACGGATACAGCGCCCGGGCATCGAACCCGTACGGTGCGAAGGTTTTCGCGAACCGGGACAGCGTCTCGGCGCGGATCGGCTCGGCTCCGTTGAACGCCACCTGCCAGCTGCTCAGATCCAACTCGGGCAGCTCTCCAGCGGCACGCGCGACACAGGCGTCGAAAGCGAAGTTGGGGCCGCCGCTGGTGTGCGCGCGGTACCGGGAGATGACCTCCAGCCACAGCAGCGGTCTGCGAATGAACGTCGTCGGCGACATCAGGATGCTGGTCGCCCCCACATACAGCGGCTGCAGCACGTTGCCGATCAAACCCTGGTCGTGGAAGAAAGGCGCCCAGCCGACCACCGTCGAATCCCGGTCGTGGCCGAACGCCCGCCGAATCATCTCCTCGTTCGCCATCAAGTTCCGATGCGTGACCATGACCCCTTTGGGCGCCGCGGTGGAACCGGACGTGTACTGCAGGAACGCGACGGCATCGAGCTCGGCGACGGTGGGCGTGCCGCCCGCCCCCGCCGCGGGCAACTCGTCAACGGCAAGCCAATGCCGGGCCGCGCAGATCGGCGCCAGCGCCGGTCGCAGCGTCGCGATCATCGCACCGAGCGTCAGCACCGCGACGGGCGTGCAGTCGACGGTGACGGCTCGCGTCGCCTCCTGCACCTTGTCGCGGCGCGGCGGATTCAGCGGCACCGCGATGACGCCCGCGTAGAGGCAACCGAAGTACGCGACGATGAAATCCAGGCTCTGCGGGAACACCAGCAGGGCGCGATCCCCCGGCGCGCACCGGGATCCGAGCTCCGCGGCCACCGCCAGCGCCCGGTCGTGCAATTCGCGATAGGTCAGTGTGGTTGTCTCCGAACCGTTCTCGTCCAAGAACACATAGGCGGTCCGGTCCGGCTCGTCGACAGCACGGCGCTGGAGGATGTCGGGAAGCAGGATTGGGTGCGTCACGTCGATCCTCACAACAGTGCGGCAGTCATCGCCGCCGCGATGGCCACTCGATGCCGATGGTGGAAGTAGTGGTCGCCGGAAAACCCGTGGATCGCGAAGGCGCCGCTGGTCAGCTCGTGCCATGCCGCGATCTCGGCCGGGTCGACCACCGGGTCCTCGGTGCCGTAGAACGCCGTGATCGGGCAGCCCAGCCTGGGCAGCGGCTGATAGTGGTATTCCTCGGAGAGCTCCAGGTCGGCGCGGGTCAGTGGTAGTGCGTAGCGCAGGAAGGCGACGCTGCGTCCCGCCGCACCCCATGCGTTCATCGAGGTGAGCGCCGCGGCGAAATCGTCCTCGGCCAGGTGGTGAATCGGGGTGCGGCTCGAAAACAATTGCGGCGCACGGCGACCGGACACGAACAGGTGCATCGCAGGTTTGCCCGCCGCCGCGAGCGCGCGGGCCAGCTCGAACGCCACCAGCGCTCCCATGCTGTGGCCGTAGATCGCCACTCGGGCACCGCCCAACTGCCCGAGCTGCGGCATCAACCCGTCCACCGCGTCGCCGACGCGGCGCAGCGCCTGCTCGCCGGACAGATCCTCTCGGCCGGGGAGCTGGACCCGGACCGCGGCGATGTCCGGCGGGAACAGGCCCAGCCAACGGTTGAACGATGACGCGCCCGCGCCAGCGTGGGGTACGCAGACCAGCTGAACGGGCGCCTCGGCGCGCTCCGGCCGCAGCCACGTCCTCGTCGATCGCAGGACGGTCATCGGACGCTCCGGAGTGTGACCGGTAGGTTTTTCAACCCACGAACAATGAAACTGTGGTCCTGCCACGCCAACTCGCCATCCTGTCGTTCCAGATCCTGCGAGTGCCGGTACAAGTATTCGAAGGCGATCTCCGCCTGCAGTTCGGCGAGCAGCCCACCCAGGCAACCGTGCATGCCGTGGCCGAAGGCGAGATGGTCCCCGGCGGTGCGGGTCAGATCGAACTCGTCGGGTCGGTCGAAGACGGCAGGGTCACGGTTGGCGGCTCCCAGGCACACCAGGACTTGGTCGCCTGCCGAAATCCGATTCCCATCAATGTCGGCGTCGCGGGTGGCCAGACGCTTGGTCAGCTGGAGCGGACAGTCATAACGCAGCGCCTCCACGACGGCGGCCCTGACCGACGTGGGCCTGCGTCGCAGCAGCGCGGCCTGAGCCGGATGCCGCAGCAGTGCCAGCACACCGTTACCGATCAAGGATTTCGTGGTCTCGTTGCCCGCGACGAAACACATGATGCAGACGAAGATCAGCTCCTCGTCGCTGAGCATGTCGCCGCCCGCGGTGCGCGCGGCGAGCAGCCGACTGATCAGGTCGGCGCCGGGCCGGGATCGGCGCTCGGCGAGCACCCCCTCCAGGGCGGTGGCGAACTCTTCGACCACCGCACAGACGCGCGCGAAGTCCTCGGCCTTCATCAGCCCTGGTTCCAGCAGGAACCGAATGTCATGGGTCCATGGGCCGACCCGTTCGCGCAGGTCGCCGGGGAGGGCCATCCATTCGCACAGCACCGTCACCGGCAATGGCGCGGCCAACTCGGTGATCACGTCCAGGCCGCCCGCTTTCCAGGCTTGCCGCATCAGATCCTCGGCGACCCGGGTGACCAGGGGGCGCAGGTCGGCGATCGCCCGGGCGGTGAACACGCGATTCACCAGTCCGCGCAGCCGCGCATGATCCGGGTTGTCGGTGAACACCAACGACTTCCGGCCCAGCCGCTCGATCCGCGCGACGTTGTGCTGCCCGAGTCGTTCGGCCTGTTCGCCGACCAGCCGCGGAATCAGTCCGGCACTGAACGAGCGGTCGTGCAGGACCCCACGCACATCGCTGTGCCGGGTCAGCACCCACATCCCCAGTGTCTTGTGCACCGGCTGTGCCTCACGAAGCTCCCGGTAGAGCGGGTAAGGGTCGCGGCGGAACTCCGCGCTGAAGGGGTTGAACCGGACTCGGGGGCGAATCGGCTCGGCCTGATCGTGTGCTCGCACCGTCATCCGGCCCGCACTCCTCGGCCGAAGAATCCGCCGCCATAGGGTGCCAGCACGAGTCGCAGCAGGCCGATCTTGCCCATCCGGAAGCCGAGCGCGGAGAGCTTGAGGTAGCGCTCGTAGCGAGCGACCACCTCGGTGCCGACGATCTCGGTGGCTTCGGCACGGTTCGCCCGAAGTCTGCGCGCCCATTCCTCGCAGGTCCATGCATAGTCGAGACGCCCATTGGTGAGAGAACGGACCTCGAAGACGCCTTCGGCCGCGGCCGCGATCTCGGCGAACGTCGGCAGGTCCGCGTCCGGGAAGATCTCCCGCTGCATGAACGTGCTCGCCCGCTCGCGTTCCATGTTGGCGTAGGCGATCGTCTGCAGCGAAAGCACGCCGTCGTCGTTCAGCCAGCTGCGGCAGCGAGTGAAGAACTCCCGGTACACCCGGATCTTCTCGGCGGGCGAATCATCCGGCCGGGCAAAGTGTTCGAAGGCGCCGATCGAGATGATGCCGTCGAAACGGATGTCCGGCTCGTAGTGCACCCAGTTCTGCAGCCGCACTTCGACGCCTGGAAGGTCGCGCGACCCCACGAACTCGGCCTGCTCGGCGCTGAGCGTGAGCCCGACCGACCGCGCGACCGCATGCTGCTCCGACAGGCGTTGCAGGATCGCGCCCCACCCGCACCCGATGTCCAGCACCGCCGCGGCGCTGTCGGCGCCGATCGCGTCCAGATGGAACCGCATTTTCCGTTCCTGGGCGGCTTCCAAGGTGTCGGTGTCGTTCTCGCGCATCGCGCAGGAGTAACTCAACGACGCATCGAGCCATAGCCGATAGAAGTCGTTGCCCGCGTCGTAGTGGTGCCGGATCGCGGCCGCAGCCGCATCAGCGCGATCGTCGCCGATCGTCGCGGACACGG
>NZ_BDBY01000094.1 GCF_001613225.1 Nocardia pseudovaccinii NBRC 100343
CGGAGTCGACTCCCATCCGGTCGAAGTCCGCGGCCGGGTCCACCGCTTCCGCCGGAATCTCGAGCAAATTTCCGAGATATTCCCTGCACCACCGGACGATGGCGTCTCTACTCGTGTCCACTTTGGGTTTTCCTCACGCTGCGTTACCGACGGGTTCGGAGTTTCCGGAAATACGTTTGGCGGCCATCCGCGGTGCGGACGGCATTTTCAGATCCGAGGCCAGCCCGAATATCTCGAGCAGTTTGATGAGCCAGAAACCGGGATCGAGCCGGTACCAGTCCAAACCGAAAGACGGCGACTCGGGGAAGGCGTGATGATTGTTGTGCCACGACTCCCCCAACGTCACCAGGGCGAATATTCCACCGTTGTGGCTGTTCTCCCGCGACGCGTAGCGGCGGGTACCGAACATGTGCAGGAAAGAATTGATCGCCCAGACGATGTGCTCGAGTACGAAGATCCGTACCAGACCGCCCCACAGCAGACCGCTCACCGCCCCGGTCCAGCTCAGCGAAACCAGCCCGCCGATCACGGTCGGGATGAGCAGCCCGAGCCCCACCCAGTAGTAGTAGAGGCGGGCGATCCGCACCAAGCCGCGATCCTTGATGAGGTCGGGAGCGTAGTGCACGACGTTCGGGTATTCGTGGCGGCGCATCCACAGGAAATGCGAATGCACAAGGCCCCGCAGCGTACCGCGCAGACCGCCCCCGGAAAGGTTGGGCGAGTGCGGATCCCCTTCGCGATCGCTGTATTCGTGATGCCGCCGGTGCAGCGCCACCCAGGACACCACGCCCCCCTGTCCGGCCATCGAGCCGAATATCGCCAGCAGCCCGGCGACCCACGGCACCGCCTTGAAGGTGCGATGGGTGAACAGCCGGTGATAGCCGACGGTCACGCCGAGCCCGGTCACCAGCCACATCGAGAACAGCAGCGCGAATTCGGCTACGCCGAACGGATGTACCGCGAGAAACGCGAATGCGCAGGCCGTGCCGAGAATCGGCAGAATATCGAACAGCAGGAAATGCCGACGCTGCAGCCGATGAATGTAAGGACTGCTGATCGTCTTTCTACGCGGCTCTGGCAAGTCGCCATTCGGATCATTATCTTCGGCCATCACTCGACTACACCTCATCGGTCCGAGACCCGTTTCGCCAGCGGGACCCTTCGACCGTAACCGCGGCGGCAGGACCACCAGCGCCGGATGGAGACCTGCCGATCGCAAGATCGAAATCGCTGATCGCGACCCGGTGCCGAGCTACTCCGAAGGCAGATCAATGCCACGACTGCGCCACAATATCCGCGCGACTGTCGCGGGCTTCAGCAATGTTTCGGGCGGGTCGACGAGATTGGCGACCCTCATGAACGTACGGGCGAGGGTGGGGTCGACGTGCGCGGCACGATGTGCACGCGTCACGTAGGAATTCAGCAAACGGATTCGAGGCGTGCGCCGCCCGACCACGCCGGGATGGTTCAGGTCGGCACCGGTCGACATCCGCCATGCCACATCGACGTGGCGCGCCGCATGGGCGTAAAACCGTGCAGGCAATTGCGCGGTACCTTTTCGCAGGCATGCGCGCAGAGCGGTTGCCTGCTGCGCCGCGACGGTCATACCCTGCGCGTAGAGCGGATTGAAGCTGCACAGCGAGTCGCCGAGCGCGATAAAGCCGTCCGCATGCGTCGCGATTCGTTCGAAGTAATTCCGGACCGAACCACGGAATCTGTGCGGTACCGGATCGCTCAACGGCTCGGCGTCGGTCACGATGCGGTGAATGTCGGGAACGGGCAGCGTCGCGGCGAATGCGGTGAAACCGTCGTGATCGGTCGGCGGGTGATCGCCCAGCATCCCGCCCAGCGTCACGTGCCACTTGTCGCCCTCGACGACGATCGCGCCACCACCGCGACGACCCGGCATGGTCGAAACGACCACGCCGAGTTGACCGTCCAGATGCACGGGCTTGCGTCGATAGGTGCGCGACGAGTAGCCGAGGTCGATGACGACGCTCTGTTGCTCGGGCGCCTGCGCGCCGATCGCCCGCAGCCACTCGGGCGCGCGGGATGCGCGGCCGGTGCAGTCGACGACGAGGTCGGCGGCGATTGTCTCCGGGGCCGCGCCTGCCTCGCTCACCACTACTCCGGTGACCCGAGCACCGTCGGCGACGAGACCGTTTGCCGCGATGCTTTCACGGAATGTCAACCCGGGGAGTTCGATTGCTCGCCGCCGCAACCGGTACTCGAGCAGGGGTCGGCTGGCGAGCAAGGTGACCAGCCCGGTTTCGGTCGGCGCCGCGCGTAGCCCACTCAGGTACCAGCGTGAGCCGGCCAGCACCTCCGTTGTCGGTGCACCGGCGGCGACGACTTCCTCGGTCAATCCCGGGCAGAGTTGCTCGATGATGGCGCGCCCGCCCTCCATCAGGCCGTGCAGATGCCTGGCCTGGGGGACTCCCCTGCGCGCGTCACTGCCGAGGAAAGTGTCACGTTCGAGCACCGTGACGCGTGGAAAATGCTCAGCGAGCACGATGGCGGTGAGCAATCCTGCGATGCCTGCGCCGATAACGACTGCGTGCGGGGAATTCGAATTCATCAGCCGAATAATCGACAACCCGGCCGCACGTTTCAGCGCATATCGAATGATCCTATCGGGCGATACAATTCGTCATCCCGCGTGACCTATGGCATCATTGAACAGAGCTATTGCAGTACGTAATTCACGGGTAATTCATTATTTCGCCATCACCGGCTGCTGGGCTCCGAAATGTGAATTCTGCAGAACTGCCCGACGTTACGTCGAACCCACTGGCCAGGCTGTTCTTACCCGAAGGCCGGCGCGATCCGTACACGCCGACCCGCGAGTTGCGCGCCACCGCCGCGGTACACGAGACGCCACTCGGGCTGCGCCTGCTCACTCGATACGCCGACTGCGCCGCGGTTCTACAGGACACCGCTTGGAGCCACGCGGACGAAGCCGCGCAAATGCATCCCAGTGTGCCTGCCGACAGTGCCGCCGAGGAGATGCCCACCTCTTTCCTGTGGATGGACCCGCCGGACCACACGCGGCTGCGCACTCTCGTTTCGAAGGCGTTCACCCCGCGCATGGTGTCAGCGCTCCGCCCGCGAATCGAACAGCTCGTCGACGATCTGGTGACGAAAGCCCTGCAGGCGGGCGAGTTCGACCTCATCGATCTCATCGCCTATCCGCTACCCTTGTCGATCGTCTGCGAACTCGTGGGCGTTCCCGCATCCGCTCATGCCGATGTGCAGCGCTGGTCGCAGGACCTGGCTCGCGGCTTCGACCCCGATCCGCTGATGACCCCTGAGGCACATGAGGCCCGCAGCACCGCCTCCCGGGAGTTCATGGCGTTCTTCCGCGGCCTGATCGACCAGAGGCGAGCCGATCCGCGCGACGATCTGCTCAGCGCGCTCGGCGCTGTCGAGGACCGCGGTGAGGTGTTGACCGAGACGGAGTTGCTCAGCACCTGCGTCACCACAGTGGTGGCCGGGCACGAGACGACGGTCAACTTGATCGGCAGTGGGCTACTGGCACTCATGCGCAATCCCGGCCAATTGGCGTTGCTCCGTGACGATCCGGAACTGATTCCGAGCGCTGTCGAGGAGTTGCTGCGCTACGAGCCGCCGGTGCAGCTGACGACACGGTCCGCCACACGGCCGATGAGTGTGGCAGGCGCGGACTTCGAGCCCGGCGACGGCGTGGTCGTGCTGATCAATTCGGGCAACCGCGACGAACTGGTGTTCACCGACCCCGACCGGCTCGACGTCACCCGCTATCACGATCGGTCGGCGCCGCCGCCGCGTCATTTGGCGTTCAGTCTCGGCATCCATTACTGCCTCGGTGCACCACTTGCGTTGCTGGAGATGCAGATCCTGCTCGAAGCTCTCGTGCGCAGGGTCGCTGTCCTCGAGCCGCTGACCGACACACCGCCGTACAAGCCGAATCTGGTCGTCCGTGGCCTCGCGGCGCTGCCGACATGCTTTCGTCCCATCGAACGGAGTGCGCGATGACCGAAATACTCGACCCGTTCTCTCCCGAACTCCGTGACGATCCGGCGCCTGCCTACCGATCGTTGCGCGCAGGAGGCAGGCTGCACGAATTCCGGCCCGGCGTCTATCTCGTGCCGCACTATGCCGATTGCGACGCGATTCTCGGTGACCCCGCGTTCGGGCACGGCTATTTCTCCGGTATCAACCCGTTCCGGCCCGGCGTCGATCCACGGACGCTCCCCGGTTCGTTCCTGTTGATGGACCCGCCGGACCACACCCGAATGCGGGCGATGGCGGCGCCGTCGTTCACTCCGCGTGCGATCGCCGATCTGCGCGACCGGATCACCGCGACCGCGATCAAGCTACTCGACGACGCTGTGGCGGCCGGTGAAGTCGATTTCGTCGCCGACATCGCTTACCTGTTGCCGCTGACCACGATATGCACCATGCTCGGCGTTCCCACAGCCGATCACGCGACGTTCGGAGTCTGGGCATCCGCGATCAGCCGCGGCTTGGACCCGGACGCACTGTTGTCCGACGACGACAAACGCGCACGCACCGACGCCGTGCAGGCGTTCGGCGCGTACTTCGCCGATCTCATCGAGCGCCGACGCGCCCGGCCCGGCACAGACCTGCTCACAAAGCTCGCGACGCAGACACCCCTACAGCTCAGGGAACTCGTCGACATGGCCGTGCTCCTGCTCATCGCCGGGCACGAGACCACGATGAACCTCATCGCGACCGGTCTGCTCGCCCTCGCGCGCAACCCGGTCCAGCGCGAAATCCTGCGCACCGAACCGGAATTGAGCCGGATTGCGGTGGAAGAGTTCCTCCGCTTCGACACCCCGGTGCCCTTCCCGACCCGCGTCGCCATGGAGGACATAGAGTTCGCCGACCGGACATTGCCGCGGGGAACGGGGCTGATCCTGCTCATCGGCTCGGCCAATCGGGACCCGGAAGCATTTCCGAATCCCGACGCGCTGGATGTGACCAGGTTCGCGGCAGACCGCAAGACGCCACGCCATCTCGCCTTCAGCCACGGACCACATTTCTGCGTCGGCGCGCCCCTGGCCAGGCTGCAAGGCGAGGTGCTCTTCACCGAATTGATGCGCCGCGTCCCCGATTTCGACCTGCTCGACGATGCTCCGCCGTACCGGGTATCGGTGTCGATGCGCGGCCCACTGTCACTGCCGGTCCGAATGCCCGCGTGAATGTTGCGACCGCCCCAGCCGTTCTGCCGCACTGGTTTTCACTCCGGTGGCAGCGCCGCCGCCTCAGTTGGCCTCGGCGCCGATCACCGTCGCGTCACGGTCACCTGCACGGTGTCCTGTCCGGGGCTGGTGGTGAGTTGAAGTAGCTGGGCATCGGGC
This sequence comes from Nocardia pseudovaccinii NBRC 100343, assembly GCF_001613225.1. Lineage (GTDB taxonomy): Bacteria > Actinomycetota > Actinomycetes > Mycobacteriales > Mycobacteriaceae > Nocardia > Nocardia pseudovaccinii. Next base: position 5,364 of record NZ_BDBY01000094.1, read on the forward strand.
GGGGACACGACGTCGGCGCCCTGGGTTTCGACCTGGTAGCCATTGGGGTAGTTGCTCGGCGGCAGATACACCTCGGTGCGGGTTCCAGGTGCGAACGGTTGACCGGAATCGGCGCGGCGGGCGCTGTATTGGATGGTGAACGTCCCGGTCGCGCCGTCGTAGTGCCACCGCTGCGGGGTGCCTGCGATCGCACGTGGATATGGCCGGACGATCGCCGGGTCCATCAGATCGGGCCCGGTCGGCGGCTCCTGAGGATGACCGGGTGTCTGGTCCTGCGGTTGGGACCAGAACAGCCATGAGGCCATGTTGTCGTCGAATCTGTCGGTGAGACCGGTCAGCTTCGCCGAATCTTTGGTCGCGCCGAACTCGGTCACCAGCCCGACAACGCCTTCGGCACCGGCGCGATCCAATCCGTTGCTCACGCAGGTGTCGACCGGTCCGGAGCAGTAGTCGTGAAAGCTCATCCCCGCGTTCGGATCACCGGTTGGGTTCGGCATCCAGTTCGGCGTACCGAGGTCGTTGGTTACGGACGGCTCGTAGAACAGCAGGTGGTTCGGGTCGACTCGCCGGATGGCGTTCATCGCTTTTGCTTCGAACGGCGCGAGCACACCGCTCTCGAACTGGGGACAGCCCTGGGGAAAGCACGTCGGGTAGTCCCAACCGGGCCACGGCTCGTTGATCAGGTCGTAGCCCAGCACGTACGGCTCGTCCGCGAAGCGTTGCGCGACATGCGCCCACATGGCCGCATAGTGTTCCTGCAGCCCGACGCCATCAGGCGCTGCGTGGTCGTGCCAGAGGTTCGCCCACGTTTGGTTTTGCGCGGGGCTGGTGAAGTAGACCAGCGGAAAGCCCGGATTCGGCGGCAATGGGAACCCGTCGGTGAAGGTCGCCCAGTCGGGGAACCCGCTCCAGCTCGCGCCCACCGATTCGTTGAACCCGTCCTGATGGGAATCGACAAGGCTGTAGATGTTGTACCGGGCCAGCAACTGCTGGGTCTGCTCGAGCTGCGCGATGTAGTTGTCGTCGTACACTCCGGGCTGCGGCTCGACCGCATTCCATGCGAAACCCAGTCGCACCGCGTTGAAACCGTTGTCCGCCAGGAACTGAGCGTCGTTCTCGCCGAAACCTCCCGCCGCGGGGAAATACGGCGGGTACTTGTAGACCAGATTCACGCCGTGCACGGTGACCACCCGGCCCTGGTCGTCGGTGAGCCAGCGGCCCGCGTGTCCCAGTTCAGGGACCGCCGGTGTAGCCACGGCCGGTGTGGTCAGTCCCAGCAGCAACATGACCAACCCGAGACACCGCGCTGTCGAGGACAAGATGGTCATCGCGCAAACCTTTCGACGAGTATGCGCCGACGGCACTTCTACGGCGCTGACAACTGGAGAAGCGCTGCGATCACGCCAAGCCCTCGGCGCCGGGTACAACGAGACGGCCCAGACCACGGCGCTGACGCAGAAAGGCTATATACCGTCGGCCGGATTAGATCACGACACTCCGCTGCGCGTAGACGACGTCACATGCCCCGACCATCGCCTCGGCGGGAACACGATGCTCTTCCGCCGAGCCGATTCAGCTAAGTTATGCTGACAATTTGCGGGCCTTCATCTCAGTGTCTGATCGACTTCTTGGCAATAACTGACAACATCGTGATGGCAAACGAATGAGATTCAGATCAGCTGGTCATCGGGTTTTTAGCAGCAGCCGCCCGCCGGGCCCTGAAGCCGATCCGAGCATCGCCACAAGTTTGCGCAGTGGCCGATACCCGTCGACCAAGGACGCAATGTGAGCAGGAAACCGGATGGCGATCGCTCGGCACTTTGCTGTCCGCAGCCGCACACCGGCGCTAGATCGTCAACCTCACAACCACTAGGAGACCATCGATGCCGCTGTCCAGTTTTCGCCGCGCGTTCGCCATCCCGGTGACGTGCGTCCTCGCCGCGACCGGCACGTACCTGGCCGCCGGCTGTGGCAGCCAGCCCGTCACCGACAGCACAGCGGACAACCATGCTTCGGCTTCGACGCCCGCGTCGCCGCAACGGCAGGCCTTCACCTTCGGCGTCGGCTACGGGCCGACCGTTGCTGCCGACCAGGCCGGACATCAATGGGCACCCGCCGCCTCCGCCACAATCACCCCCGGGATACAGACCTATACCCACGGCGCGGTCCAATGCACGGCGAACTACGTCTTCATCGATGACACCGGCCACGTGTACATCGGCCAGGCGGCCCACTGCGGCACCACGGGACTCGTCACCGAAACCGATGGCTGCACCGCCGGTAGCCTCCCCCTGGGAACCGCCGTGAGTTTCAACCGCAACGGCTCGCCGGTTTCCGGCGCGACGACCGCCGCCGGGCAGCTCGCGTACAGCAGTTGGCTGACCATGCAGGAAAACGGCGAGCAGGACCGAAATGCCTGCGCCTACAACGACTTGGCGCTGGTGAAGCTCGCGCCGGAGGACATCGGGAAGGTCAATCCGAGCCTGCCGCACTGGGGCGGCCCGGTCGGCATCAACACCAGCGGCACGAATGCCGGCGACCACCTCTACAGCTACTGGAACTCGATTCTGCGTGGCGGAATCGCCGGTCTGTCCCCTCAGGTCGGTGAAAGCAAGATCGACGATGTCGCTGCCAGCGGCTGGACCCACGCTTTTGTCGCGACCATCCCTGGCATTCCGGGCGACAGCGGCAGCGCCTTCCTCGACAGCGACGGCAATGCGCTCGGCACTCTGTCAACGCTCGCCATTTCGATTCCCATCGTCAACAACGTCGGTGACATCAGCCGCGAACTGGCCTACGCGCGAGCGTATTCCGGTATCTCGGGTCTGCGCCTGGTGCTCGGGACCGAGCCGTTCACGCCGAACCGTTGACAGGGCTTATCCTGCCTCCGGATTCGCTCTAGAATTGCTGAATATTCGACCTGATCGAAGGCGATGTGCACTCGCTGTGTCGCGGGTGCCGCGATCGTGCGCTGGTCGTCCGGTGGCCGTGCGCAGAACTGCGATACGAGGACAGCTCGCCATGACAGATGTCGACTATTGCGTGATCGGTGCAGGTTTCGCGGGATTGACGGCCGCACTGCGGCTGAAACAGGCGGGCCGATCGGTAGCGGTGCTGGAAGCCCGCGACCGGCTGGGCGGGCGCACGTTCACCGAAGTACGTGCCGACGGGTCGTGGATCGATCGCGGTGGCGCGTGGGTAGGCCCGGGGCAGGATCGGATCCGCGCACTGATGGACGAGTTCGGGGTACCGAGTTACCGGCAGTACACCGACGGTGAGGCCATCATGGTGGTCGACGGCAAGCAGCACCGCTACACGGGCACTATTCCGTGGACGATGAGCCCGTGGGCGGCGTTGAACCTCGGGGCGGCGTTGTTCGAGCTGGGACATATGTGCGAGTCGGTTCCCCTCGATGCGCCGTGGGCATCGAAGCAGGCAGGCAGATTGGACCAGCTCAGCCTGGCGCAGTGGCTGGATGACCACCTGCTGTCCAGGCCCGCCCATGATCTGCTCGAGACCGCCGTCGCAGGCTGCTACACCTCGGCCGCCTCGGAGGTGTCATTGCTGTTCGTGCTGTACCAGATGGCATCCGGGGGAGGGCCGAACTTCGTACTCGGTGTCAAGGACGGCGCGCAGGATGCTCGGCCGGTCGGCGGTATGGGTGCGATCTACCGGCCGATGGCCGCCGAGATCGGCGACTCGATCCACCTGTCGCAGCCGGTTCGCCGGATAGAGCAGGACACGGCCGGTGTCACGGTGCGTACGGAGGAGTTGACGGTGCGCGCACGTCGGGCGATCGTGGCGGTTCCCCTGGCCATCGCGAGTCACATTCTGTACGAGCCGATGCTGCCGGTCGATCGATCGTTTCTCCATCAGCGGATGCCGAGCGGCTCGATTATCAAGATTGCCGCCGTCTACGACGAGCCGTTCTGGCGGCGCGACGGATTGTCCGGGCAGTCGGCCGCACCCGGGTCACCCGCGACCATCACCATCGATGCCTGCACGGATACCGGACGACCCGGCATCCTCTGTGTCATCGTCGAGGGACCCATCGCGCGGCAGGTCGGACAACTCGACGAGGCCGAACGAAGGAGGGCGGTACTCGGCGCGCTTGTCGAGCGTTTCGGCGACACAGCTGGTTCCCCTGTCGACTACGTCGAGCACAACTGGACTGTCGAGCGCTACTCCGGCGGCGGGATGCTGAGTCACGCACCCACTGGCGTCCTCACCCAGTTCGGCCATGCCCTGCGTGAGCCGTGCGACCGCGTCCACTGGGCGGGAACCGAGAGCTCTGCCGTCATGTGCGGTTGGGTCGACGGAGCCGTTCGCTCGGGAGAACGGGCGGCAAGCGAAGTGCTCGAGTACGAGACCGCGACCGTGATCTGAGGGCGCCCCGCACCCGTTCCGGAGACCGGTCCGTGCGGCGGTTCCCCCGCAATATCTGGTTTTCGACAAGTGCGAAAACCTCGGGCACGGCATCGACCGCCAGCTGAAAGCATGACCGGAGGTTTGTCGAAAATCCCTGGAAGCTTTGTGACCGTAGAGCGGTTTTCTCCCCGCGCGAGCCCGAAGGCTGCACCATGGATACGTGCGGTGCTGCGAATGCCGCGTTCTCTTCCCGTTGTGTTCAGGACTCATACCCGCCACACAGGAGGAACCAAGATCCATGACAACTACCCGGAATTGTCGGTGCACCACCCATGTCGCGACCGTCTTCACAACGATGGCGACAGCCCTGGTCGTCACGGCTGCCCCCGCTCTCGCCGCCGCGACCATCGACATCTCCCGCGCCGGACCGACCATAGTTCAAGTCACCTACAGCTGCGATAACTCCGACGGAGTGACCAGCATTCAGGCGATGATGGGCGAACCCACCGCGGACGGCCCCGCCGCTCAGGGTACTCAGAACGCCGTCACCTGCGACAATACCCAACACGACGCGAGCATTCCGATGACAGAAACCCCTGGCCAGCCACCCCTGGAGTCGGGGCAAGTCCAGGTGCGAGTCGCACTCGTCGACCGCAACGACACCGTTGTATCCGGCCAGGCGAAGCTATTCGCCATGCAATAAGGAAACCTCTCACGAGTTTCGCGCGGCCGCTGCTGGCATGGTCGGGGTCACCAACTTTTCGCGGATCCGAGTAGTGGGCTACCCGCGACCTGCGGATTCGTGTGCATCAGGCTGGATGGTCTAGTCCATGCGTCTCGACCCGGGAGATAGTCATGTGTGCTCGAGTTGCGGAGGCCCCGGAGCAGCGGACTCACGGGCAAGGGAAGTCGTTCGATTACGACGCCTTCATTTCCTATACCCACCATGATCGGCCGGTCGCCGCCGGGATCCAGAAAGGCCTGCACCGTATCGGCCGACGCATGGGCCACCTGCACGCCCTGCGGGTATTCCGCGACGCGACCGACCTCACCGCCAGCCCAGACCTATGGGGCAAGGTCACTGAAGCGATGGACCGCGCCCGCTACCTGATCGTGGTCCTCTCCCCGCATGCGGCTGCCTCGAAATGGGTCGACAAGGAAGTCGTCCACTGGCTGCAGCGCCGCGGCCCGGACCAACTGCTGTTCGTCGTCACCGACGGACACCTGGCATGGGATGAGGACACTGGAAGGTTCGACCCGGACCGATCCGACGTGTCCCTGCCCGTGCTGACGCAACCCGGTGTCCTGGCCACGGAACCGTTTTACGTCGACGTAACCAGCGATGCCCCCTGGGACCCGCGTACACCGATGTTCCGTGAGAAGCTCATCGACCTGGCCGCCCCGATCCACGGCAAACCGAAGTACCAGTTGGCCAGCGAAGACCTGCGCGAACAACGCCGCTTCCGGCGATTACGCCGCGCCGTGATTGTCAGTCTGGTCCTGCTGACGGTCCTCGCGGTCGCCGCGGCAACGATCGCGGTCGTCAAGCAACGAGAGGCGGTTCGCCAACAACAAGAGGCGGTTCGCCAACGCAACGAGGCCGTCGCTCTTGCCCTGGCCGCGGCCTCCCGTGACACCGCCCCCAGCAACGCCGCCCTCGCGCTCGCGCTCGCCGCTGAGAGCAGTCGAGCGACACCGGCCCCGCTGTGGCAGGCCACCAGCGCATTGGTCAACGCTCGCGTCGCGCTCGGTCAAAGCCCTGGGCAGCAAGTTCCCGGCCCGCTCAGCGGTCACACCGACTGGGTGAACGACGTAACGTTCAGCCCGGACGGCATCCGGCTGGCCACCGCAAGCATGGACGGCACTGTGCGGCTATGGGACCAGGCGAGCGGTAGGCAGATCGGCGAACCGCTCGTCGGCGGCCAGCAAGCGGTGTATTCGGTAGCGTTCAGCCCCGACGGCACCCGGCTGGCCACCGCGGGGTTCGACAACACGGTGCGGTTGTGGGATCCGGCCACCGGTAGGCAGGTCGGTGCACCGCTCACCGGCCACACCGACAGGGTCAACGCGGTGGCGTTCAGCCCGAACGGCATTTTGCTGGCCTCCGGAAGCTGGGACGGCACCGTGCGGCTATGGGACCCGGCAACCGGTGGGCAGATCGGCGAACCACTCATCGCCGACTCCGGCGCGGTGTCCGGCGTGGCGTTCAGCCCCGGCGGCACCCGCTTGGCCACCGCCAACGCAGATCGGACTGTGCGGTTGTGGGACCCGGCGACCGGTGGGCAGGTCGGTCCCCCGCTCACCGGCCACACCGACTGGGTGGCCCACGTGGCGTTCAGTCCCGACGGTGCCTTGTTGGCGTCCTCCGGCGGAGACAACACCGTCCGACTGTGGGACCCCGGAACGGGCCAACCAGTCGGCCAACCGCTCACCGGCCACACCCGCGAGGTGCACTCGGTGGCGTTCAGCCCGGACGGCACCCAGCTGGCCACCGCCAGCAACGACAGCACCATGCGGCTGTGGAACGTCACCACCGGCCAACCGATCGGGCAACCGCTCACCGGCCACACCGGCGAGGTAAACGCGGTGGCGTTCAGCCCGGACGGCACCCGGCTGGCCACCGCCAGCGACGACAAGACCGCGCGGCGGTGGGACATCACCACAGGCGTGCCGGTTGGCCAACTGCTCACCGGTCACACAGACTGGGTGAACGATGTGGCGTTCAGCCCGGACGGCAGGCTGTTGGCCACCGCCGGTCGGGATGGCACGGTGCGGCTCTGGGACCCGTCGACCGGTAGGCAGGTCGGCGAACCACTCACCGGCCACACCGGCGCGGTCGGTGCGGTGGCGTTCAGCCCGGATGGCACTCTGTTGGCCAGCGCAGGCGCCGACCAGACCGTCCGGCTGTGGAACCCGACTACCAGGCAACCCACCGGCTCTCCGCTCACCGGCCACACCGATATCGTGTTCGACGTGGCGTTCAGCCCGGACGGCACCCGGCTGGCCACCGCCAGCCAGGATCAGACGGTGCGGCTGTGGGACCCCACCCGGCGGCAGCCGATCGGCGAACCGCTCACCGGCCACAACAGCCCGCTGTACTCGGTGGCGTTCAGCCCGGACGGCACCCGACTAGCCGCCGTCGGCGGCCTGCACAGCCCCGTGCGGCTGTGGGACCTCACCACCGCTAAGCCGGTCGGCAGAGCCCTCACCGGTCACATCGACGTATTCACCGCGGTGACATTCAGCCCGGACGGCGCACTGGTGGCCACCGGCGGCTCCGACCACACTGTCCGGCTCTGGGACCCCACCACCGGGCAACTCACCGGCCCTCCACTCACCGGCCACACCGACGGCGTATTCGGTGTGGCGTTCAGCCCGGACGGCACCCTGTTGGCCTCCTCGGGCGGGGACAACACCGTGCGGTTGTGGAACCCGACCACCGGCAGGCCGATCGGCGCCCCACTCACCGGCCACACCGGCAGGGTGAGTGCGGTGGCGTTCAGCCTGGACGGTACCCGGCTGGCCACGGCCGGTACCGACCACACCGTGCGGCTCTGGGACCGACTCTGGGACGTGGACAAGGCATGTGAACTCACGGCCTCGTACGTGAGCCGGGCCCAACTACAGGCCTACATGCCATCGGGCTGGGAGACGGCGTGCCGATATGCGGCATGAACCCAAGTCCATTGTCGACCGCGGCGGTCGGCGCAACTCGGCCCCGGAATCCATGCCTACCGGCCCGCCCTGAATGGACGGATGGCCCACGGACACGCGACATTTCAGGAGGTGGACGGTGCACGACAACGATCGGCGATCCGAGCTTCAGACCCGACTCTGGAACGACGCACCGCAAAGCCCTGAAGGCCGCGGCGCCGCCTATGAGAGCGCTGTGCTCGAACAGTACAGGCTCTACGTGGAAATGGCTGACAGGGTGAGCGCCCGTCGGGGTCTGACGAACACTTTCTTCCTGACGCTCAATAGTGGCATCTTCACCCTCGCCGCTGCCTTCGGGAAATCCCCGTCGCAAGACAAAGTGTGGTGGCTGGCGATCCCCCTGGCGGCAATCCTCGGCCAGTGTTTCGCCTGGTTCTACCTGGTCCGCAGCTACCGGCTCCTGAACACTGCCAAGTACCAGGTCGTGGGTGCCCTCGAGGAACGACTCCCCGCCTCCCCCTTCTGGCGAGCCGAATGGTGGGCCCTGGGCGAAGGCACGGACCGAGCGCGATACTGGCCCCTCTCCCACATCGAACAATGGATCCCGATCCTTTTCGCCCTCGCATACATCGCCGGGTTCCTCGCCACTGTTCTCGCCTGAAACCGCCTCTGTCCCATGCACATACGAGATCGTGTCCGTCCGGAACCCACGACGGACCGTGACCACGTCCACGTCATCGCAACCGGCGTAGCGGTCGTGCTCGATGCCGGGCTGTACCCAGCGCACGCGCGAGTTGCGTCGCGTCGAAACCGATCGGCAGGCCGTGTCCGGGGACGAGTGTTCGGGCCGGTTGGATCCCCAGATGCTCAGCGCTGCCGCGGGTGAGGGTTTCGTCGTGGTTGAACACTGCTGGCAGTAGTTGTGGTCCCGTGTGCCGCAGGAGGGGGTGGCCGGTGACCAATGCGTCGCCGGAGAACAGGACTGCTTCGGATGGCATGAGGTAGGCGGTGTGACCGCTGGTGTGGCCTGGGGTCGGAACCGCGACGAACCCGCCGGGCAACGCAGCCAGGGCGTCGTCGCCCGTGGTCGCCGAGGGGATGGCCATGCCGATATGGCCGTGGATCGCGCGCATGGTGTGGGCGACCCAGCGACGACCCCGGTGGGTGGTGAGTTGTTTGATCATTCCGACCGGGGTGATCTGTTGCAGGTATTCGCGTTTGGCGTGCCGGACTTCCTCGGTCCCGGTGTAGACCGGCATACCCACCCGTTCGACGAGAGCGGGAATCGCACCCATGTGATCGAGGTGGGCGTGGGTGAGCAGCACGGCGGCGATATCGGTGAGGTGATGGCCTATCTGGTGCACCGAGTCCAGCATGTCCTCGGTGTCGGCCGGGTATCCGGCGTCGATGACGGTGACACCGGAGCCGTCACTGACCAGTGCCCAATTGACATTCGTTCCGGCCACGACGTAGACGGAGTCGGAAATCTGATCAATCTTCACAGGGCGCCTTTCTCAGGGCTGGATTCGGTGTTCGATGACGCCGATGCCGTCGATTTCCAGTCGCAGTTCGTCTCCGGGTGCGAGCCAGCGGCCCAGCTCCATCCCGCTACCGCCGGGCAGGGTGCCCGAGCACAGCAGTTCGCCGGGGTAGAGCTGCTCACTGCGCGACACGTGCGCGATCGCCTCGGCCATCGAGTACCGCATGGTGTGAGTTCCGGTGCGCGAGACCGTGTTTCCGTTGACGGCCACTGTCGCGGTCAATCGGTCGAGCCGATCGATGACCGCATGCCCCGCGACGGCGGTCGCCGACATCGAGGTGGTGAAGTGTTTGGACCGTTGTGGCCCGAAGCCGGAACGCATTTCGGCCAATTGCACGTCGCGGGCCGAGAAGTCGTTGACCACAACGACCGCGGCGATCGCGGCGGCGGCTTGCTCGACGGTGGCGTCGCGCAATGGTGCGCCGAGCACGACCCCGAGTTCGAGCTCGAAATCCAGTGCCCGGCTGTAGGAAGGTGAGCAGATCGCAACCCCGGACGGGACGATCGTCAGCGCGTTGGAAATGTAGTAGATCGGCTGGCGGTACCACAGTGCATGCGGCCGGAACGGAGGAAAAGTGCGGCGGGCCAATGCCTCGTAGGCGCGACCGATCCGATAACCGCCGGGCACGAAGCGCTTGGCCAGGCCGCGGGCGGCGTCGACGGCATGCTTTTCGAAGATCATGAAATCGCGGAAGGACGCCGGGCACACCGGTAGGACCGTGGCGCCGTCGGCCAAGCCCAGGATGTCGTAGCGGGCGATCTCGAAATCGGTGGTGAACGCCGACGGAATCGCGAAAGCACCTCTTGCGCTGCCGGATTCGTCAAAGGTGCGCCAACCGTCGCCGCTGTCGATCTGCACGTCGATGCGGCGTTCGGTGCGGTTGAGGATGCGCCGCAGCCGCGGCAGCGGCGCCGTCGTGGAGTCGGTCATCGCGTAACCTCGACGGCGTCGTGGGTGACCAGGTGGTCGTGCAGGAATCGCGTGGCCAACGCCGACCAGTGCTGGGCGTTACCCATCGCACAGTGGTCGTCCTCGGCGTAGAGCACCAGTTGCGCGTTCGGGGCGGCGACGGCGAGATCGATCGAGTCCTGGGTACTCGCCAGCGTGTCGCGGGCCCCGTTGATCACCAGCAGCGGTATCGCAATCTTGCGATAGTGCTGTGCAAGTGAGAGTTTCGCCAGCTTGCGCGACAGATCCGCGGTGCCCGAGGCACCAACGGTGTGACTCAGGGTCGACACCATGATCTCCGGCATCCCGATCGAGTTGAGCGCACCGAAACTGCGGTGCGTGAGGGGCCCGTTGGAAACGGCCACCTTCAACCGGGGATCGACCGCTGCCATGCGGGTCGACCAGTAGGCGCCGAAGCTGAATCCCATCATGCCGATCCGGTCGGCATCGACACGCGGATCGGCGGCCAAGTAGTCGATGACCTTCGAATACACGCGCTCGGCGGCACTGGACAGCGGTTCACGGTAGGAGTACGTGCCGGGCATCTCCATCGCGAACATGCCCATACCGGTGTCCCGCTGGACCAGCAGCGGCAGCAGTACCTCGGCAAGCGTGCCCTCCAGGCCGTTGGTGAACAGCACTGTCGGCACCGATTCGGCCCCGACCGGAAGCATCAGGAAACCGCGCACGCGTTCGCCACCGTCGACCGGGATCTGCACCGCCTCGATGCTCACACCCATCGCGGGCGCGAGTGCGAGCAGCAGCACCTCACACAGGCGGTGGGATCGTTCGTAGGCACGCAACCGCTGCGGGCTCCAGCCCGGCCACGCGGCGACGAACTCGTACACCAGCGCTTTGATCAACCCGTCCAGCGCGACCGCGGCATCGGCCGCGGCGGGATGTTCGGCGCAGAACCGTTGCACCGCACCGGGATCGGCCACGGTGCCGCGGTCGGCGAGGATCGTCGCCGCGGGAGCGAGCAGTTCACCGAGGGAGCGCAGGTCGGTCGCGGAGCCCGGGTCGAGCAACTGTTGTGCGCGGGGTCCACCCAGGCGTGAGAGCGCCGCGTCGGCGTGCGCCAGATGCTGCTCGGCGAAGCCTTCCCAGTAACCGGCCCATCGGGCGTCCTCGAAGGAGCGGCAACCGGCCAATTGCCCGCGGAACTCGTCGGTGGGTATCCCGCCCAAATGGGTGAACCGGTCGGCGAACAACCTGGGAAGGAACGGGGCTGCGCCCAGACGATGGGTCACGCGTTCAGTGGTGCGGGTCATCGCGCACGCGCTGACCATCACCCGCTTCGCCAAATCCAGCAACGACGTCATTGTGGTGCCCTCGCTCCATCTCACATTCGCGGAAGTTTCTGCTTTAGTGAGCGTAGGCACACCACGCAATCAAAAGCAAGAAGTTCTGCTTTAGGATGGGAAGATGATCGAAGTCGAGAACGTCGCGCCGCAGCGCCGACCGGGAGGTCGCGCCGCGAGGGTCAGGGAAGCCGTCCATCGCGCCGTGCTCGACGCCGTCGCCGAGCACGGCGTCGCCAAGGTCGGCATCCCCGATATCAGCCGCCGCGCAGGCGTGCGCGACAGCTCCATCTATCGGCGCTGGGGAACCCGCGAGAACCTGGTCCTCGACGTGATGCTCACCGCGAGCGAGCGCACCCTGCCGCTGCCCGACACCGGCACACTGCACGGCGACCTGACCACGTTCGCCACCGCGCTCATCGCCTACCTCGACACCCCGTTGGGAAACGGCTTGGCCCGGGCACTCGCCTTCAACACCGACTCCGACGAGATCGCAGCAGCGCGAGACACCTTCTGGGACACGCGATATCACGCAATCGAGCTGATGATCAGCCGGGCCGTGGCCCGTGGCGAACTACCGAACGACACCGACGCCCGCGTCGCGATCGAACTACTCATAGCGCCGATCCACTTCCGCCACCTACTCACCCGCCAGCCAACCGATGCCGAGTTCGTCGACCAACTCGCCACCCACGTGATCTGCGCGTTGCGACCTGGCGTCGGCTGAGCAGATCGCGAAGGATTTCAGAATTCCGAAGCCCGCCTGCCGCGTGCGAGCCGACTTTCCTTGTGCGCGAGCATGTTCCGCGTCGGCTCGGGTGTCGGAGTCGACGCGAGCCGTGGACGCTGCCGCTCAGTTTCCGCGATCCAGGGATCAGTAGTAATGGCGTCTGCCGCCGATGGCGCGGCCAGTCGATCCCAATAGGAACAACACGAGCCCGATGATGAGAACCACGATTCCGATGGTCCACAGGATCGGGATGCTGAATATGAACCCAACGATAAGAAGAATGAGTCCGAGAATAATCATGGCCAGCTACCTCGTTTCGCTACTGTATTCTATCGAACTCGATCGTGTTCTGCGATCGAGCAAGATCACGCGTCAGGGCGTGGAATATCACCGCGCCACGCGCCCGTTTCATGCCGCTGGCCTTCGATGAAGTGCTTGAAGCGCTGCATGTCGCCATTGACGCGATGCTTCAGCACGCCGAGCTTATCGGCGGCGCTCTCCACGAATCCGTCCGGATCGATCTCCATTTGCGCGGTGATCCGCGTGTGGGTGTCGTCCAGACGATGAAAAGTGATCACGCCCGCGTGATCGGGACCACTGTCGGACTTCCACGCGACACGTTCGTCGGGATGCTGCTCGGTGATGGTCGCGTCGAATTCCCTGGTCGCGGGTCCAACGTGGATACGCCAGTGGGTGTGCCTGTCATCGAGCTGATCTACCGCCTCCACGCCGACCATGAACTGCGGGAATGTCTCGAATTGTGTCCATTGGTTGTAGGCGGTGCGAACCGGTACTTCGACATCGACGGTCGCGGCCACGGTGCTCATCTCAATTCCTTTCCAGGCTCGTCCCGATGCCGCCGCGTATGCGTCCGGCCGAGGTGGAACGTGCGCTCATGGACAAATCAGTGGCGAAAGGCGTCCTTGACCTTCTCGCCCGCATCCTTGAGGTTGGACTTGGTCTGATCGGCCTTGCCCTTGTTCGAAGGTGTCCGGCCTGCTGGTTTCCGGCCGGTCTTTCTGGCGGATAACCCGCATTCCGACAGCCAAACAACGCTGCTGGACAGACTTGACGTGGCATCCAGAGATAATGCCGTTCAGTCGGTGAGTTGGTATGTCGCGAGGATGCCTTTGTGGTCGCTGACCCACTGCGCCGGCGAGGCGGCGAAGTTGTCCTGGGTTGTCTCTTGCAGTCGGGTACCGCGCACTATGGACCCGCGCGGGCCGATGACGCCGACGGCAGACAGACGCAGTGCGGCACCATAAGCGAAGATGTAGTCGACGCGGTCGCGTTCGTCGGCCTCAGGAGCCCAGGCGAGCTCGGAGACATCCACATCGACGTTGTCCGAGGGCCAGGTGAGTCCGGGATGGGTGGCCGGGTCTGGATACATCGATCGGTAGGCATCGATGAAACCGGCTTCTTGCAGGCGTCGAGTGGTCTCCCACGCCGACACCACACCGTTGTGGTCGAACAACTGCGCGGTGGCGGGCGTCCAATCCAGCAGGGACGGCTCGTTCAGATCGCCACCCATGATGATCGAAGAGCCGTCGGCGATCTCGGTTTTCGCGTCGGCGAGAAAGTTGCTGATGACCTCTGGGCGGCCCGAGGCCGCATTGATGCGCTGGATCACGGCGAGATCGGTCACCGGGCCGTCGGGCAGCTTGTTCCACTCGTGCTCGGCGAACTCGCCCGGCGCCGGGACTCCGGGTCCATACCCGCGGGACAGGTTGGAGGCGTACCAGCGATACTCCAGATGCACGGAGTAGGCGGTGAGGCGCTTTCCGCCGATGTTCAACCGCGCCTTGACCATCCATTGCAGATCGGCGCTGTCCTGGACCGGAAACACCGACAGAATTCCCGTGTCGTGCGAGGCGATGGCATTGAACTCGCGCCCCCGCCGCACCAGTTCCGCCGCGACGGCCGTGGTCGCTTCGGTTGCCTCCGAAAGCAGCACGATCGAGGCCTGTGTCGAAATGATGAGATCAGTGATCAGCTGAATACCAGTGGAAATCTTGCTGCCGCTGTGCCACGTGTTCAATGCCAGCACCCGGATCTCGTGTGCCTCGGGTGCAGCAGCGGCGGAAAACTCCGAACCGGCCTCGAGCGCTCCATCCGCCCCTGCCCTTGTTGAACCCAAGTCGCTTCGCCTCATCAACCCATCATGGCCTCTATCGAAATTCCCCACACGCAGCGATCGGGCTCGAAGTGGATTCCCGAGGTGCGTCCGCTTCGTTCCTCTGTTCGCTCACTCGATACGCATTCACAGCGAGTGGCCGCAGCGCGAGAGTCGAGTAGCGAACTACCCGTGACCAGGCGCGATGGCAGAGGGAAACTGACGATGAGCATCGCGATCCGAGAATGACATGCAGGAGCCGGGGCCATGGGTGGTGACATCGACGTCTGGAAAGACAGGGTGCTGTCGGTCCTCGACACCGCGCCCGCGGGCAAGACGGTGAACCAGCAGAAGTTGCTGACGATGATCGCCGCGCGGTTTGCCGCCAAATTCGAGGCAGGCGAACGTGATTCGATGGCCGGTGAGCCGATGTGGTGGGTCGCGGTCTCCGACGCGCTGAGCAAACTTCGTGACGACGGACTCGTCGTGCAGGGGTCACCGATCGAACTGACCGCGCTCGGCCGGAGCGCGGCACCCGACGCGATCGCGCGCGCGACGGCGTATGTTCCGACGCGGGGGAAGACGACGGCAACCGGCGCGCCGGGCAGGTTGCCGATCGCGGGTGTTATCGCTCCCCCGTTGCGCGCGAGTCTCGAGACTCGCAGATCGGGGCACGCCCGGGCGGCTGAGGCGGGTACCGCGTCACCTGCCGGGGCCGACGATCCGATCTCCGTCATGGTCGAGCTGAACTCGGGCTACGGCCGCGGTTTCAATGCCGCGTTCAACCGGCTCAAAGAGCTCTGGAAGCTCGTCGCGGCCGCCGGAACCCCCTACCGCCTCACCGACGAGTACGCAACGGGACGGTTGGCCCCAGACCAGATCGAGGGGCTGGTGGCCGCGGATGCCGTGGCGTCGGACATATCGGCGCGTGCAATGCAGCGCATCTGGCCGGACTTCGAGATCCACGGTCAGATCGATCAGTCCTTTGTGACGATCAAAGCCGAAGCCGCCCAACGATCGTTCAACGCGTACGGCGAGGGAATCGTCTGGGCAGTCGTGGATTCGGGCATAGACCGCAACCATCCGCATTTCCTCGCCAACGAAACCCTCACCCATCCATCGGTGCGCGATCTGCATCGCACGTGCCCCGGAGACGGACCTCCCGTTCGTGACGGCGCTCTGCTCGACGAGGAGGGCCACGGCACCCATGTCGCCGGAATCATCGCCGGCGGACTGAACGGATGGGCGAAAAAGGTTGTCGTCACCGAGAATCGGTACAACACCGCCGACGGCGCCGAGTTGCGCAGGCGCACAGTCGTCGAGCCTGCGCGCCTGTCCGGGATCGCGCCACGGGCGAGGCTCGTGAGTCTGAAGGTACTCGGCGCGAAGGGCAACGAGACGGCGCGGGTCGGGCGCGTGATCCAAGCGCTTTCCTATGTGCGCAGGGTCAATGCGGCCAGCGACAACGCGCCCCGGATCCACGGCGTAAACCTCAGCCTCGGTTACGGATTCGACCCGGCGTGGTACGCGTGTGGGAGCAGCCCACTGTGTATCGCGGTCGACAACCTCGTCCGCAGTGGCGTCATCGTCGTCGTCGCGGCCGGTAACTCGGCGTATGTCAGCCTCTTCGTCGAAGACCAGAACGCACCGACCCGGTTCAGCACCGGAATGACGATCAACGATCCGGGAAACGCCAAACGTGCGGTCACGGTCGGTTCGACGCACCGTGATGCGCCGCATACCTATGGAATCTCCTACTTCTCGTCGCGGGGGCCGACGGGCGACGGGCGGATGAAGCCGGACCTGGTCGCTCCGGGCGAACGCATCACATCGGCTGCCGCGGGTGCGCTCGGCGCGGACGCCTTTCGATCGTTGGGGAGAAACGAGGAGGGCGCGGCCGTATACATCGAGCAGAGCGGTACCAGCATGGCCGCCCCACATGTGTCGGGTGCCATCGCGGCGTTCCTGTCGGTCCGGCGCGAGTTCATCAGCGACCCCGAATCGGTCAAGCGGATCTTCGTCGAGTCGGCCACGCCGCTGGGTCGCGACCGTTATCTCGAAGGCGGCGGACTCGTCGACTTGATGCGCGCCCTTCAATCTGTCTGAACCTGCCGACGAAGGAGTAATAGAGATGCCGGAATTTGTTGGCGACAAGCCACTTTGGATCGTTTCGTTCGACAAGGACGGCGATGTCGATTCGGTCGATGCCGACGCACTTGTCGCGGGTGTACGCCAGCGGGAGCTCACCGACCTGATCGTGTTCTCGCACGGCTGGAACAACGATCGCAGCAAGGCGGTCGATCTGTACCAGCGGTGGTTCGGAAAACTGGACACGTTGCCGTCCGCCGCGACGCGCCGGATCGGCTACGCGGGCGTGGTTTGGCCGTCGGAGCGCTGGTCCGATGAACCTATCGGCGACTTCGCGCCCGCCGTGGCGCCCACCGGGGCCGCGGCCGCACGCCGCCGCGAGTCTGTTCCCGCTGGATCACCGACGCTCGACGCCGACACTCTGCAGATGTTGAAGGCGACCTTTCCGGACGGGGCGCAACAGCTCGATCGGATTGCCGAACTGCTGGGAACCGAAAGGCCGGACCCCGGCACCATCGACGAGCTGTTTCGACAAATGCGTGAGTTCAGCATCGCGACGTTCCCGGGAAACACCGACAGCGAAGGCCCGAAGGACAACGCCGACAGCGGGTTCCCCGCGATGCTCAGTACGAACAACGATGCGGCAGAGGTGTTCCGGGACTTCGCGATGGAGCTGATGAGATCGGGCGTCGACCTCGATTCGGCGCAGGGTGGCGCGGCCGGGATCGGTGACATATTCGGGAAGGTGCTACACGGCGCCAAGGAGGCGTTACGAGCGCTGACCTACTGGCAGATGAAGAACCGCGCTGGTGTCGTCGGCGAGAACGGCCTGGGACCGCTGCTGGGACGGTTGCATCGGGAATTCTCGAGCTTGTGCATCAATCTGATCGGCCACAGCTTCGGCGCACGGGTCGTGTCGTATGCCCTGGCCGGACTGCCCGACGGCTTGGGCCCGTCCCCGGTGAAATCTGTCACGCTGCTGCAGGGTGCGTTCTCGAGCTTCGCTTTCGCGGACCCGTTGCCGTTCGATCGGAACCGACGTGGCGGTCTGGCCGGACGATCCAACCGGGTAGACGGGCCCGTTTCCGTCTGCTTCTCGAGCCATGACGGAGCATTGAACAATTTCTATCCACTTGCGTCGAAGGTCGCCGGAGACAACGCCGCAGGAGCGCACGGTGACAATCCGTGGACGGCGATGGGAGCCGTCGGCGCGTTCGATGTAACCCAGGTCGAGCTACGAGGCGTCGGCGACGACTATCCGTTCACTGCGGGCGAACTGATCAATATCGATGCGTCCGACACCGTAGCGAACGGCCAACCACCGTTCGGTGCGCACAGTGACATCGTGCACGAAAACCTCGCCTGGGTTGTCGTGAAAGCAAGCAAGCTCGACACGCCATAACCACGGACCCACCGCCAAGGTCTACACCGGGTCGGGCAACTTCTCACCGTCCGGCGAGCACAACAACGGCGATCACCTGCTCGTCATCGAGGATCCACGCGTCGCTGTCGACAATGACTGCCAGACACCTAGTTTGGACGCGGAGTCGGCAACCTCATTGCCGCACCACAAGCTAGACGCGCAGCAGAAGGTAGGCGGCCGTTCCCGAGCCGATGACGGCGACGCCGTAGCAGGCCACGATGATCAACGCGCTGAACCGCTTCAGCCGCAAGCCGTCGTACAGCATGTACCGGAAGCGGTGTGCCCAATGGAATAGAGCGAGCACACAGAGTCCGAAAAGGACCAGCCGGGTGAGAGGATGGCGCAGCACTGAGAGCAGGTATGCGTGGTCCGGCGCGGGAAGCCAACCCAGTGGGAAGGCGAGGCCGAACAGAAACAGCAGCACAGGCATGAGCAGTGCCGCGGCCATCCCGCCGGCGCTGAACATCAGCCACCCCAACGGTTCCAGGGACTTCCTTTTCGTCATCGCAGCACCACCAACAGCACGATCACCGTCAGCAGAGCCCACAGCAGGTAGTGCAGCCCGAGGATCACGACCGGTGCGACGGGTCGGCTCCGTACACGCACCACCATCGCCTTGGGCGCCAGGTTGAACCAGGTGACGGTGTGCATGAGCACGAACAGCAGGGCTATCAGGTTCAGCGCGAGCACCCCCGGGCCGGAACTCCAGTTCAGAAACCGCTGGTACTCCTCGCTTCCTGAACTCACCGCGTTGTCCAGAAGCAGGAGGTACACCACGAACCAGGCGACGAACAAACTGCTGAGTTCGCGCAGCACGAAGATCAGGTACGAGCGGCGTCGTACCCACCAGAACCTGGAGATCGGCGTTCGGTACAACCGGGGTGTCGTGGTCATCGTGCCCGCCAGGGCATGAGGAAGTCGCGCAGCGATTGCGTGGCCGCGGTGAGCTTGTAGCGTTGGATCGCCCCAGCCGGGTCGACCCCCTTCGGGCAGGCGGTCGTGCACTCGCCGACAAAAGTGCAGGACCAAACTCCCTCGGCCGACGCGAGAACGTCACGCCGATCTCCGGCTCCCTGATCACGCGAGTCGAGGTTGTAGCGTTGGGCGAGCGCGATCGCCGCCGGGCCGAGGAACACGGGGTCGAGCGCGTAGACGGGACAGGCCGAGTAGCAGAGCATGCAGTTGATACACATGCTGTACTTCTTGTAGTCGTCCATTTCGAGCGGCGTTTGCAGGTACTCGCCGTCTTCGAGCAGCCCGTGTTCCTCCCTGATCAGCCAGGGCTTGACCTCGGTCAGCTTGTGCATGAAGTCGCCGATCTCTATGACGAGATCCCGGATCACCGGGAAGTTGCGCAATGGTTCGACTCGCACCGGCCCCGGCGCGTAGTCGGTCAGGAAGGTGGCGCAGCTCAGTTGTGGCTCGCCGTTGACGGTCATGCCGCAACTACCGCAGATGCCCATCCGGCACGACCACCGGTACGACACCGTTCCGTCGAGGTCGTCCTTGATGTAGTTGAGCCCGTCGAGCACGGTCCAATCTCCGCGCAGCGGAACCTCATACGACTGCAGTACCGGTTCGTCGTCTCGATCCGGTCGGTAGCGCGCGACCTGCAGGGTTATCCGGTCCTCCATCACCATCACCTCCCGTATACGCGTTCGCCAGGAGGCCAGCGGGTGATCGTTACCGGGAGGTGCGAGACTCGGCCCGATCCGTCCGGCTCCCGATGGATCACTGAATGGGCCAGGAAACGCTGGTCGTTTCTGGCGGGGAAATCAGTTCGCTGGTGCGCGCCCCGGGATTCCTCGCGCGCCAGCGCGCAGGCGATGACGCACTCCGCCACATCGAGCATGCACGACAACTCCAGCATTGCCACCAGCTCGGTGTTGAACGCCCGGCTGTGGTCATCGAGGCAAGCACTGCGGAACCGATCGCGAAGCTCGCGCAACTTGTCGGCAGCCGCTGCGAGAGAGTCGCCGTCGCGGTAGATCCCAGCACTGGTCTCCATCGTCTCCTGCATCTCGGTGCGGATGCGCGCGATGCGTTCGGATCCCTCGGCGTGGCGCGTGAGCTCCCGTTCCAGCCGGTCCTGTTCGGCGCGACCTCGCGCCATGACCGCCGACGTCTGGGCGGCCGTAGCCGAGCTCGCGTACTCGGCGGCGGCACGACCGGCTCGCGCACCGAAGACCAGCAATTCGGGCAGGGAGTTCGACCCGAGCCGGTTCGCGCCGTTGATACTGACGCAGGCAACCTCTCCAGCGGCGTACAACCCTGCCAGCGGTGTCGCGCCATGGATGTCGGTATGGACACCGCCCATCATGTAGTGGACGACGGGGCGTACCGGGATCAGCTCCCGGACCGGGTCGATGTTCTGGTATTTCGAGCACAGCTCGCGCACGAACGGCAGTTTCGTGTCGATGAGATCCGCACCGAGGTGGCGTATGTCGAGGTGCACGACGGGTCCATACGGCGTGTCGATGGTCCGGCCCCTGTCGAGTTCGTGCACGAAGGCCTGCGACAGCCGGTCGCGCGGCCCTAGTTCCATACTTCGCAACACCGGCGCCGGTGATGGCGTCCCGAGGTCGTAATCCTGCAAGTAGCGGTAACCGTCCTTATTGAGCAGCCAGCCGCCTTCAGCGCGCGTTGCCTCGGTGATCAGGATGCCTGTGAACGGAAGGCCGGTCGGGTGGTACTGGACGAACTCCATGTCCTTGAGCGGCGCGCCTGCCCGGTAGGCCAGTGCCATACCGTCGCCGGTCTTGATATTGGCGTTGGTGGTGAACGGGTACACGCGGCCGCAGCCACCGGTGCACACGATGACCGCGTTGGCGTGAATGGTCTCGATGCGTCCGCTGGCCAGTTCTATGGCCACGATGCCGCCTACCTTGTCGTCGTCGACGAGCAATGTAGTCGCGAACCACTCGTCGTACCTGACGATGTCCCGATAGGACAGCGTGGTCTGGAACAGGGTGTGCAGCAAGTGAAAACCGGTCTTGTCGGCTGCGAACCACGTGCGGAGGTTCTTCATGCCGCCGAACGCCCGTACCGCGATGTGTCCATCCGACCGGCGGCTCCACGGGCAGCCCCAATGCTCCAGTTGGAGCAGCTCTCGCGGTGCTTCCTCGACGAAGGCCTCGACGGCGTCTTGGTCACAGAGCCAATCGCTGCCGGAGACCGTGTCGTACGCGTGCTCGTCGAGGGTGTCGTCGCGACCGGCGACCGCAGCGGCGCCACCCTCGGCGGAGACGGTGTGGCTGCGCATCGGATAGACCTTGGAAACGATCGCGATGCTCAACCGCGGGTTGTGTTCCGCGATGGCGATGGCCGCACGCAAACCCGCGCCGCCCCCGCCAACGATCACGACATCGTGAAAAGCGGTCATGGTGCCACCCGGGGTGTGGTCGGTCAGGCCTCGAAGTCGGCGCTTTGCTCGTCCATCAGGACCTTGCCGTCATGGCGGACCGTTCTGATCCGAACGCTGCCGTCGTGGAATTCGTGCCGAATCCGGCGGCAGCCACAGTCGTAAGTCATATCGTCGATGACCAAGCCCGCGTCGTCGTCTTCGCGGTGGCGAGCCCCGCCCCTCAGTTTCCCGCACGGGGCGCGTTCCTTGCTGAACTGCTCGGTGGCGCTGAGCATTTCCACCTCCCGGCAACCCGGTGGCACACCTGATTGACAGGTGCAGGCACATAAGTTTACGCGCATTGCGCGGAGGCCGCAGGAGGCATTTCTGCCCGGCGGACGCAGCCGTCCGCCGGGTCAGTCGAATATCTTTGCGCGACAAGACTATTCAGTCTTGCCATGCCCGCCAACGAGGTAGCACGCCGTGAGCTTCAGATCGAGTTCGGTGCCAGGCTGAGCCGATCGCAGGTTTGCTGAGAGTGGGCCGAATACTGAGCACCGAGGAGCCGCGGCGGCACAGTCGGCCCCCGACCTCGATTCCTCATCGAGGGACTCGCTGCCGCCTCGGGTATCGAAGCACCATTGCGAGTACCGGAAGGTGCCGTCGCATCAGTCGTATTTGTTCATCGCCAGAGCCGCTGACAAGGCATGGGCTGCAATGCTTCGCGCATATCCTGATCTATTTGAATTGTTGCCAGTCCCAATTCATACACTGCCTGCGCGAAAGTGTGCGCTGCGATGGAGTCGGCGCGGTAATGCATCGGCGGCCAACCCGGGAATCGGACTGTGACATGGCATTGCATTACTTCGGTCCTACGGTGCGGTCAGGTGCGGAACTCTCCGTACTGCCATGCTCGAGAAACCGGCACTTCCTCTGTCGCACACTGATACCCGGCCGTTGGCGGTGGCACAGCCTTGTCGCACGATTGTTTCCAGAACCAGGCGGCGCCGACCGCTTATACGTCCCGTTCATTCGCCGTCCAGGATCGGAAGAAGCAGGCGCGAGCTGGAGTGCACCGTGTTGACGCCCGCCACGCCGACGGGGGCGTGACTGAACAGCAGCATGGGCCGGAAGTCCTTGCGATTGTCGTCGCTGGTGAGGATCAGCCGGATGCGGTGCCCGCGCTGGAACCGGCGGGCGTTGGCAACCAGCGGGATGCGGTAGTCGACCGGCTCGCCCGGAGGGATAGGGATCCGCGCCCGCGCCGGAAGGACGGGACGGCCGGTCACACTCGCGCCCTCGTCGACGTTGCGCATGCCAGCGCGAAGCCAGCCCTGGGTGATGTCGGTGGCCTCGCCGTCCGGGCCGACGTCCTGCAGGAGCAGGATCCATGCCGTGTCGGTCGCGCTGCTGGTGGCGGTGAGCCGTAGTTCGGGGTGGCCGACCATATCGATGTCGCCGGGAAGGGGGTCGCTGGTCCAACTCAGCTGTGCGGGCATCGCGTTCGCGCCGTCGGTGGCGTAGCAGCGCTCGCCCGGCCGCTCGCCTGCCGTAAGGGAGCCGTCGGCGTTGAGGGCGAGGGCGGTGTGGGTGGCTGGCGGGGGCCAGGAATCGGCGGTGCGCCACTGTTCGGCCCCGGGCAGCCAGTAGCGGATGGCAGGGCCTTCGAGAATGCCGGTGTCTCGTCCCTTGAGCCAGTGGTCGAACCAGGCGAGGGCCTCGATGTGCATGCTTTCCCATGGCCAGGGCAGGCTGTAGTCCCCGAGCATGGCCATGCGCACGCGCGGGTTGTGGGCGAGTGCGTCCCAGGCTTCGAAAAGGCCGGTCAGATGGAGGGGGACGTTGGACCACTCGCCGCCGAGGTAGACGGGTATGTCGACATCGGCGAGCAGTCCGGTCACGTCACGCTCGTCCCACCATGCATCGCGGGTCGGGTGATCGGTGGCCACCGCCTCGAGCAGGCCGTTCCATGGGTGGCCGGCATGGCGGAAGCGGCTGACCTGCACGAGGCGACGGTGTACCTGAACGGCGTCGCTCCGGCTGAACTGCCGGTGGATGGCGGGGATGGCGAGGAATCGGCGCAGTAGGCGGGACAAGCCATTGCGGTAGAGGCGGTCGCCGTGGGCGGACAGTACACCCAGCGCATGGATCCAGGGGGTGATGAAGGCCTCGCTCAACAGGCCGTTGTGATAGGCGGCTTCCCGGACCTGGACGGTGACGTTGAAGGGGAACAGGGCCTCGAGGTGTGGCGGACGCTGGGTGGCTGCCTCCAACTGGCTCATGGCGTAGTAGCTGATGCCGATCATGCCTACCCTCCCGTCGCACCAGGGCTGCCCGGCGACCCACTCGACCAGGTCGAACAGGTCCTTGCGCTCCTGGTCGTCGAAGAAGGTGTAGACGCCGCCGGAGCCGACCGTGCCGCGGAGGTTGGCGATGACATGGGCGTAGCCGCGCGGCACCCAGAAGTCGCTGGTGCCGGCCTCGATGATGGCCGCGGGGGCGCCCAGGTCCTGGAGCTGGCGGGGGTAGGGGGCCGCCGCGATCAGGGCGGGGAACCTGCCCTCCGCGTCGGGCCGGTGAATGTCGGCCAGGAGCTGGGTGTCGTCGCGGACCGGGACGCGCACATTGTCCTCGCGGGTCGTCCGATAGCGGGCCGGGGACAGGTTGCGGTACTGCCGACCGGTGGTCTGCGGTCCGTTGAGCCGACGCTGACCGGGCTCTACTCCAGCGGCCTTGATTCGGGTCATTGCACCTTCATTTCCACGTGTACAGAAATTAACTGCCCTCACCGTACGCGCACCGGCTCGTTGCGGACAAGAGTAATTTCTATATGCCGTGAAAATACGACTCGGGGCGGTATGCCCCCGCCGCACGCGCCGGGGCCGCGAATGCCCGAGGGGAGCCGGGCCCGATGCATCGTCCTCGCACGTCATCCCATGGAGCGGGCAGAATTTGAGGCACCGGCGACCGTCGGTCCGCTTTGCAAATAGGCGGCGGCGATCCGCCCCGGCAGTCGGGTGCGGTCAGGCGTTCCCTGGGATGTCTCCGCCCATGGCGCCCGTGAGGTAGTGCTGCACAGTCGGTGCGATCAGGCGGATGACCTGCTCCGAGGAGATGTCGGCGATGCGGTCGATCGCCCAGACGTACCGCGTCATCGCCAGACCCACGATCTGCGTGGAGACCAGATTTGCGCGCAGTTCGGCCTCGTCGCGGGGAAGGCTCGCCGACACGACCTGCAGGACGAGCGCGGAGAAGACGGAGCGGAGGCGTTCCATGGCGAAGGGCTCGTGACTCGCCGCGAGGATGATCGAGCGCAGGACCTCCGAGGTGGCCGGGTCGTCCCACATGCGCACCGCCGCCTCTACGAAGGCACGCCCGCGCTCCTCCATCGGCATTTGGGCGGCCTCGGCAATGGCCTCGCCGAAGGCGGCCGGTGGCTCCAGCGCCGCCTTCAGGAGTCCCGTCTTGTTGGAAAAGTAGTAGTTCACCAAGGTGGGATCCACATCGGCGGCCTGAGCTACCGATCGCAATGAGGTCCCGGCATAGCCCCGCTCGGCGAAGGACTTGCGGGCCGCCGTCAGGATGCGGTCCGCCTGCGCGCCACGTTCCCCACGCGGACCTCTTCCTGCTCGTGCCGCCATGCTCCCCTGTCCCCCTTCTGCCCTTCCATAGGCGCGCGTGATTGCCCGCTGATGCCGCTTCAGCACCTGCTGAAACATTTTCAGCATACCGTGAAATTGCAACCAGCTGGGACGCAAGCAAGACCTGCTGATATGGATGAGCTGTCGCCGAACGGCGACGATGTCAATCCCGCTTCCGGAGTGCATCGCGCCGCGCCAGGGTCGCCGCGATGCCGTCCGCGGCGGCGCGCACCGACGCCGCGTGCCGCCGCGGGCGGAAACGGGTTACCGGACCGGTGACACTGACCGCCGCGAGCACCCGCTCATCGGCGTCGAGCACAGGCGCGGCGACGCACACAATTCCTATCGCGGACTCCTCGAACTCGAAGGCAACCCCGCTCTCGACCACGTTGTCGAGCTGTTTGCGGAGCGTCCCTCGTGCGGTGATCGTCCGCGGCGCAAGTCGCGGCAGCGGTTGCGCAAGGACCGCCTGCCGCACGTCCGCGGGAGCATGGGCCAGCAGCGCCTTGCCGATGGCGGTGGCGTGCAAGGGCATCCTGCCGCCCAGTTGCGAAGGCGAGCGCACCTGCCGGTGGCCGCCTATCTTCGCGACGTACACCACCTCGCGACTCTCCAGGAGCCCCAGGTGCACCAACTCATGAGTGCGTTCGTAGAGGTCCTCCAGGAAAGGGGTGGCCACCTCGATCAGGCCGCGCTCGACCGAGGCCCGCATACCGAGCTCGAAAAGGTGACCGCCCAGATGATAGGCACCGCCGACCCGATCCAGTAGGCGTGCCGACTCGAGATCGCCCAATATGCGGTGCAGCGTCGCCTTCGGCAGCAGCGTACGCCGTTGCAACTCGGCGAAACCGACTCCGTGATCCTCTACAGCGAACGCATGCAGCACTGACATCACCTTGCCCAGCACTGTGTCCGGATCCGGCTCGGCACGCCTTGCGGAATCAGGCACTTCATGCCCCTCGATCAGCAGGCCACAGGCCACCAGTATCTCAGTCACGCCTTCCTTCGAGGTTGGCCTGGCCAGCAAATTTCGGCCTCCGGAATAGCGGGGCCGCCGAGCGAGCGTGCTTGACAACCACCGCGAAAGTGTGTGCACTTTAGGGAGTTCATCGATTCTTAAGGGGTTTCATGTCGTCGCAGCGTTGGTGTCTCGTCCAATTCGTCGAGAACAACCGGGCCGAGCCGAGCATCGGCGTGCTCGCGGACGGCAAAGTCGGTCGAGCGCCGCAGTCGCTGTCGGGTCGCACCCTCCTGGAAGTCTTCGACCGGTGGGAGGAGTTCACGCCACTACTCCAGAATCTCCGGCTCTCGGCACTCGAGGTCGTGCCCGACGCCGACCTGGTCGCCCCCCTCACCTACCCCCGCAAGATCCTCTGCGCCGGGGCGAACTACTACGGACACGCGCAGGAGATGGGCACACAGCGCCCGGACCCGGACGGCGAGCCGTTCTTCTTCCTCAAACCACCGACAACGACAGTGGTGAGCGCGCACGACGACGTGCGGCTGCCGGATGACGCAGACGTGGACTGGGAGGCCGAGCTGGCCGTCGTCATCGGCACGGGCGGGCGCGATATCGACGAGCGAACAGCCCTCGAGCACGTCGCGGGCTACACCGTCGCCAACGACCTGTCCGCACGCGGACGGTTTCCGAGGAAGGATGCGGTCCTTCCGCCATTCGGCTGGGACTGGTTCCAGCACAAGGCATTCGACGGATCGTGCCCGCTGGGCCCGGGAATCGTCCCCAGCTGGCAGATCGACGACCCGCATGACCTCACACTTCGGCTGACCGTCAACGGGGAGATCAAACAGGAAGCATCCACCGCCGACATGGTGATCACGGTGCCACGGCTGATCGCCGCCGCGAGCCGCGTTCTGACACTCGAGCCAGGTGACGTCATCCTGACCGGAACACCGGCCGGGGTGGGCATGCCGCACCAGACCTTCCTGCACGTCGGCGACCTGGTCGTCACCGAGATCGACGGGATCGGCCGACTGGAGAACAGAATGGTGGCGTCATGACCACGGCGACAATGCCGTCGCACGAGTCGGTCTCCTCAGCCGAGAACGTCCTCACACTCCTCATTGCCCTCCGCGAGAACGGCCGGATGCGAGTGGCCGAGGCCGCCGAACTGCTGTCGGTGACGCCCCCTACCGCACACCGGCTGTTATCCACCCTCAAGCGACACGACTTCGCTGAACAGGACCGGAAACGCGTCTACCTGCCGGGACCTCGGCTGGCGCAGTTGCCGTCGGGCGCCGAGCCGCCGCACGACCTGGGCGTCCTGTCCCACGCCTATTTGGCTGCGCTATCGCGCAAGGTAGGCAACACAGCTTTTCTGGTGACGTTGCAGGGCAACGGCTGCCGCTTCATCGACGGCGTGGAGAGCAACCGCGCGCTCCGAGTCGGCAGTCGGGTCGGACTCCTCCTCCCCGCGCACACCACGTCGGGTGGCAAGGTACTTCTGGCCCAGCTTCCGGACACCGAACTGGTCGCGCTA
>NZ_BDBY01000095.1 GCF_001613225.1 Nocardia pseudovaccinii NBRC 100343
GGTTTCCACCCGGTCGGGCAAGGTCATCGCCGCGGTCGTGCTTGCGTGCCCGTCGGTGAGCTCGAGCCGCCAGCGCCTCGTCGATCTCGTGCCCGACGCCAGGGCGACCGCGATCGCGATCGCGGAGAACTTCCCCTGACGGCGGGACGGACGGCCGGACCTCACATATGAAGGTCCGGCCGGTTGGGTCAGGCCCGCATCCATCCGCCGTCGACAACCAAGGTCTGACCGGTAATGAAGGCCGCGTCGTCCGAAGCCAGAAACGCCATCGCCCCGACCAGCAGGCTCCTGGGTCCGTTTGATCGCCTGCATCTGGGCGAGCGCATCGAACCATTGCGCTGCGGGGCCGCTCTCGGTGGTGGCTGTTCGCACCAGACCCGGGGCGATCGTGTTCACCATAACCCCGTGCTCGCCGACCTCGGCCGCGAGGGACCGGGAGAACCCGATCACCCCGCCCTTACTCGCGGTGTAGTGCGTGTTGAGTCCGATCCCGGAGTGGAAGGTATTCGAGGAGACGCTGATAACGCGACCCCAGCCCCGCTGGACCATGCCGGGAACGAAGGCTTGCCCGAGCAAGAACATCGAGTTGAGGTTGACGCCCAGCACCCGCTGCCATTCCGCCCAGCTCATCCCGATGAAGGCGGTGGCCGGGTAGATCCCCGCATTGTTCACCAAGACGTCCACGTGCCCGAGCTCGCCCTCGACCTCGGCGGCGAATGCGCGCACGGACTCCGGCGAGGAAACGTCGCAATGGGCAGCGAACCCTCGGCCGCCCGCCTTCTCGATCAGCCGTACGGTCTCGTCCGCAGGGCCGACGTCGGCGACGGCAACCGCATGTCCGTCCTCGGCCAGGCGCTCGGCGAACGCCTGCCCGATCCCGGCACCGCCTCCGGTGACGACGGCGACGCGCCCCGTCGCGTTGCGCGTGGTCATGCGAACACCGGCGCCAAGTCGAAGAAGACCCGGTATTCGTCGATCAGGCCGGTGCCACCGACGGTCCAGATCGACACCACCGGGATCGAAACCTTTCGACCATCCTTACGCGTGTACGTGACCGCGAGTTCGACGATCGTGTCCTTGCCCACGACCCACTCGTTGACGATGTCGTGTTGCATCCCACCGATCGTGCCGAAGAAGCCCGCGCAGCCCGCCTCAACGGCATTGCGGCCTTCGAGAGCGGGGACATTGCCGAAGGTGATCTTGCCGTCGGGCGCGAAATACTCGGCAAAGCCCTTGGCGTCGAGAGAGTCGACCGCCTGTAATGCTGCGGCGGTCAAAGCGCTGGTCATGGTGGATCCTTTCGGGCGGAAGTGCATACACATTGACCGTTGATAGTGATGCCGGTCACGTCGGATGCTCGGAGATTTCACCTAGCGGAACGAGTCCTCGGCAGGGCTACCGACTTTTGCTTTCAGCGTGGTGCCGCCGTCTCTGAGTGCATACAGTTACCTCTTGTGCACTCCCCCACCACTCAGTCCCCCGGTATCCAAGTTGCTGACGCCGCGCGAGCTTTGGCCGCGTTGGGGCTCGTCGACGCGTTCGGGCACGTGTCCGCCAGGGACGCCGACCACATGGTCATCACCCCTGCGGACGATTTGGCGACCGTCACGGCTTCGGACTGCCTCCGCGTCCCGTTGACCGCCACCGCATTGCCATCCCGGTGCCCGGCCGAAGCATGGGCCCACCTGGCCCTCTACCAGCGCTACCCGGCGACCGGAGCGATCGCTCGTGCGCAACCGGCGGCGTCGCTGGCCGTCGGCATGCGCACCGACCGCGTCGCCCCGACACATGGTCAGGCATGCTGGCTCGGCGACTCCATTCCGGTGTATCCGTCCGCGCTGCTGGTCCGCGAGGCCGACCGAGGCCGCGGGCTGGCCGAGGCGATGGGGTCGTCGGACGCGATGATTCTGCGTGGCAACGGTGCGATCGCGATGGGCAGCGACCCGGCCACGGCAGTGGCCACCATGTCGGTGCTGGCGGCGACGTGCACCGTCTGGCTCCAGATGGGGGGCGAACCCGTCGCGCCCCTCTCGGCAGCGGAGATCCGCTCCTGGCAGGCCGTCAAGCCGGAGTTGCTGCCCCGGCTGGGAGCGCACCTACTACGTAAAGCGGCAGGTGGCCCGGCTCGCTGAGCCGGGCCACCTGCTGACGACGGTCGAGAAATCAGGTCGCGGACAACGCGATGGGCGCTTCTCCACGCGCGACGCGACGCATGGCATTGAGCGTGGCGCCGACAGCCGCTACGTAGTGTGTCGTGGTCTGCTCGGCATACGCAGACTCCTCGGGTGAACCGCTCTGCGCGTCGGCCAGCACCAGCGCGAAGCTGAACCGGAGGAACAGGCCCTCCGCGTCCTCCTCGATGTCATTGGTGATCGTGCCGAGGACCGGACCCGAGAGGCGCGTGAACACCACCCGCCGCTGAGGCTGCATGGCGATCCGCTCGATGTAGCGGTCACCGAACACCTCGATCTCACGCTCGAAAGTCTCGTCGTCGAGACGAGCGGTGATCTCGCAGTGCGTCATGACCGGCACGAAGGGCAGCGCGTTGTTGGCCTTCATTACCAGTCCCCGCCACACGGCAGTCCGATCGAGAGTGGGCTCGCCCGGCTCGTTGACCGGGAGGCGGTGGGTGACGTAGATCATTTACTGACTCCTTGCGCGAGAGCGTCTTCGGTGGAAATTTGGTCGTGCACGCTGGCTATGTCCAGCTCACCCCAGCCATCGGCCATGGCTTGGTCGAATACCGCTTTGGCCGCCTCGAAAACCGGCCGACGCTCGCCGAGATCGTGCAGGTGCACCTCGATCTGATCGAGGATCTCGTGCAACGTCGCGATGGGCCCGGGGGCCGGCCGCCATGAGCGGTGCGCCATGCGGGGACCTCGCTGCGCGAGCAGCGCCGAGCCCGCGATGGACGACTCCAGGGTGTGCTGCACCAGGTCCAGGTCCAGGTTGTTGCGGCGCGCCAGCACGATCGCTTCCGCCGCCGCGACCGTATGGGTCGCGACCAGCATGGAGGAGATGTACTTCAGGTGGGTGCCGGTGCCGAAGTCACCGGTTCTGACCCAGGGCCCCGAGATGGCGTCCAGGACATCGGCCACCCGATCGATCACCTGCACTGCTCCAGAGGCGAAGACGGTGGCCAGACGCGGGCCGACCATCGCGGGACTACCGCTGATCGGACAGTCGAGCATGCTGGTTCCGACGTGCTCGAGCTGACGCATCAGTTCGAGTTTGCCGGTGACCGGGATCGTGCTCATCTCGATGTGGACCGTCCCGGGGCGCATCGTCGACAGCGTGCCCTCGGGCCCGAGGATGACGTGCTCGACATCGTCCTCGGTCGGCAGGATCGACACGATGACCTCGCACGAGGCGGCCAGGTCCGCCGGTGACGACGCGAGAGTGCCTCCCACGGCCTCGAGCTCGGGACACTCGACGCTGCGCCGGTATCCGACGACGTCGAAGCCGCGGCCCAGCAAGTTCTCGGCGATCGGCAGGCCCATCTTGCCCAGGCCGATCACCCCGATAGTTCTCACATTCGTCACATCCTCACGGATTTTCGGGGGTGGACGGCTACGCAGACGCCGCAGCCCATCAATACTGTATGCACTTTACTCGGCCATCACGAGAAACAGAAGGAATATGTATACACATCGCTTAAGCTATGGCCATGAGTCGCAAAGTGCTCGTCCCGCACATCACCAAAGTGGACCTGCCCGAGGCACGTCAGGCGATCCCGCACGTACACGCCTACCTGCGCGAGCGGATTCTCGACGGCACGCTGCGACCTGGGACGAAGCTCTCACAGGTATCGCTGGCCGAGCAGCTCGGCGTCAGCCGCACGCCGTTGCGCGAGGTGCTGCGGATGCTGCAAGAGGAAGGCCTGGTCCAGATCGAACCGAACCAGCGCACCCGCGTCTCCATACTCGACCCTCGTGAGCTCGACGAAATCTATGCGAGCCGAGTCGTGCTCGAGTCGCTTGCTGTGGCCATGACCGTCGGCAACTTCGACGCCGACGCCCGACAGCAGGCGGCTGAGCAGCTGGCGGCCATGCGAGTAGCCGCGCAGGCCGGTGAGACCGAGCGCTGGTTCGTCATCCACTCGGCGTTCCATCGCACGATCACCTGCGGCGCCAGCGACACCATGCAGAAGCAGTTGCGGCAGCTGGCCGACCGGTGTGTCCGGTACATCCGGATATACCAGGGTGGCGAGCCGAACAGCTGGCACAAGGCCGGTGATCACGAGCACGCGCAGATTCTGTCCGCGCTGGAGGAGGGAACCAAAGCCGTGGCCCAAGCCCGCATGGCCAGCCACTTGGCCCACACCGCCCTCAAAGTATTGAGCGATACCTCGCCCGACTACCAGCCGACCGCCGTGCCGTTGGCACTGGAGATGGTCGGCGTCCCGGACTGACGGTGCGAAGACAGGCTCAGCCGAGCGTGGTGACGTCCAGGTCGCCGTCGGCGTACCGGCTGCGCAACCGCTTCTTGTCGAACTTGCCCACGCTGGTCTTGGGAACCTCCGCGATGAACGTCCAGCGTTCGGGCAACTGCCACTTCGCGAACTTGTCGGCCAGGAATTCGCGCAGCTCTTCCGGCTTCGCCACGGTGCCTTCGGCGAGCACGACGGCCACCAGGGGACGCTCGTCCCACTTCTCGTCCGGCACGCCGATCACGGCGGCCTCCGCGACCGACGGGTGCCCGACCACGGCATTCTCCAGATCCACCGAAGAAATCCATTCACCGCCGGACTTGATCACGTCCTTGGAGCGATCGACCAGAGTGAGATAGCCGTCCGGGCTGATCTTGCCGACGTCGCCGGTGCGCAGCCAGCCGTCGTCGAACTTCTCCGGGTCCACCGGAGTGCCGTCCGGCGAGTAGTAGGAGCCGGTGATCCACGCGCCGCGCACTTCCAGCTCACCCAGCGACTCCCCGTCGTTCGCAACCACGCCGTGGTCGCCGACCAAGCGCGCCCGCACCCCGGCCGGGAACCGGCCCTGGGTCACCCGGTAGGTCCACTTCTCTTCCTCGGTCACCGCGGTGGCGGGCGGATGGGCGACGCTGCCGAGCGGCGAGGTCTCGGTCATGCCCCACGCGTGCAGCACCCGCACGCCGTGCTTGTCCTCGAAGGTGCGCATCATCGTCGGCGGAACGGCGGAGCCGCCCACCACGACCGAGCGCAGATGCGTGACGTCCTGCGGCTCGGCCGCCAGCGCCGCTAGCACGCCGCCCCAGATGGTCGGCACCGCGGCGGCGAAGGACGGCTGCTGTGCGGCCATGCATTCGAGCAGCGGACCCGGCTGCAGAAACCGGTCCGGCATGAGCAGATTCGAGCCGGACATCAGCGCCGCGTACGGCAGGCCCCAGGCGTTCGCATGGAACAGCGGCACGATGGCCAGGATGGTGTCGGTTTCGAACAGGCCCATCCCGTTGTTCGCGCTGACCTGCATGGCGTGCAGCCAGTTGGAGCGGTGCGAGTACACCACGCCCCTCGGGTCGCCCGTGGTGCCGGAGGTGTAGCACATCGCGGCGGCGGACCGCTCGTCGATCACCGGGAAGTCGTAGATGTCCGGCTGCGCGGCCAGCAGTTCGGGGTAGGAGTGCACCTCGACGCCCTCGGGCGCGGTGAGCGTCGCCGCGTCGCCATTGACCACGACGACGTGGCGGACCGTCTTCAGGTGCGGCAAGATCTGACCGAACAGCGGCACCAACGTGCCGTCCACCAGCACCACTCGGTCTTCGGCGTGGTTGGCCACGTACACGACCTGTTCGGGGAACAACCGGATGTTCAGCGCATGCAGCACCGCCCCCATCGCGGGCACCGCGATGTAGGCGACCAAGTGCTCGTTGTTGTTCCACATAAATGTGCCGACGCGATCGCCGACGCCAATTCCCAAGCTGCGCAACGCATTTGCCAAGCGTGCCGATTCGGCGCCCAGCTCGCGGTAGGTCATGGTGCGTACGCCGGTGCCGGTCCAGGTCGAGACGCTGGAATCGCCCATGAATGTCGATGCGTAGCGCAGCAACGTCGCCAGCGACAATGGCTCGTCCTGCATAGTGCTGAACATCGGAACTCCTCTTTCTTCGGTGACTTCCCCTCAGAAGGCCGGTCCGTTCAGCCACCTTCGGGTTTGGAATGTGATTCCGGAGAGCAACCCGATCCGCCGCACCACTCGGGAGATTGGAATCGGTTTGCCGCTGGTGAGCGCAGCGCAGGACAGCGCGCGCTCAGGGGCGGCCCAGGCCGCGTTGTCGGTACAGCCGAGATGGCCGAAGGTGCGCGTGGTGTCGGGTCCGAATAGGGAACACTCGGCCGCCGAGCATCAGCCCGTACCCGAAACCGAATTTCTATGGGTCAGGCTCGATACGGGATTGCGGAACGAGCGCTGCGGCGATGGTGTCCGGCCGCAACATGCGCACGCTGTCGAGTTCGCCGCCACGGCGGAAGATCTCGTAGCGGCGGGTGAATTTCAGAGGGCCCCGCGAGCGCGGGGCTCAGCCAGGTCAGGCTTCGGACAGGAACGGTTCCACGACGCCGAGGAACTCGGCGGTTTTCTCGATCATGGTCCAGTGGCCGCAGTTGCCGAGTACGTGCAGCCGGACGTCGGGTAACAGTTCCAGCAACGCTCCGGAGGATTGCTTCCACGGCACCACCCGGTCGTCACGCCCGTGGATCATCAGCGTCGGCTGCGCCACCTGCGCCAGCTCGGCCCCCGAGAGTGCCAGGTCATCGACCCAGCGCTGGCGTGGTTCGGGGAACATCGCGGCCCAGGATTCGGCGACAGCCGACTCGGCACTGGCCCCGTAGCGCATCTGGACCAATTCATCGGTGATCAGCCGCCGATCGTAGGCGAACAGCCCGATGATCTCGCGCATGTTCTCCATCCCCGGCCGGTAGCTCCAGACTGTGTCGAGGCCCTGGGGCAGCGCCATCGCGACACCCATCGAGCCCATGAGGACGAGGCGGCGAACGGCTCGGGGGCGCTCGGCGGCGAGCGAAAGGGCGATTGCCCCGCCCATCGAGTTGCCGATGATGTCGAAGGTCTCGATGCCGAGTTCGTCCATCAGCACGAGCGCGTGCCGGGTCCATGCCTGCCGACCCCACGTGCGCGGCCCACCGGTGGCTGTGCCACCGAAGCCCAACTGGTCGGGGGCGATGACACGCCGGGTCTGCGACAGGGATGGCAGCACGGGACGCCAATTGGCCGCGGCGCTGACGCCAGGACCGGATCCGTGCAGGAGCAGCAGCGGCGGCTGTGCACGCTCGCCGCTCGGTTCCCCGGTATCGATGACGGCGGTGCGCACCCCATCGACCTCGATCGATGCGGTCAGCTGATCGCTGGTGACGGTCACTTGTCAGCTCCTCGTGGGGTGGAATGAGTTCCGGTCATCGGGGCCGGGCGTTGCGTCGAGACCCGCTTGACCGGGCCCAGCCACATATCGATCGACCCCGGTTCGTCCGGATCGAACGTGCGCGGTCGCCAGGCCGCGTCATCCTCGATGCGACGCACCCCGAACGAGTACTCGTAGGTGAAACCCTCGGGGCCGAGAAAGTAGAGGAACACCGCTGTCGACTGCGGGTGGCGACCTGGACCCATTTCGATCTCGACGTCGTGCTCCTGCAGGAAGTGCCAGGAACGGAACACGTCGTCGATGGACTCGACCTGGAAGTTCATGTGGCACAGACCAGCGCTCTCGCCCTGGAAAACGGCGAGCTTGTGGTGCACGGGATCGATCCGCATCAGGCACGCGGCGTCGCCGATCCAATCCGATACGCGGGCATTGAAATGCCCGTTCCAGAACCGGTAGGCCTCATGTACATCCGGCGCGTCGAGGCAGAGGTGCCCGAACTCCGTGATGCCTGCCGGTCTACTGAAAGCGACCGGGCGGGTGATCGTCTCCTGCTGGCTGACCAGCTCGATGCGATTGCCGAAGGGGTCGTCGAAGCCGACGAACTCGGCCACGCGCCGCGAACGAGCCTCCTGCTTCGACCCGCGCCGCACCGCGAAACCAGCCCGCTCGAGATCGCTCTCGGCCGCCTCCAGCGCATCCGAGTCGGCGACGGTGAACCCAGAGGCCAGCACCCCCGACACCCCCTCGACCAGAGCGAGACAGTGGTGGCGGGAGTCGGCGCGAAGGTGTGCGACGCCCGGTTCCGTCTGGTCGGCGAGCTCGAGACCGACGATGCGAGTCGCGAAGTCGACGGCGGTCTCGAGATCGGCGACTCCTGACCGCACGTAGGCGATGTCGGTCAGCGTGATCATGGGTTTCCTCTCCTGTGGAACCTTGCCGAACGCGCGCTGTCAGGAGTCGATCGCGTCGGGGATGAGGTTCTTCACCAGCCCCGGCTGCAGATAGCCGGTCTCCCCGTACCGAGCGACCAGCGACGCGTTCTCGGCCAGCAGCTTCTCGATCGGTTCGGTGAGGTCGATCGCCGCCAAGAATGGCTGACGGGCGGGCAGCCCGGTCTGCCAGTACACCTCGCACCGGTTGCCCTCGGGATCGAAGAAGTAGATTCCGAACGCGTTGCCGTGCGTCACGATCATGTCGAAGTCGACATCGTGCTCGATGAATCTGCGGTGGAACTCGAGCAGCTCGGTCAGATGATTGACGCGGAATGAGACCTGCTGAATGAGCTTGGTGCCCTCGTCGGCGCGCGCCACGGTCCGGCCTTCGATGAGCTGGAACTCGTGGTGCTCGAAGTTCGGTCGAGCACTGAAGAACCGCATGCCCAGATTCAGATCCTCGTCGGTGACGGTAAGTCCGAGGACATCGCGGTAGAACGCGGTACTGGCCTCCAGGTCATTGCAGAAAACTCCGAAATGACCGAGTTCAGCGATCGGCATGGTGAACCTTCCTTCCTATGGGTGGCGGCCGGGTCATGTGGTGGTCGATGAATTGCGCCTCGAACGGCCCTGCTGAGAAGTCCGCATGTGGGTCACTCCTATGCGCTATTTCGACCGTAATGTGTATGCACTTTCACTGTCAAGGTTCTTTGGATGTTGACGTTGGGCTCAGATTGCATACAGTTTTGGGATGGATTCATTGCCAGCTACCGGACACGAAGTTCCGGATCTCACACGGCTCCTGGGCCGGGACTACTGGGTGGTGACCTCGACCCCGATAGACGGGACAACCGCCGATGACATCGCCGCCCGCGCCCCAGCGCACATCGCATGGCTGCTGGACCTCGAGGAACGCCACCTCGTCTTCCTGTCAGGCCCCCTCGTCAGCGGCCCCGGCGCGGGCCCGGGATCGGGCGTCACGGTCTTACGCGCCTGCGACGAGGCCGAGGCAACCGCCATTGCCTCGGCGGACCCCTTCGTCACGGCGGGTCTGCGTACCTTCGTTGTTCATCAGTGGCGCCTCAACGAGGGCAGCGTCTCGATGCGCCTGTCACTCGGCCGCGGTACCTACGAATGGCAGTGAGCGAGTTGGGCATTCGGCCTTCCTATGAGGTTCGGGCGGCCGACAGGTCCAAGGCGATATCGATGATCATGTCCTCCTGTCCGCCGACGAGCCCGCGGCTGCCGACCTCGAGGAGGATGTCGCGCACGTCGATGCCGTATCGCTCGGAGGCGGCTTCCGCGTGGCGCAGGAAACTCGAATACACGCCCGCATAGCCGAGTGTGAGGGTCTCGCGGTCCACGCGCACCGGCCGGTCCTGCAATGGACGAACGAGGTCGTCGGCAGCGTCCTGCAGTGCGAAGAGGTCACATCCGTGCTTCCAGCCGTACAGGTCGGCGACGGCGACGAAAGGCTCGATAGGACAGTTGCCTGCGCCCGCGCCGTGGCCCGCCAGCGATGCGTCGACCCGCGTCACTCCCTCCTCGACCGCCACCACGGAGTTGGCAACCGCCAGCGACAGGTTCTCGTGCGCGTGAATGCCGATCTCCGTAGCCGGGCTCAGCGCGTCGCGATAGGCGCGAACGCGCTCGCGGACGCCGTCCATCGTCAGCCGCCCCCCGGAGTCGGTGACATACACGCAGTGTGCGCCATAGGACTCCATCAGCGCCGCCTGCTTCGCCAGTTCGCCGGCCGGGGCCATGTGGCTCATCATCAGGAAGCCGGACACGTCCATGCCGAGTTCGCGGGCCGTGGCGATGTGCTGCGCGGAGACGTCGGCCTCGGTGCAGTGCGTGGCCACGCGGACGGAGCGGACGCCGAGTGAGTACGCCTGCTTCAGGTCATCGATGGTGCCGATCCCCGGCAACAACAACGTGGTCAGCCGAGCGTGCTCGATATTGGCCGCGGCGGCTTCGATCCACTCCCAGTCGGTGTTGGATCCGGGTCCGTAGTTCAGGGAACCGCCAGCCAGGCCGTCACCGTGCGCGACCTCGATGCCATCGACACCGGCGGCATCGAGCGCGGCCACGATCGCGGCGACATTCTCCGGTGTGATGCGGTGCCGGACGGCATGCATGCCGTCACGCAGCGTCACGTCTTGGATGAACAGGTCGGCGGTCATCGGGTTTCTTCCTTCCGCTGGGCGATGCGCTCGGCCATCCGCACGGCGGCAGAGGTCATGATGTCGAGGTTTCCGGCGTAGGCAGGCAGGTAGTGGGCAGCGCCCTCGACCTCGAGGAACACCGACACCTGATGGGTCGGCACGGTGCCGGTACCCTCCCGCAGCAGCGTGTGTACCGGTTGGCCATCCGGGATCGGGCTGATCTGGACCGCCTGCTTGAGCCGGTACCCGGGCACATAGGCGGCCACATCGCCGACCATCTTCTGCACCGATGCGGTGATCTCGGCATGGACCGCCGCGTCGGGCGCCCGAACGAGGCACAAGACGGTGTCGCGCATGATCAACGGGGGCTCGGCGGGGTTGAGGATGATGACGGCTTTACCGCGCTCCGCTCCCCCGACGCTGGTGATGGCATGCGAAGTGGTCTCGGTGAACTCGTCGATATTGGCGCGCGTGCCCGGGCCCGCCGACTTCGACGCGATGGACGCCACGATCTCCGCGTACGCGACCGGCACAACGCGCGCGACAGCCGCCACGACCGGGATCGTCGCCTGACCACCGCAGGTCACCATGTTCACGTTCGCGGCGTCGATGTGCTCCTCGATGTTGACCGCCGGAACCACGAACGGTCCGATCGCCGCCGGGGTGAGGTCGATGAGTCGCTTGCCGTACGGCGCAAGTTCGGCCGCGTTGGCCTCGTGTGCCTTGGCCGACGTCGCGTCGAAGACGATCTCGATATCGTCGAATCCGGCCAGGTCGATCAGGCCGCCGACCCCCTCCGCCGTGATGGGTACGCCGAACCGGGCCGCGCGGGCCAGGCCGTCGGAGTCCGGATCGATGCCCACCATGGCGCCCATCTCCAGGTGCTTCGAGAGCCGCAGCACCTTGATCATCAGGTCGGTGCCGATATTCCCGGACCCGATGACGGCGACCTTGGTCTTGCCGTCGTGGTTCATGCGGCCTCTCCCGCGTAGATGTTGGTTGCCTGGCTGGGGGTTGCGCCGCCCGCGAAGCGGGCCTGGACCGCGCCCAAGCCGCTGATCTCCGCGATGACGTGATCGCCGGCGACTACCGGTGCCATCGGGCCCAGCGCGCCCGAGAGAATGATCTGGCCGGCCCGAAGCGGATCGCCGAACTCTCGGGCGGTCCGGGCGAGCCAGCGCAGGGCTTCGAGCGGGTCGCCGAGGCAGGCGGAACCGGTACCGGTGGACACTTCACGTCCGTCGATCCGCATGCTCATGGTGACGTCGACCGGCCGGAACTCGTTCAGGTCGCGGCGTGCACTGCCGATCACGAACAGGCCGCTCGACGCGTTGTCGGCGACCGTGTCCCCGTAGGTGATGTCCCACCCGGCGATGCGGCTGTCGACGATCTCCAGGGCGGGCGCGACGTACGCGACAGCGCGACCCACCGACTCGATATCGAGCGGTCCGTCGTCGAGGTCCCTGTCCAGGACGAACGCGATCTCCGCCTCGACCTTCGGCTGGAGCAGCCGGTCCATCGCCACGACCTGCTCTTCCGAGCACTGCATGTCGGCGAAGAGGACGCCGAAGTCCGGCCGGTCGACGCCGAGCTGGGCCTGCACTGCCGGTGAGGTCAAACCGATCTTCCGACCGACCATGACGGCGCCGACGGCGAGCCGGGCGGCGGTCAGGCGCTCCTGGACGGCGTAGGCGGCGCCGACGTCGGTGCTGCCGATCAGATCACGAACCGGCGCACAAGGCTGACGGTTCGCTGCTGCCCGAATCAGGCGGGCCGCGGCAGCCTCGACCACGTCGAGCCCGGATCCCGGGCTGTTGTTCACAAAGGACATGGAACACACCGTGTCCCATCGATGCGCGGCATGGCGATGGTTGAGTTCCGGTGAGCCGAACTCGACCACAGTCGCTTTCCCGCGTCGACCGTTCCGCGCCAGCTGCCCTGGCTTGATGCGCGCGCCATGAATTAGCCGAGTAGTGGACTACGCGCGAGTTCTGCACTCTCCTTGGCCAGAATTGGACAAGTCCGCGCGATCGGCACTCGGTCTATAGAGCGGGGAGTTGAGCGATGTGTGCGAAGGCTGCGGAGACTCGCGCTCTGCACGCTCTCGAGCAACCGGCGTCTTACGACTACGACGCGTTCATCTCCTATGCCCATGAGGATCGACTGGTGGCTGCGGGGATCCAGAAAGGACTCCACCGCATCGGCCGGCGAGCCGGCCACTTGTACGCCCTGCGGGTGTTCCGCGACGCCACCGATCTGACCGCCAGCCCGGATCTG
>NZ_BDBY01000096.1 GCF_001613225.1 Nocardia pseudovaccinii NBRC 100343
ATCTGAGCTGGGACGGACGTACCGGGCGATTCGACCCAGACCATCAACGCCCGCATCGCATTCGGCCACCGCATCGGCCAGCAGGTGCGTGTCCCGCTCAGCGGTCATACCGGCGCGGTAAAGGCGGTGGCGTTCAGCCCGGACGGCTCGCGACTTGCCACCGCCAGCGACGACCGCACCGTGCGGCTATGGGACCCGGCGACCGGGAAACCGGTCGGCGAACCACTGACCGGCTACACCGACACGGTGAACGTGGTGGCGTTCAGCCCGGATGGCACGCGACTTGCCACCGCCAGCGATGACCGCACCGTGCGGCTATGGGACCTGGCCACCAGGAAATCCGTCGGCGCCGTGCTCACTGCCCGCACCGATGTGATCAACTTGCCGTGAAACATTCACGGTGTCGGCTGACAACCATGGGCTGTGCCAGGCGCACGGCGGCCCGGCGTACGCGGTCGAAATCAAGTGGTCCCGGCTCGACCCGGCTACCGGTAGCAGTAGGAGTCGGAGGAGGCGTCGCCGCCCTGTAGGCGCACCTGGTGCACCCGCAGACCTCGAAAGTCCTCGTCGTGCGGGAAGAACGACTCGTCGATGCTCATTCCGCCGTCGGGATCGGTGTGTATCACGGCCATCCAGGCGCCGACCCCGTCCGGGTAGAACTGGTCGTCCCACGCACCATAGAGCGAGTTGGTGAGGTAGACCCGCTGACCGTTACGGCTGATCTCGACCATCTGAGGACCGCCCGCAAGCGGCTGGTTCGGCGCGGCCGGGTGGGCGGTGCGGCCCACGATCCCGCCGAGCCGCACGGAACCGGTCTGTCTCGGGTTGGCCGGATCGCGCACGTCGAACTGCTCGAGCTCCCCGGTACCCCAGCACGAGACGTAGAGGTATGCGTCGTCGACCGACAGGTCGATGTCGCTGACCAGCGGCGGCACCGCGCCGAACGGTTTCAGCGCCGGCGGCAGCAGGTCGGGATCAGCCGGCTCGGCCGGGATGGTGATCACCTGGTCGACCGCCCACACTCCACCGTCGCGGTGCCAACGCCACACGGAGGCCGACAAATCCTCGGTCGAGATCACCACGCCGACGAAACCCCAGGTGGCGTCCGGATCGTGCGAAGGTCGCAGCTCGAGTGGCATCTGGTTGTGTTCCCCGAGATCGACCCGCTGCTGATGCCGACCGGCGGTGAGGTCCCAGAAGTGGATCGCGTGGCCGTACTCGTTGGCCAGCAGCAGATCTGGCTGCAGCCCGTCCTCGATCATGGCAGGGGTGCCCCACTCGCTGCTGATCAGCGTGTTCTGGTTGAGATGCCACCAGGCGTCGTAGGCGAGGTGCTGTGGCCCGCGGTCGGTCTCCCATTGCCGCAGCACATCGAACGTGTCGTGGTCGAGCAGCGCGATCCCGCCCGGCCCGTCCGATCCGTCCGCCCCGCCGAGGCAGGTCATGAACACACCGTCCGGCCCGCAGTGCAGCGTGTGCGGGCGGGAGTAGCCGGCCTTGGCCGCGAGCTCGGAGCTGTCCACGATCTTGGACAGGGTGGGCCGGCCGGGGTCGGGCTGGGTGTCGAACACGTACAGGTGCGACGAGCGCAGACCCGGCACGATCAGGTACCGCCGAGCCAGCCCCGCCATGCGATGGCCCTCGTGCTTCAGCGCGCTGCTGCAGGCGTTCCAGCCGAAATGATGCAGCTCGTTGCCCAGGTGGGGCACCTCGGTCCAGCCCACCACCCTGCCGTAGCTGGCCGAGCCCGGATCCACATCGACTACTGACAGCGCATCCGGCTTCTGTGCCGCCCGGTCGAACGCAACGACGTATGCGAGCCGCTCCGGTGCCGCGGCGGCCGCCTCCGCTGCACTCCGATAGAAGGTCGGGTCCATGTCCGAGTGATTCATTTCCAGCCTCCTTCATGTCGATAGGCGCAGACCCGCGCACCTCCCCCTCCGGCGGTTCCGACGTGGGCCCCACCCCGCCGGTCGCGTGCCGTAATAACGCAGGCAGACAGTAATCAGTCTCGGCCTTTCGACATAGATCCACCAGCTACCACCAGTCAAGGGGCAAAGCGGGTGGTAAGACGCGGTCCCAGGAAGACCGGGTGGGCGAGTTCGTTCCGAGCAACACCACGCCCACCGTTCGGCCGCACTTGTCCTGCACAAGATCCGAATTCGCGACTCCTCGTAAACCGATCAGGTTCGGCCGCTGGGCTCGGAGATCCTCAGCAACATTCCCGCATGTGCGACGAAAGGGTGGCGTACCAGCGATTTACTGGAATATCTTCCACTCTCGCCCTATGCATCGTTAACCGACTGTGCGTAAACTGTGACCAAGCTGAAATCAAAAAAAGTTGCCGTCACCCTCGCCTCGGGCGCGATAGCCGTTTGCGCACTTAGAAGCGCAGATTCAGAAAACAAGATCACTATAGTCACCAAAGGAGTTGGCCATGCACACCAAGGTCGAAGAAGCACTACATCAGGATTTCGATCGCTGGACCGAACTGGTGGACCGCGCCGCACACGCGGAGAACGAAGTCGACCGGGAGAAACCCGCCTTGGCTGCGACGGAGCTGGAAATGAAGTGGACCCGCACCGCCGCCGAGGACTGGCGAACACTGCACGACCACTGGTGCGAAGAAATGCGAA
The DNA here is from genome assembly GCF_001613225.1 of Nocardia pseudovaccinii NBRC 100343. Taxonomy (GTDB): domain Bacteria; phylum Actinomycetota; class Actinomycetes; order Mycobacteriales; family Mycobacteriaceae; genus Nocardia; species Nocardia pseudovaccinii. The sequence continues at coordinate 2,637 of NZ_BDBY01000096.1, forward strand.
CAAGTGTGTGAAGTCTGAAATACGGTCAGCTTCGAGGCAGAGCGCCGAATCGAACTGAGCGGTCGCTACGAGCTCGAGCGGTCTCCCGTCCAATGGTGCGGGCGGGACCAGATCAGCCACACGCGTCAGGATCGAACCACAGGGCAGGCCGAACCCGATGGCTTTCCACGCGAGCGCCCCGCATTACCGCGTGAAACCGTCCCGATGTTCCACCCGGGAACGCTGCCGCTGCTCCTCTGACATTCGGCACCGATGATGCCGGGCGCCGTGGTCGGCGGCGCTGTGTGTCGCGCTACCGGCGACAGAGTGATCTTCACATCGCCGAAGCCGAAATCGTCTGGTGTATCGGTGGTTTCACTGAGTTCCCGCTCCCGGTTAGGCATCGGGTTTGTGCGAATCCTGCGCGGCCAGCTGCTGCCACACCACGTCCGCGGCGTGGAACACCTGGCAGTCGGAGTGCACATGCAGGGTCGGCTCCAGATCGGTCCCGAGGGCTTCGAAGGCGCAAGCCTTGTACTCGACTTCGGTGAATTCCCCTGGCACGAAGAAGATCCCGGTGTGGGTGTCGGTGTCGACCGCGATCAGATACCGCAGGTACGAGCCGGTGACCGGCTCGAGGTTCTGCCCCGCCGCGATCCGCGACGCCAGCACCCGCCTGCAGGTGGCGTGCCGCTCGGTGAGCACGTATTCCTGCGCCCCGGTCAGATCGAAGTGATAGGTGCGCCTGCCGGGGCCCTCGACGCGGTCGTGATGGTCGGTCAGGACCCACCCGTTGCCCGACCCCAGCTCCGTCGCCGTCCAACGCGCGTCACGACTGCGGTAGATCGCCGCGGCAAGCCACAACACGAGTGCGCAGTGGCGCGGGAAGCCTCCCTCGACCAGAACGCGTCGGCGCGCGCGTGCCAGCGCGCCGAACAACAACGCCGCACCGGCGAATCCGGCCGTGGCATCGGGGTCCACCGCGAGAATATCGGCCTGGTCGCGCGCCAGGATCCACTGCTCGGCGCCGGACGGTTCGGTGACGGCACAAGCCTCGGCGGTGACGAGCGCGGCGACCGTGTCACACAACGGCGCGGCGGGCGCGCTGGAGAGAATCTCATCGATGTCGGCAGGCACCTGCCGTATCCCCCACACCAGCGCGGCACGGTAGATCTGGCGCTGGGCGAGGGTGTCTGCGCCGGTGAGCTTACCGGCGAGGCTCCACACGAGCGCGGTGGCCTCGGCCGTAGAGCGTCCGGCGAGCGGGTCGTAGAAGGTAGCGACAGCCCGCTCGCGCAGCTGCCCGACCAGGTCGCCGCGGGCGGCGAAAGCGGCGGTGACGGATTCGGTCATGACGAGATGGCAGCTTCTTCCTAGTCGCATCGGAATCGTTTGTGTGGCTGCAGGTTTCGTGTTCATCCAGGTCAGCCGGATCTGATTGCATGGTGATGCCCACAGCGGCCGGGGTACATATCAATCCAGGCGGCAACCATGATGGGCTAGCAGAATGCCCCAGCAGCCGAGTTTCGCGCCACAGCCCAGCCACCGATAAGCACCGCCCGCTGATCCGCACCCCCTGTCGCAACTGCTTCTCCCCCAGCGCATTCCGTATGGAACTTACCCTGAAACATCCTCGCCGACGCGCGGCGTTGCCGTGACAGGTGATGGCGGCCGTGGCTTTGCCCCAGTCCTCGCCAGGTCTCGAAGCGGAACTGCGCGAAGGGATCTCGTGCTCGCATATCGACTCGACCCTTTTGCCAGGCCCGCGACATCGAGCTACCGGATGGACGTGCTCATGGGAGGCGCCTGACTATCGTGAGTGGGGATAGGACGTGAGATTGCCAGGGCCCGAAGTACTTTCGGTCGAGGCTGCCTGCCACATTGCCTGGCCGATAGCGACCACGCCGCGGGCAGGCAGGGCGACGTCGCCTATGACCGGATTCGTGTCCAGGCGTGCGGGATGCCCGAGGTCGCGGTCGTCGAGCACCGCCGTCGACTGCGCGATCAGGTACATCTGCTGGGGCATGAGGATTCCGACGTGGCCGCTCGGCATGACACCCGCCATGCTCACATGACCCATACCCAGTGCGGAGGCGATCATTTCCCGGGCACGCACCAGCGAACGCGACCGCCAGGTGGCAAGCGGCAGATGCCCTCCGACGGCGTTGAGCATATGCAGCGCCGCAGTCTCGTGTGCGGTCAGCGTCCAGTCCAGCGCGGGCTCGTCGACGGTGACTCGCAGCGATGCCGGTCCGGTCCACGCCACTCGAATCGTGGCGAAACCGGTGTAGTCACACGCGGGACCGTAGTAGCGGGGGCATGCGGTCTCGAGCCGGTCACCGTCGACGAAGATCGACCATCGGCCGTCGGGGTCGCGGTGCCAGACGGTTTTGTATGGGCCGAAGTCGTTTTCGGGGAAGACGCGCAGGGCGAGGATGTGGCCGCTGTCGAAGGGAAGGCCGAAAACGCCCCAGCCCTTGACATATTCATAGCCGGGCCAGGGCGCGTTGCCCCGGTGTTCCGGCAGGTCGGTCAACTGGGATGCCAGATCTAACATGGTACTCACCTCCGGCGCCGCGCGCCTGAGTAGCTGAATGTGGTGGCCGGGACGTCGCCGATCCACGGCCGCGTCGGGATGACGCGCCGCAGTCCCGCATCGCTCGGCGATAAAGCAGATCGGGCAGACGAAGTAGCGCCCACCAGCAGCCTCGTAGCGCTTGCACAGCGCAGTAAGCGGCGGCCAACCGTCGCAGGCGACGCCGAGGGCGGTGCCTTCGAGCGCGCCGGAGGGCTTCCTTCGTCAGGAACATCAGGGTCTCGCGCCCGGTCTCGGCGGCACAGACTGCCACCAGGAACACGACGCAGACCCTTCTCCGGGCCCTCCAGGCCCGTGGTCGAACTGATCACGGCTTTCGACATCGCGAAACCTCACTTCATGCACTGCCGCCGGACGACAGAACGGATCATGAAACGAACGCTAGGCGCGACGGCTGTGCATGTCGTCGGGTGTTCTCCCTACGAATCGGTCGCCAGCGTGTCCAGCAAGCCGTGTTCAACCGCGTAGAGGGTGGCGGTCGCTCGTGTCGACGATCCGGTCTTGATGTAGATGCGTTCGATGTGGGTGCCTGCCGTTTTCGGGGTGATGCCCAAAGTGCGTGCGACCTGCCGGGTCGAGGCGCCCCGCGCGATCAGCACGAGGACCTCGAGCTCGCGCGGTGTCAGACCGTCCGGGCCGCAGCGGCGGCGATGGCGCGGCTGTCCCGCTGCCTCGAGGACGGCGTCGACCGCCGCCGCGTCGAGTCGACCGCGGCGCACCTCGGCACGCAGTTCGGTCAGAATCTGCTTGGGCGGCAAGGCATCTCGATACGGACGCGGCTCGGTCACGGCCCGATACGTATCGGCCGCCGCCAGCAGGCGGGCCGACATCGGGATCGACGGTCCGGTCAGCCCGCGATGGGCACCGGAGCCGTCGAGGCGCTCGTAGGCCAGGGCCGCGATAGCCCCGATGCGAGACAGCGCGGCCGGGCGGGCCAGCACCCGCTCGGTGTAGTACGAGTTCATCCGAAGCCGCTCGAGCTCGGTCACGCTCAGCGCTCCCGGCTTGTCCAGAATGGTGGCCGGAACACCGTGTAATCCGATGTCGTGCAGCAACGCCGCGCGACGCACCAAGGTGATATCGGCTTCGGGGAACCCGGCGACGGCCGCAGCCCGACCGGCGAGATCGGCTACACCACGTGAATGCCCAGCCCGATAGGGCGAGCGCAGATCGGTGAAGTCGGCGATCACCTCGAGTGCCGAATCCAGTTCTGCGCCGGTGAGATTCCGCCGCAGCGCCGGATCTGCGGCAATGAGCTCCGCATAGTCCGGCTCGACTTCCGCATCCGCCAGCAGGTCGCGGGCCGAGGCACAGAACGCGTCCACCACGGCCGGATCGAACTGCGTCCCACGCCGCGAGCGGGCGACGTCGATCGCGGCATCGATTCCAGCACTACGGTGCAGCACCTCGACGACGTCGGCGAGATGGAACAGCCGCATACCGAGCCCGATTCGCTCCCCGGCGACACCACCCGGCACGCCCTTACCGTCCCATCTCGCAAAGAACTGCCGCAGCGAGTCTCCGACAGCCGGGCCCAGCCCGAGCCGTTCCGCCATCGTCGACGTGGTGAGGCAGTGCGACATCAACCCCCGCTCGATATCGCGGCCGCCCTTCGCCGCGATCGTCACCGTTTTGCGCACCCGCTGCACGAACGGTCCCGAGGACCCCGCGTGCGACAGGAAGAAGACCGCCCCGCTCGCCCCACGCAAATCCAGGTTGTAGCTGTCCGCGCGAAAAGCGATGTCATCGCCGAACCACGCGGCCACCTCGGGTGCGTCGGCCACACAACCGGTCCACGCCAAAACCGAGGTGTAGTACAGGTCGGACCGCTCCTCGGCGCTCAACCCGACTCGCTCGCCGAGCCGCGAAGCCAGCCGCCACGACCGCAGCACATGCGCCATCGGCTGGCCAAGGCCGAGATCCATCGCAAACGAGAACGCGGCCAGCAGCGCGGCCAGCGAAACACCCGAATCCCGAGCGTCACGCGTCATGCTGTGAGCATAGGCGCGTCCGTATTCGCAGCGGTTGATCCCTGGAAAGGATGCTCAACTGCAGCATCCGCCCTCGCCGGGCAGCGTCTACTTTTTTTCCGCCGGTTGAGCGCCGTGCGGACTTGCGGTCGGGCGATCGAATCGAGTTTAGTCCCAGCTCGCCACAGGCCCACCCATATCCTCACGGCTCAGGTCGACCTTGACCCGCACCGAATGTTCGGGGACGCCCTTGGGAGTCGACGACCATTTGGTCAACAGCGTGGGATCGACGAGATCGCACGCATTGGTGATCGTGCTCACGCATAGATCGTCGGCGCCGCGTTGCCCTGCGCCGACGTCTCCGCGGCGCCTCCGGACACGGTGCTACCGACCCCGCCGCGAACGCCGATGCAAAGCACCACCACCAGCATGACGCCAGCAACGATCAGCCCGGTCTTGCTGCCACCGGTCGGCGCGGGTACGGCGGTGTCGGAGGCGCATCCGGGCAGACCGGCAGCCGAGCCTGCCGCGGCGCCGACGTTCAGGACGCCGATTTTGCGCACCAAAACCGCCAGCCGGGGTGACCTGCGCAGGGCCGTCCACGACGAGCGTCTCACCGCCAAGGACGCCGACACGGCACAGCGCACCGACCCGCCACCGAAAACCATTGACCGTCAGCGGTGTTCAGCGATCGTGAAGCGGTCCGGCGTTACCGGTAGCCTCGGAACGTCCCGCAATTCGACCGGGCGCGGAGTCGGCTGACTGCTCCTGATCACTTGTCCGACAGGGGCATCCGGCTAGAACGCAAGCCGCCATATGCCGATGAGCGTGAGCAGCGCGGCGATTACGATGGAAGCCCCCTTGACAGACTATCGTGCCATTGCTTTGTTTGGTGATAGTTTTTCTGTATCGTCGGATAGATCTCATACTCGCTACGCATGGAGGGAGATATCGTGTCAATGGCCGGAAGCGTCGCCGCTGCAAGGGTTTGCGGGGGAATTCTCGGTACACTCGCGTGCCTGGTCGGGATGAGCACCGCGCACGCCGATGATGAACCCGGCCCGTTACTGGTCGGCGACACAGCGTATTTCGCTATGGGCAGTTGGAACTGCTCGATCGGTGCGGACGGCACAGTGGGCTGCGACCTCGCCGCCCCGGCCCCGTCCATGAATGTGCTGTATGCCGGAATGCAGGTGCCGATGCCGAATGTGCCAGCCGTCATAATCGACTCGACCATGTGGCCGGCACATCCCCAGTGGAACTCCAACGGCAGTCACACTGTGCCAGGCGGAAATCCGCCGCTGCCGCGTATCACACCCGCGAATTACCACGACCCACAGTATTCGATCACATATGCCGGAGCGAATTGCCAAATCACCTATCAAGGTGCGGCGGTATGCACATCGATGGGGCACGGGTTCAGCCAATGGGGACCAGTGCCGCAAGGCTACTGATCCCCACGAATCACCGGCTACCGATACCAGACACCGGAATCCCAATCACCGTAGTCCCACACGTTGAAATCGTAGCGACCATGCGCACCCCCGAACAGATAGCCCCACCATCCTGCCGAGGTGTCGCAGATCTGGTCATCGTGGTTGCACACCGTCAGCACCGGGAAGTCGCCGAACCAGTCGTCGACACCGGCCAGCGGATAACCGACGATCCCACTCCCGGGAGTCGACGACAGGCCACCCCAACCAGGCCCTGGGGCTCGCTTGGGATCCGACAGGAGAATGGCGTTGGCATTGCCGACGTCCTGGTGGGCGGTGACCCAGGCGTGGACTATGCCCGCGCCCTCGCTGTGCCCGATCAGCCTGATGTGGTCATACGGACATTCGCTGCGATGCAGCCAGAACAAGCGGTCGAGTTCGTTCAGTCCCGACATCGGGTCGAGCGAATTGTAGCCGACAGGTTGATCCACAAAGGGGATGAACACCGACGATGTGTTGTCGCCGAGGCCGCCGATGCCGATGGCCCAGTCGCCAATACAGTTGTCGGCGTGAGCCTTCGGCCCCATCTCGTTTGTGAAGGAAAGGATGATTGCCAACAGTAATGCGGCGAAGAGCGCCGTTGCTCTACGCATGGTCGTACTTCTTAATTTATCGTGCCTCCGGGTCCAGCCCGGCTTGTGTCGGGAGTACCCAGAAGTTGCTCGCGTTCTTGCTTTCTGGCGAAATAGTTACGCAGTCCGTCGATATATTGTCCGTAACGCAATGTCGGAGGCAATGATCCCCAAAGGGGATCCGCCCACCCGGACGATCCACTCTTCGTTACCCGAGCTTCGCTGGTCGAACTTCGCAAGGCATGGCTGCGGGAAATGGTTGTCGCGGTAGACTTTTGGGATGCGGTATTCGCCGGAATCTCCGCTGTCCCCGTTGTCCGCCCGCTGCGGCAACTGTCGCTCCCTGCTTTCTCTCCATTACGCGTGGATCATAGGTCTCAGCGAGTGCGCATCTCGGCACCATGGTCGAAACGGCCGACCATGGCTGGGATCACCCGGAATGGGCGCATCATGCCCAGGTCTTCAGGTTCGAGCGGCATGTCGAATCCACTGTGCGGCATCGGCATCGCGCATCTTTCATTGCTGCGGATGACGGCCACAGCCCTTGGTTTTGCCGGGTGCGATGACGATCAGTCGGCGGCGGTGCGGAATGTCGTCGGTGCGGACGCGATACGTACGAGCCAGCGTGTCCGGTGGCGTGAAGCGATCTCGCACCTCTCGCGTACCGACCCGGAACTCCATGATGTTCGGATATGGAATGTTGTTGGTGGGATCCGGGTTTCCTCGATGGTCAGCGGCGCGAGCATCATCGACACAACCGCAACAGGATTGGGCACTGAGCGTCCTGCGTAAACCGGTCGTCGACGAACCACTCGCGGCACGAATCTACGACGAGGTGCTCGAACATGCGAACGTTTACGAGATGAATCCGTGACGCCGCCGCCGTGCCAACGCATTCGATGCATTGACACGGCGGCTCTCGGAGCGACAGCTCGCCATACTGCGCCACTGGTAGCACGGAGGCTCTCGGCAGACTAAGAGATCACCTTGCCGAATTCGGGCATCTCACCATGAAGAGGTCCTTCGCGCCTTACAGATCATGACCTGGATACGATCCGGTCCACGACAGCTCGCAACGAACCGCCCGCTACCCCACGGCAGCGTGATACTGGTCGCGATGCTCGATCCACGGACGTTGCCGCTCTTCATCACTCATTGCCAGCAACTCCCGCAACTTCGCCCACGCCACCTCATCAACCGGGGTATAAATCTGCATCCACGCATGCGGCAGCGCGGGCAAGCTCATACTCGTCAAGAACATCTCCAACTCCCCCACCGCCAAATTCCGGATCTGCTTCGTACGACTCGCCGGAACAGCAACGTCATTACGAGCCCACAAAGACGCGAAAGTCTCACTCTCCGCGCACAACTCGGAGATGAACTCCTCCCAACTCAGATCACCGAGATTCTTCACATACGAACCACGCAAGTAACCGACCATGCGCCGCAAGTCATCCCAATTATGGTGATAGGTGTTGCAGCACTCCGGAGTCAGGAACACCCGACGAGCCACATTCCGCTCCCCCTTCACAAAACCCGGACACAACACCTCATACGACTTATTGTGCGCCAACACGTCATAACGCGGGCTGAGCACCACACCCGGCAAAGGTTCCAGATGATCCAGAATCACCTGAAGCTCTTCTGGCAGCGCCGTACCCGCATGCGCGGTCGGCACTGTGGGTACATCCGCCAACCGATACAGATGCGCCTTCTCCGCAGCATCCAACGACAACGTCCGCGCAACCGAATTCAACACCTGCACACTGACATTGATGCTGCGCCCCTGCTCGAGCCACGTGTACCACGTCACGCCTATCCCCGCCAATTGCGCGACCTCCTCGCGACGTAGACCTGGCGTTCGCCTACGAGGTCCCGGAGGAAGCCCCACGTCCTCCGGTGAGATCCTGGCGCGACGCGACTTCAGGAATGCCCCCAGCTCGGAACGTCGAGCCTTGCGCACCGCCTGCACATCAACAACATCGGTCATGTAATGATCGTCCCGCACTTCACTAGCGGTATCCAGGTGCCACCAGTACCAGTATCAGCGAGCCACCGAACCGAGGGACCGGAATGCGTGCAGCAAAGCGATATCGACGGCCTTGGCCAGGCCTTGCCGCGGACGGCGCGAATCGTGCAGCCGGGCTACAGGTTTCCGCGATGGCGGCGAAACGGCTCGAGGGCCTCGTCGCCGAGGTGAGGGCCCGAGACGGTGACGTCCGCGTCGCTGGCGCCGATGACGTCGGCGCACCGGAGGGCGAATCGCGGGTGTCCGCCGATAATTGCGGTGAAATCGGGTTCCGCGGCGGCGAAGACGACCCGCGTGATGCCGGTCCATACAATCGCCGCGCTGCACATGGGGCATGGCTCGCCACTGGCGTAGATCGTGGCGCCGACCAGGTCGGCGGAGCGTCCGGTCTCGGTCGCCCCCATGATGGCGGTGAGTTCGGCGTGGGCGGTGACCATGCCGGACTCGGCAACCCGATTGCGTCCCGCGGCGATGACCGTGCCGTCGGCGGTCGCGATGACGGCACCGAACGGGCGGTTGCCGCGCCGCCCCGCCTCCTCGGCGAGCGAGATCGCTTGCCGCAGAAGGTCATTGTCGGCACTGGTCATCGTGTCCCTCGATTCCGGTGATTTCGCGAGGCAGTCGGCGGCGCGCGGTGTAGATCGTCGGCGGTTTCCGCTGACTGTGTGCTCGAATCCATGATGCCGAACAGCGGCAATAGTGTCTGAGTTATAGATTCCATCGCGACAATTGATCGAGCCTATAGTGGGGCGATGGAGGTGCGCCACATCAGGTACCTGCTCGCGGTCGCCGACCACGGGAACTTCACCCGCGCGGCCCAATCGCTGCACATCTCGCAGCCGACGCTGTCGCAGCAGATCAAACAGCTCGAGCGTGCGCTGGGCGTGGTGCTCTTGGACCGATCCGGCCGCACGGTGCGGCTGACCGACGTAGGCGAGGCGTATGCGCACCACGCGCGGCTGGCCCTGCGGGATCTCGGCACCGCTGAACGCGCGGTGCACGATGTGCAGGACCTGACTCGCGGACAGCTGCGGGCGGCCATCACCCCGACCTTCACCGCGTATCTCATCGGACCGCTCGTGCACCGGTTCCGTTCCGCACACCCCGGTATCACCCTCACCGTCGGGCTGTTGCGACGGAACACCGCGTACCACTCGGCTGCCGCCCGCGCGTTCACGGCGATCGTTCACGATGTCGCGGAGGAGCACCGCCGCCATGCCCATTGATGGAATCAATGATGGCGATGGAATACAAGTATTGGACGCTATATAACCAGGTCGTGCACGCTGATTTCGTCAGCCCCGAGGCCGGGCACCCGCCCAGCACGGCGGCGCACCGAAAGGAGGTGCCGGGCCTACAGGTCGGCACCTCGGCCATCCCCGTGGTCGGCCGCCATCCGCTACTGGTGTCCTCTCAGGCGCAGACCGCCCAAGCCGCGACGCATGGGCGCTATCATCTGGGCTTGGCCGTCGGTTCGACACTGGCCGCCGGTGCGTTCGGCACAGCCTTCGATCGGCCCATTACCCGCTTGCGTGAGTTCCTCACCGCGCTAAGGGAATTGCTCGACACGGGCACCGCCGACTTCCACGGCGAATTGCTGACGGTCACACCACCGCTGCCGACCGCGGTTCCTGGGGCAGAACCACGCGTACCGGTATTGGTGGCCGCGATGGGACCGCAAGCACTACGCGTCACCGGGGAACTCGCCGACGGCACCCTGCCGTATCTGGCGGGCCCGAAGACCTTGAGCAACCACATCGTGCCGGTGATCACGCAAACCTCGGAAACCGCACCACGCATCGTCGCCTTCGTCCCGGCAGTCGTCACCGCCGACGTCGAGGGCACCCGTGCGACGGCGGTGCGACAGCTGGCGTTCTACGAGCAGGTGCCGTCCTATCGCCGGGTCATCGAACTCGAAGGTGCCTCGCGGGCAGCGGAACTGGCGCTCATCGGCGACGAGCAGACCGTCGCCGACGGAATCCAGCGTTACTACGACGCGGGCGCCACCGAGGTCGTACTGACCACCACGGATCTGGCCGGTCCGGACGATCAGCACCGCACCTGGGCGCTGGCCGGGGCACTCGCGTCCGACCGGGACGGCTCCTCGGCGGCTGCAGTCCTGCCCCCCGTGTAGCACCACGCGCACCCGCGCACGGCGAGGAACTGCGGAGCGTCGGTCGACCCGCACAACACGATTCCCAGCCACCGGCGCGGCTCGCACCGGTCTTTGCTCAGTGGTGTGGCGGCCACGCGTGCCGAGACAGATCGGGCGGGGTTCAGCTCGCGAAAGCCGCGTGCCAATTCGACGGTCGCCGCACTGAGTTGATCGGCGCTTCCGATCTGCACCTCAAAACTCTCCAGTCCACACCTTTGTGAATCACCCGGACGCCGTCGTCGGGACGATGAGTAGTGTTGCGCACTCTCACCTGGAGGCGAATCCCTACGACAGCAGTCAGCGGCATGAGACATGGATGTTACACACTGAGCAACTCCACACAGTCATCGCCGTGTCGGCGCTTCTTGCACTCTGGACTCATGAAGGAGGACAGCTTCACGAGCTTCGCCTGGCTGCGGAATCTCCTGGTAGAGCGTGGAACCAACATTCTGAACAAGGTATGTTCGCTTCGCCCATTCATATGCGTAGAGCGCTCTCTGCAGCCATCGTGAGGGACAATCTTGAAAGTAATCACTAAAGCAATCACTTGGGTGGGGATCGTCCATCATCAGTGCTTCCATAGCCGCATGAAACCCGGCTCTGTCGATATCTATGTCGTGAGAATTCATGATCAATCCTTGGTTTGAATTAGGGTGAGACACCTCCGGCGATGGCAGCAATAGCAAGAGACAGCAACATACGGATCGCATTTACCTATCTGCTAGGAGCTACGCCAGCAACCCGCGGTCCAGTTGCGCAAGCCAGAGGACTGGATCGACGCGTTCGCCGTTCAGCGTCCGGGGGTGCGCGAACCGGCGAATGGTAGCGAAGGTCTCGTCGCGACAGTCCTGTTCGCAGAGGATCGGATCGCCAGTCGTACGCATCAGGAGACACGGCGGAAATAGATTGCGCGGCGGCTTGGGCCCGCATGGCGGGCGAGCGGTCCAGCCACACCGGATCACCCTTCGGATCCCTGGTCAGCTGCTGCCAGGTGAACACCTTGCCCGCGGTCATCTCCCGAGCCGCGCGCAGGACCTCCTCGGCCGTCGGATAGTTCGGCATCCCCGCTTCGTCAGCAGAACCACACTTGCCCCAGTCCGTCGGCGAATCCGATAGCGAGTCCATAAGGGCTGGCTCGGCCATCGCGCATCCTTCCGGTTCCTGCTTAATGTGAACATTAACCGTACGTTCGATAGGTAGCTGTTCAGATGGTGACTATCGTCACTGCACTTCGAAAGGATGTCAAGACACCAGCTGGTACTTCTGCAATCCGATAGAAAAGGTGATGTATGGTGTTCAGCATGCCTGAACATGAGAGCGCACGTACAGGTTCGGGCGACACCGGTGCGGGTCATCTGGTGCGCCGGGCTCGAACGGCGGCTGGAGTCTCGCTGCGCGAACTGGCGCGCCTCATCGGCGTCAGCGCCGGGACCCTCAGTGCCGTCGAGAACGGCAAGACACCACTGACCGTAGACCGGCTCGACCGGATCGCTGCCGAACTCGGCGTCTCCACCGTCGACATTCTCGCCACCCGGCTACCATCAGCCGCCGACGCTACCGGCTCATCCCCCGCCCGGTCGGCCGGTGATGGGCAAACATGGCGCACTTTTGAACCCCTGGTACTCGATCCTGTTCTCGACGCGGCGATCGCGGCATTCATGCAAACCGGTTACCACGGCGCGACGATGAGGAGCATCGCGGCCACCGCCGGCATGAGCGTCGCCGGCGTCTACCACTACTACCCGAGTAAACAAGACCTCCTCGTCGCCATATTCGACCTCGGAATGTCCGAACTGCTTTGGCGAATCCCAGCGGCCCGCGACGACGGTGTCACCGCCGTAGAACGATTCGCCAAGATGGTCGAAGCCCTCGCGCTGTTCCACGCGTACCGTGGTGACCTCGCGTTCATCGGCGCCAGCGAAATGCGCAGCTTCGACGAACCCAACCGCTCCCGAGTCGCTGCTCAGCGCGTAGACATTCAGCGAATGATCGACGACGAAGTTGCCGCTGGCATCCGGGCAGGCGAGTTCACCACCCGCTACCCACGCGAAGCCGCCCGCGCTGTCGCCACCATGTGCACCTCCCTGCCGCAGTGGTTCCGCCCTGTCGGCCCCATCTCTCGACAACAAATCGCCGTCGAATACGCGCAATTCGCCGTCGACATCATGCGCGGACGCAACCCGAGCCCGCATAGCCCAGGCTTCTTCCGAGAGAGTGTGTCGCGATGACAACGGTGGATCTCGACCTCTGCCCGGTAGCCGAACCTGACTGTTAGGCAATTGATTTCAGAAACACTCTACGGGGTTGACGCAGTGCACACTGTGACGCAGCCAAGGAGCATGGCATCGATCTGGTCGGCCGGGCGACGTGCCGCTGAATCACATCGTCAAGGTCCTAGACGCCGCCACGGCGACACTTACCCGAACATGGCATGGGCCCAAAGCGGCGTTCGCACCGTCGCCGAGTACTACGACGGCGAGGGCGACACGCAGATCCGTTGCGACACCGGCCTTCTTGGCGAGGAGCGGCCTTCTCACGCCGATCGACGGCAGCAGTGAACCGCTGCAGCATCCGCCGCTCGGCCGCCCGCCGCCGTCCCGAAACGGACCAGAATCGCCGCCGAACATCGTGAACGAGCCGGCCGCAACGCCGAGTCCGAATGGCGGCGAGACTCGGCCATCCGTCGCGACGACAAGGCAGGGTTGTCGCGGCGCGCGATCGAAGGCAAGCACAACACCGGATGGTGCACCGTCGCATCGACTGACGAACTGCGCCGCCGCCGCAACAAGCCAGACCTCGGTTGACCGCCATCACCAGATCGGATCAGCATGACCAGCTCACCCGAACCGTTCAGCACAGGCCTGTTCGCCGGAACCGCATGGCACTACGCACGCTACCGACCGAGCTATCCACAACCGTTCCTCGATGATCTCGTCGAGCGGTTTCATCTCGACCGCACCGGGCGACTGCTCGATCTGGGCTGCGGCACCGGCCAACTCACCATCCCGCTGGCACCCCACGTCGCTGAAGCAGTCGGCATCGATCCCGAACCCGAGATGCTCGCCGAGGCCGCCGAGCAAGCACAGGCCGCTGGACTCGCCAATGCGACCTGGGCACAGGGCAGCTCAACCGACCTTCCAGGTGAGTTCGGGCAATTCCGGCTGGTCACCATGGGCCGCTCGTTCCACTGGATGGACCGCGAACAAGTCCTCACCGCTCTCGATAGCATGGTCGACGGCGACGGCGCCATCGTGCTCGCCAACGACAGTTGCCTGGTCCGACCGATCACACCATGGCAACAAACCGTCGAAGATATCCAACGTCGTTTCGTACCAGCGGAGTTGATGCCGCCGCCACTACCCGGCCGCCTCAACGCCTCCACCGACCACCAGCCGCATGAGCAGATACTGGCTCGATCACCGTTCCGGCAAGTCGATCGTCTGGTCTACGAATTCGATCGTCCCTGGACCATCGAACAGGTTATCGGCTACCTCTACTCGACCTCGCTGCCGCTTCGTCGGCTACTCGGAAACCGCCGCACCGCGTTCGAACAAGAAGTCACCGACAGACTGCAAACCCTCGAACCGAACGAACCGCTCATCGAGCCGGTCACGCTGGAAGTCCTGATCGGCACCAAACGACAGGCACGAGTACCGCTCCCGCACGGAATGAGCAACGATACGTAAAGCTGGGGACTGCTGCCCGAACTGACCGGCACATCGCAGTGGGTGCTTTTTCAGTCGCCAGCGGCGATGGTCAGCGCGAAGGGTTCCATACCGCGGTTGCGAATGATCGAGGGCACCAACAACATCAGGGACTCGGTGCTGCGAGCGGTGGTGATGTCGCCGAGGTCTTCGGTCCAGTCCTCGGTCCAGCCCAGGTCGGTCAGAAGGCCGTGCGCTACATCAATCAGAATCGTGCACATCGATCAAAGTCTGCAGCTCCGCTCGAACGGTTCTGAGCCCTGCAAGATCCTGCGGCGCCTCGAGCTATCGGCTGGGCCGCATCACGGCTGCGTATCACTGGGTGATACGCAGCGGTTGGCCTCGAACCGGCGGGTGGTCATCGTAAGGACATGGCGCACAACGACTTCCGGGAGGCACCGCCATGTCTATTCGAATGATCCGCAAACTGGCCACCGTGGCGGCGCTGGGGTTGCTCGGTGCAACCTTGCCGACCGGCACCGCGCACGCCGACGAGTTCTCCTTCACCTGGGACGAACTCCGCAGCGGCGACTGCCGAATGTACAGCGCGACCTGGACGGTGCGTTCCAACGGCACCGCCCACTTCGACGCAAACCTCATCTCCACCACCGGCGACGACGCCTGGCTCATGCATGCCGAACTGTTCGATCGAGACGACCTCTACCTCGCCAATCTCGTAGTCGCGGACCAGCCTGCCGACCCCGGCGATCGTGGCAAATTCGTGGTGAATCTGCCCTTCGCACATCGCGGCACCCACTGGATCACCGACGGGAAATTCGACAGCGCACTTTTCCCGCTGATCGATTCCATGAAGCTCCGCTCCCACTGCTGATGACAATCCTGCCGGGGTGAGTGCGTTGGGACTCGATCTATGCGGTCTCGGGTCGACGGGGGCCGGTACTCCTCGATCGGGGTAGCCCGGATTCGTGCTCGTCATCCGCATTCGCCTGCGGGTACTTGACGAAAATGGCTATCCCAGAACACGTGGCGACCACCGCGCCGCCGCTGGTTACCGCGAGGGTTATCGGGGCTGAATCCTTCTGACACTCTTCCTGGGTGGGTGTGGGCTACCACAATCGAACCGCCGTATCGGCTACGGTTCACGTCGCACCAACCTGCGTGATCCCTCATGTCGAGAGGTGAAGTCTGTTGTCGGTGAACCTGTTCTGGCGTTCGATGTCTGTAGCGGCGGTGTCCCTGCTGATGGCTGTCCCGGCGCACAGCCAGGCGGGCCCGGTGGACGACGCGCACCCGATAGGGTTGGACCGGTTCTATCACCAGCGGCTCGAGTGGAAACCTTGCGGCGTCGAGAATGTCGACAAGGCTGGTGGCGAGTGCGCGGATGTACTGGTGCCGCTCGACTACGACAATCCCGGCGATCGAACGATGACCGTGGCGATTTCGCGGGTGAAGGCCGGCGATCCGGTGCGGCGACGGGGAATTCTGCTGTCCAATCCGGGCGGCCCTGGTGCGGAGGGGCTGGACAGTCTGGATCTGCTCGGTGATGTGCTCTCGCCGGAGGTCTTGGCGAGTTACGACCTGATCGGCATGGATCCGCGCGGGGTCGGCGAATCCGGTCGGAGTCCGCGGTGTGGGTGGCCGGTAGGCGAGATGATTCGGTCGGCGGGTCTGGATCCGCTGGGTTTCGTGCACGACACCGTTCAGTCCGCGGGGATGGCCGCGACCTGCCTGATTCGTGATCCGAACAAGCTGAGGCAGTTCACCACTCGCAACACCGCGCGTGACATAGACATTGTGCGAGGCGCCCTGGGTGAGGAGAAGGTCAACTTCTACGGCGTGTCCTATGGCACCTACCTCGGTGCCGTGTTCACGCAGATGTTCCCCGAGAGGAGTGACCGCGTCGTGCTCGATAGCTCGATCGACCCGGACCGGTATTGGGAGGGCTTGGTTCAGGATTGGGGTCCAGCAGATGAGATCGCGCTGGACGACTGGGCGGGCTGGGTTTCCGGTCGGGATGGCGAGTTCCGGCTCGGTGCGACTCCGCAGCAGGTGCGAGCGAAGATCGAGGAGCTCGTTCGAATCGCCGCACGCCAACCCATTGTCATCGATGGGTTTGCCATCGACGATCACTGGCTTCCGTTCGTCCTACACGGATTGCTGATGAACTTCCGGCTGAACGAAGCGATGGCCGCCACCGTGCGGGAGATCGCCGACGCTGCGGGCGGTCCGCCCACTACATCGCGAACACCCCGGCTTCGCGCCATCGTGGAGGCGCTGCGCGACAACGAGAACTCGGTGCTGGCGCAGATCGCCTGCGGCGATGTCGGGGCACCGATTGATCCGACCTGGTACTGGCGCAACATCGAAGAGACCCGCGCCACGCAGCCGGTGTTCGGCGCGCTGGCGAACAACATGCAGCCGTGCGCCTTCTGGCCTCGACCGGTCGAGCCTCCGACTGTCATCCGGAATTCGGTGCCCGCGCTCATCTTGCAGGCGACGGGAGATCCCCGAACTCCTTATGCCCATGGCGTCCGATTGCATCAGGACATGTCCGAGTCACGGATGGTGACGCTGCAGGATGTCCGTATCCACATGACATTCCGGCCCGAACTGAGCAACTGCGTGAACGACGCGATCAACACATACTTCAGCGTGGGGACCATGCCGGATACAGACATCACCTGCTACGCGGATGCAGAAGCCGCAGACCGGACTCGCGCCGTCTCCCTGCCGGGCACCACCTGAACCGTCGAGCTGGGCGAATGGTCTGATCGGTGCTCACCGTTTTTGGCTGTTTTCCAGCCGCTCACGTCCTGCAGACGGCCCGGGTGATCAGAAATCTTCGTGCCTGGCGCGATGCTCTGTCGGACAGCGATCATCCCGGACCCGCCAGCGGTGTCCAGGTGCCGGTAATAGCTTCAGTGCGAGCGCATGTCGCGAAGGACGTCCCGTGCTCGGTCGAATACGGCCAGCGGTGGGCTCATCACGAGGTTGGCCAGACCGGTCTCGCCCGCATGAGGGTGCGGGCGGGTCGGGGCGAGTCTCTCGGCGGCGCGCACCATGCCGGCCCAGCGTTCGAGTTGGTTGACCGAGAACTGTTTGAGCAGGAAGGGGAATTCCTCGGTCTCCTCGTGTGCGGCATGTGCGGAGACCTTATCGGCGAATGCGGCGAGCTTCGCATCGAAATCCGGATGGTCGACACCCATGTCGTACAGGTCGGCCAGTGCGTGCTTCACCGCGTTTTCCTCGGCCAATCTCGGGCCGATGATGTCATCGGCGCCGAAAGCCGCGCGCCGCGCCACCGCATGCACGACCTCCTCCTCGGCGGTTTCGTGTACCGCGAGTAGGCGCACCAACTCGGTGAACAGTTCCCGCTTATCGTCCTGGCCCGATCTCAGCTTCTCGAGCAGGCGCCGGATCTGCTCATGCTGGTCGGTCAGCAGATCGATCACATTCTGATCCAGCTTTCCCATCGTGCACCTCATTTCTGCGGCGGAGTACTACACATCTTCCTCCGAAGGCCGACCAGCGCGCCACGGGCAAACTCGCCACCGAGTTCGTTTGCTACCTGCGCCCCTGGGTAGATCGGCACTATGGACCATGCCGGAGCCCCATTACTCGATGCCCTGGTCGAATACCGTGAGCTGGGCCGATACGGTTTCACCCCGCCCGGCCACCGACAGGGCCGCGGCGCGGACGAACGCGTGCGACGCATCCTCGGCGCCGAGACATTCGGTTCGGATGTTCTCGGCAACAGCGGACTCGACGACCGCCGGGCAAGCGGTGGCTACCTGGCGCGTGCCGAGGAGTTGATGGCCGACGCGGTCGGCGCCGACTACGCCTTCTTCTCGACCTGCGGTAGCTCGCTGTCGGTCAAGGCGGCGATGATGGCCGTCGCGGGAGGTTCACCGGGGCTGCTGGTGGCGCGCGACAGCCACAAGTCGATCGTCGCCGGTTTGATCTTCTCCGGTGTACAGCCGCGCTGGATATCCCCGCGATGGGATGCGGCGCGGCACCTGTCCCATCCGCCGTCGCCCGAGCAGATCCGCGAGACCTGGGAGCGCTATCCGGATGCGTCGGGGGCCTTGATCGTCAGCCCGAGTCCGTACGGAACGTGCGCCGATATCCGGGGTATCGCCGAGGTGTGCCATGAGCGCGGCAAGCCGCTCATCGTGGATGAGGCGTGGGGCGCGCATCTGCCGTTCCACGACGAATTGCCTACGTGGGCAATGGATGCGGGCGCGGATGTCTGTGTGGTCAGTGTGCACAAGATGGGCAGCGGATTCGAGCAGGGTTCGGTCTTCCATCTGCAGGGCGACCTGGTCGAACGCGAACGTCTATCGGCATGCGCCGATCTGTTGATGACCACCAGCCCGAATGTCATGGTGTACGCCGCATTGGACGGGTGGCGACGTCAGATGGTCGAGCACGGTAGCGAATTGCTCGGCGCCGCACTGAAATTGGCCGGACAACTACGCGCCGATATCGAGGACATTCCGGGATTGCACGTACTGGAGGACGAGTTGCTCGGCGCCGAGGCCTCGCACGACCTGGACCGGATGCAGGTCCTCATCGATGTCGACGAGCTCGGGCTGTCCGGCTATCAGTGCGCCGACTGGCTTCGGGAGAACGCGCGCATCGATGTCGGACTGAGCGATCACCGCCGGATCATGGCGACACTGTCGATGGCCGATGACGAGTCGACCACCAGGCGGCTGCTCGATGCGCTGCTGTCGCTGAGCGCGGCGGCCCCGGAAATCCCCGCGCCGGAAGCGATTCGACTTCCCGATCCGCAAGACCTCGAACTCGAAACCACGATGCTCCCCCGCGACGCGTTCTTCGGCGCCGTCGATACGGTCGAGATGAAGGCCGGTGCCGGGCGGATTGTCGCCGAGCAGCTCACGCCGTATCCGCCCGGCATACCGGTCGCGGTTCCCGGGGAGCGGCTGAACGAGGCGGTTCTCGATTACCTGGTCACGGGGGTTCGTGCCGGAATGGTGGTGCCGGATGCCGCCGACAGTTCGATGCGGACGATCCGGGTGGTCGCGGACTGACGCGCCGAATCAACTCGGCTCCGTCCGGCGGAACAGCGTCAACGTCGCGGGGCGGCTGGTGAAGGAGAAGTCGTTGCCGCGGTGCTCGACCTCGCCGTCGGTGGCCAGCGCGACCGGGCCACCGTCGACGTGCACGGTCAGCCGGTCGGCGCGGCGGTTGACGTAGGTCGCGGAGCGGTCGAGAGTGCCGGTGAGGGTGGCCCAGATCAGGCGGGTTCGGGAAAACGGCAGGTCCGCGCGCAGATATCGGATATCCAGGGTGCCGTGACGCAGTGCGGGACGCGACATGGGGATCTGGTGGGCGGGGCGGTAGTGGCCGTTGCCGACGAACAGCATCCAGATGGCGGTGCGGGTGCCGTCGATGGTCGTCGGTAGCGGCTGGGCCCGAAACAGCACACGTACCATGGCTATTCCCGCGGCGGGCCATTTGCCCAGGCGCGGCTCCCAGTGTTCGCGGATGCGGACGAAGTCGGGATAGCCGCCCAGGCTTGCGGTATTGACGAAGGTTCGCGGCGCGAGTCCGTCGGATCGCACCTCGGCGGTATCGGTGCGGACCGCGTCGCCGGATTCCAGTGCGGCCAGGGTGTGCTCGGGGCGCTCGACCCCGGTGTCGCGGGCGAAATGGTTGAGGGTGCCACCGGCGAATACCGCCAGAGGCAGCCGGTGCTCGACCGCGACGGCCGCGACGGCCGAAACTGTTCCGTCGCCGCCGAATACGCCGAGGGCGGCGATATCGTGGCGGCGGGCGCGTTCGTCGAGCTGGGCGGTGAGGTCATCGGTCACCGCCAGAACTTCAGCGGCTGGCAGGTTTTCGTGTAGTAACTGCAGTTGCTCCGAGCCGCCGCTGCCCGAATCCGTATTGATGACGAGCAGCAGCCCGAATCCGTTGTGCATAGCGGTGATTCGTTCACGCGGACCCAGCTCGGCGGGCTCATCGTCGCGCTGCGCCCACCAACGCCGGGTACCGAGGGCGATCGCACTGCCGAGTGCCGCGCCCGCGATCACATCGGAGGGCCAATGCACGCCGATATGCACGCGTGAATAGCCGACGGCCGCCGCTATCGGCGCGACGACGACCGCGGCGGCCGGGGATTCGAGGGCGACGCCGGTTGCGAAGGCCGCAGCGGAGGCTGAGTGGCCGGAGGGGAATGAGGAGGACACCGGCGGTTTCACCAGCCGTCGCACGAAGGGCACCGACTCGTCCGGCGGTCGGCGGCGTGGGAACAGCGGCTTCGCAATGCCGTTTGCCACCGAACTGGCCAATGCGACCGACAGGAGCCCGCGCACAGCCGCCCGTCGCGGTACTCGGCCACCCATCGACATCAGCGCCGCCACGACCAGCCACAGGCGACTGTGGTCGGCGCTCACACTCAATGTCCGCAGGAACCGATCGGCAGGGGTCGGCCGCACCCGCGCACTGCGCGCCACCAGCCACGCGTCCACGTGACGCGAGAGCTTCGGTGACTGCTTGCGCATGCCCACAAGGCTATCCGGCCAGGCGCGGTCAGCCACGGCAGTTCAGGCCGCAACCCTCGCTTCAGGCCGTTGAACTGGGATAACACCGATCAGCCCTTGACACACACCAACCATAAAGGAATCATCTGATTCCATTGGAATCGGATGATTCCAATGAGTGCGGGACTCGCTCGGAGGAGTGCAGATGGATCAGCCGACCACGCGACCCGACCATGTACCGATCGTTGTAATAGGTGCCGGGTTCGCGGGTATCGGATTGGCGGTGAAGCTGCGCGAGGCCGGTTTCCACGACTTCGTCATCCTCGAACGCGGCACCGACCTCGGTGGCACCTGGAGCGCCAACACCTACCCCGGCTGTGCGTGCGACGTGCCTTCGATGCTGTATTCGTATTCCTTCGCCCCGAACCCGAATTGGTCCCGCCGCTACGGCACGCAGCCGGAGATCCTCGACTACTTGCGCGGAGTGGCGAACAAATACGATGTGCCGCAACATATTCGGTACGGCACAGAGGTGCTCGACGCCGCGTGGGACGAAGCCGCCGGACAGTGGCGCATCCGTACCGGGCAGGGGTCATTGACCGCCGACGTGCTGGTTTCGGCGATCGGTCCGTTCAGCGAGGCACAGATCCCCCGCCTCCCCGGTATCCCGAACTTCACCGGCACTCAGTTCCATTCCCTGCACTGGGATCACGACCACGATCTGACCGGTGAGCGGGTTGCGGTGATCGGCACCGGCGCGTCCGCGGTGCAGTTCATTCCGGAGATCCAGCCCATGGTGCAACGGCTCACGGTTTTCCAGCGTTCCGCGCCGTGGATCGTCCCGCGCATGGATTGGGCGACCAGCACGGTCGAGCGCACACTCTTGCGTCGGATGCCGTTGCTGGGCAAGACGATCCGCGCCGCGTACTTCACCGGCATCGAGGGATTCGGGCTGGTCGGGTTCGTGGACAAGCGGTTCCGTCATCCGTTCGAGGCGCTGGGCCGATTGCAGCTGCGCCGCCAGGTTCCCGATCCGCGACTGCGCCGAAAGCTGACGCCCGACTACATGATCGGCTGCAAACGCGCGATCTTCTCCGACGCCTACTACCCCGCGCTGTCCAAGCCCAATGTCGAGGTGGAGACCGCCGGGATCGCCGAGGTCCGGCCACGATCGATCGTCACCGTGGACGGCACCGAACACGAGGTCGACACGATCATCTGGGGCACCGGTTTCGGTGTGCCGCCACGGATATTCGAGGCCATCCACGACACCGGGGGACGCACACTCGCACAGCTGTATCGCGAGCGCCCGCGCAGCTATCTGGGCACCACCGTCACCGGATTTCCGAACTTCTTCACCACCCTCGGCCCGTTCGGCGCGGCCGGGAACCAGTCGGCGATCTTCATGATCGAGGCCCAGATCCGCTACATCGTGGACGCGGTAAAACATGTGCGCGACAACGAACTTCGCCGTATCGAGGTACGACCGCAGGTGCAGCGGGACTTCGTCGAGGAGATGGAGCGGCGCAGCCGCGACACGGTATGGGTGACCGGTGGCTGTCGCAGCTACTATCAGACCGCCGACGGCCATCACAATGCCGGGCTGTATCCGAATTGGAGCTTCGAATACGCCAAGCGCACCATGCGATTCGATTCCGACGCCTACCTGATCGAGGCATGATGAACCTGCTGCGGCTGCTGCCGACCAATGACACCTTCGATGTGGCCGACAAGGTGGTGGTGATCACCGGCGCCGGACGCGGCATCGGTGCGGAACTGGCGCAAATCCTGCACCGCCGCCGCGCGCGGGTCGTCATGCTCGATCTCGACGAGGACAAGGTACGCACCGCCGCGGCCCGATTGGGGTCACGCGCGGTTCCACTGCGCGCCGATGTCGCCGACCGCGACAGCATGGTCGCCGCCACGGCGACGGTACGTGACCGCTTCGGCCGGATCGATCTCGTGGTCGCCAATGCCGGTATCACCCCGGTACCCGCCACCCTGCGCACGATGGACCCCGCAGATTTCGATCGGGTCATCGGAGTCAATCTGACCGGTGTCTTCAACACTGTTCGACCGGCCCTCGACGATATCGTCGCCTCCGGCGGCCACGTCGTCGTGGTCTCCTCATGCGCGGCGTTCGCGCCCGGCATGGGCGGCTCCCCGTACATGATCAGCAAGGCCGGGGTCGAACAGCTCGGCCGCGCGTTGCGGGTCGAACTCGCCGCATCCGGGGCCACCGCCGGAGTCGCCTATTTCGGCATCGTCGAGACCGCCATGACCCACCACACGCTCGACGACGACGAATTCGGCCGCGCGGCCGATGCCATGCTGCCCTGGCCGCTCAACCAGCGCATCAGCGCCGCCCAGGCCGCACTGGCCGTCGCCGACGGCATCGCCCATCGCGCCCCGCGCATCATCGCACCCCGCGTCTGGGAGCCCTATGCCCTGCTGCGCGGTGCCGTCAACGTGCTGATGGACCGGTACCTCAGCACCGACGAACAGCTGCGGGTCCTGCTCCGCAAGCTGGAACAACGCCCGCGCAGCGAGTCCAACCGCGCATGACATGATCCAACCGTGACTTCGTCTGCCACCACCTGGCGCGGCAGCACCATGGCCAGCCGCGCCGCCGAGCGCCGCGAACAACTCGTGCGCGCCGGCTACGCGCTGCTCGGCGGCGAGGGCGCGGCGGCGACCACCATGCGGGCGGTGTGCCGTGCAGCGGGCCTGAGCCTGCGCTACTTCTACGAGAACTTCGCCGATCGCGAAGCCCTGCTCATCGAGGTCTACGACCAGACCGCACACGGGCTCATCGACGCCGTCACCACGCGGCTGGCCGACGCACCCGACGACGAAACCGCCCGTACCCGTGCGGCTTTCGACGCGGCGGCGCAGTATTTCGCGGACGATCCGCGCCGCGGCCGGATCATGTTCCGCGAAACCCTCGCCGATGACACCCTGCGGGCACGCGGCGCCGACGCACTCCCCGCCTTCGTCACGCTCGTCGCCGCGCAACTGGCACCGGTGCAGGCCGCGCGCTTCGCTACCGCACCGGGCCGGATTCCGCTGCCGGTCAGTGCGATATCCGGCGCACTCGTCGCACTGTTCCTCGATTGGCTCGACGGCGATGTCGAGGCCAATCGCGACGCGGTGGTCGACTACGCCACTCGACTCACCATTACCGTTCTCGAGCTCACCTGACTACAGCAGTCCACGCAACCGCAGATCGCTGACGTACTTGTCGATGAGCGCGCGAGTCAGATGCGGAATATCATGCTCGACACCGACTTTCGCGCCTTGCACGGCAGCGGTGAAACCCTTTGCCGGAATGACGGCGCCACGGACCGGCCGACCGGGTCGGCTGTAGGCGTGCAGCAGCGGTAGCAGCGAGGCCTGGCGCTGTTTCTCGGGAAGGCCGCGCAGCGCGGTCTCGAATCGGCGCAACCATTCCTGATAGTCGTCGATCCGCCGGATCGGGTGGCCGGATTCGATGAGCCAGTCGACGAATTCGTCGAGGGAGATGCCGTCGTCATGCGGATTCAGGACGTCGAAGCTGTGGAAATCTGTGCGCGCCGCGACGCCGACGGCGGTGATCGCCTCGGCGGTGAAATCGACGGGCAGACCGTCGTAGTGGGCACGTCGGCGCTTGCCGTCGTCATCGGTCTCGTAGAACGAATACGGGGCGATGCCAGTGGCCACCAGACTGAGCAGCAGCCGGGTGAACATATCCGGAACGTTGAGCTGGCCAGCGTATCGACTGTGCGCCAGGATCATATCGGATCGGAAGACGGCGACCGGAAGTCCGCACAGGTCGTGCGCTTCCCGCAGCAGGACCTCTCCCGCCCATTTGCTGTTGCCGTAGCCGTTGGCGTAGCTGTCGTCGATGGCACGCGTGGGGCTGATTTCGCGGATGTCGCCGTCCTCCTCGAAGGACGATGGCTGAATCCGGTCGGCGACGGCCACGGTGGACAAATACGTGACGGGCTTGATTCGCGTGGTGATTGCCAGGCGGATGAGTTCCGCGGTACCGACGACATTGGGGCCGAACAGCTGGTCGTAGGGCAGGACATGGTTGACCAGCGCGGCGGGATGCACGATCAGATCGACGGTGTCGGCCAGCCGATGCCAGGTCGCATCGTCCAGGCCGAGATTCGGCTCGCCGATATCACCGGGCAGCACTTCGAGGCGGCGGGCCGCCAGCTCGCGGTAGTGCCGCAGCAGGTCCGGATCACCGCTGTCGAAGGCATCGTCGAGCCGTTTCCGCGCTGCCGCGGCGTCTTTGCCGCGGATGATGCAGACGAGCGTGCCGTCCGTCTTCTCGAGTCGCTCGAGCCATTCCAGGCACAGGAAGCGGCCGAGGTAGCCGTTGGCACCGGTCAGCAGCACCGTCTGTGTCTCGGTCGTGTGCGGGAGAGTCGTCGCGGCGGACAGTGTTTGCGCGTCGATGAACTTGTCCAGTGTCAATTCATCGGCACGCGCGACGCCGCCGTGGGTATGGACCGCGGCGAAGGTAGGCCGGATCGCGCCGGACCCCTGTGCCGCCTCGACATACTCCGCCAACTCGCGCAATCCGTTGGCCGGGCTGACGATAACGCCCACCGGTACCTCGACGGCGAAGATATCGCGCAGTAGATTCGAAAATGACAGCGCGGAGAGGGAATCGCCGCCGAGATCGGTGAAATGCGCGTCCGGTCGCAGATCGGTTGTCGCACAACCGAGCAATGCCTGTGCGGCTCGGCTCACGGTTTCCAGAACCGGCAGGTCGGCGGCTTCGCGACGCAGTGCGAGCAGTTCGTTCGCCTGCCCTTCGGCCAGTTCGGTGTACAGCTGCTGCAGCCGCCGGCCGTAGCGCTCGATCAGCTTGGGACGCAACAACTTGCCGATACCGGAGAGCAGACCGTTTTCGGTGGTGAAACGTTCGGTTTCGATGAGGAAATCGCGCGGGATCTCGTACGACTGGAGATCGGCCTCGTTGGCGATGCGCTGCAGTGAATCACTCAGTGCCGCTTTTGGATCGGCGCTGCGAAGCGTCTCGTCGGTCGGGACGATCACCGCGAGCAGGTAGGCGCGCTCACTGCTGCCGTATACGAAGATCTGCTCGAGCAGCGGGCTGCTGGCATATACGGCTTCCAGGTGTGCGACCGCGACGAATTCGCCTTGGGAAAGCTTCAGCACATTATTGCGACGGTCGAGGTAGACGAGTTCATCTGCTCCGAGTTCGGCCACGACGTCACCGGTCCGGTAGAACCCGTCCGCGTCGAAGATTTCCGCGGTGACCTCGGGACGCTTGTAGTACCCGGGAATCATGGTGCTGGTCTTCAGCAGCAGCTCACCGCGCGGATGCGGCTGGTCGGTACCGAAATATCCCAGCTCCGGCACGTCCACCAGCTTGTAGTCGAGCACAGGTGGACGGTGGATCACATTGTCGACCATGA
The DNA here is from genome assembly GCF_001613225.1 of Nocardia pseudovaccinii NBRC 100343. GTDB lineage: Bacteria > Actinomycetota > Actinomycetes > Mycobacteriales > Mycobacteriaceae > Nocardia > Nocardia pseudovaccinii. Next base: position 29,040 of record NZ_BDBY01000096.1, read on the forward strand.
TGGCGCCGCCCGCCTCGGTCGAACCGTAGCCATCGTGCAGGTCCATATCGATGACCGATTCCATGAATGTCTTCATTTCGGCGGCCAGTGGCGCACTGCCGACGATGGGCGATAGGAATCGGCCGCCCAGGAAGTCCTCGCGCAGTTCGGTTTTCACCGCACGGTCGAGTTCAGCGCGATCGATGCCCGGTTCGGCGCGACGCTCCATTTCGCTCTGATAGCGCTGGAAGACCATATCGCACACGCGTGGCACGAAGAACATCTCGGTCGGCCGGACGAGGCCGATATCCTCGAAAAGCGTCGATATATCGCTCTTGGCCGTGAAATACGCGGTGCCGCCGCGGGCCAGCACGCCGTAGAGCGACATGCGTCCGGCCATATGGCTCATCGGCATATAGTTCAGGCCGATTCCCCCGACCTCCGGCTGGGCCAACCACATCGCGGTTACCAACCGGCTGGTGTACATCGCGCCCTTGGGGGTTCCGGTGCTGCCGGAGGTGTAGATCAGCAGCTCCAGAGCGTCGTCGTCGGGTACGAACAGCGGTGCGGGCGGCAGGGTACGGCCGCGTTCGAGTACCGACTCCAGCGATTCCACCACTATCGGAGTGTTCGCCAGGCGGTCGCGGGCGGATTCGAATGCGTCGCGCTGATCATCGTCCTCGGGGTGGTAATCGAAGACCACGAGACGTTCCGGCGTCGGGCCCGCGAGGACGCATTCCACTGCGGTAGTGAGGTTTTCGGGGGTCGCGGCGAGGATGCGTGGTTCGGTCTCGGCAATGATCGCCGACACTTGCTTCGGTGCCGCACCTGCCTGCAGCGGCACGGCGACCGCGCCGAGATACAGACAGGCCAGATCGAGCGTGGTGTAGTCGCCGCTGGTGAAGCCGAGTGTCGCGATGAAGTCGCCCGCTTTGATGGGGTTGTCGGGATTGTGATGCCAGGCTGCGGCGATCGCACCGACGCGCGCCCACAATTCGCCGTAAGTGATGGTGGCGAATTCGGGCTGCGGTCGCAGCGTGCGCCGCCCGGACTCGTCCGCGGTGGGTTCGAGGACCCGGTGCCCGAGCGCGGGGCGATCGGCATAGGCCGCCGCGACCGTCGCCACGATCTGTGATGGCCGCATTCCGGGTTCTCGGATCGCGGCGAAAGTCTCCGGTTTCGGTCGCGCGTTGCGAATGTCCGGATAGGTGGCATACAGGTCGGCGATGCGATTCATGACCTGTTCCATCCGCGTATCAATAATCATGGCCAGCCTCCTTCGATCGCATGTCGACCGTCGGTTGTTCTGTTCAGATTGAAGACGCCTGTATCCAGTAACACGTTAGCCTGGCTAAATATTCCAGGGCGGCCCATATTCGACAACGGGCCTGGCCATATCATTGCGCCGCGCGGCGCTTTGCGATGCTGAAACCATGACGATCCCGCTTCCCGATCTCGTCGAGACGCTGCTCGGTGGTCCACTCTCCATTGTCAGCGCGGGCGATCCGGTGCTGCGCACGCCCGCGGCGCGCTACGACGGACAGCTGACGCAGGCTCAATTGGACCGCTTGGTGTGGGCTATGCGGGAGACGATGCGTGCCGCGCCCGGTGTCGGACTGGCTGCCCCACAGGTCGGGATACCGCTGCGGCTGGCCGTGCTGGAGGATCCGGCCGAAGTGACCGACGAGGTGCGCGCGGTTCGCGAGCGAGTCCCGCTACCGTTCCGAGTTCTGGTCAACCCGACCTACGAACCCATCGGCGACGCCCACGCGGCATTCTTCGAGGGCTGCCTGAGCGTTCCGGGCTGGCAGGCCGTCGTCGCGCGCCACGCCCGCGTGCGCCTACGCGGCCAGGACGAACGCGGCCGCGAGTTGGACGAGGAAGTCTCCGGCTGGCCCGCCCGCATCGTCCAGCACGAAACCGACCACCTCGACGGCACCCTCTACATCGATCGCGCCATCACCCGCTCCCTGACCTCCGCCCAGAACCTGAACGACCGCTGGCCCCAACCAACCCCTTCGGCCGCGGCCGAGGCCATGGGCTTCGACTTGCCCTGAGCTCGCGCCTCCTCGACGAGCTCATTTCGTCGAGCGCGACGTGCAATTCGCGCACCAGGGCGTCGCAACCATGTGCGGCGTCGGTGTCGTCGAGCCACGGCCGATGGAAGCATCGTTCGCCCTATGCTCGAGGCTGCGCGGGCCGATAATCGAGCCAAAGCTTGGTCGCTGGAACCGCGACGAGGATGAGCGTGATAATCGCTGGTGTCTGGACGACAAGCGTGGCCAGTATCGAAGGACCGACTTTCACTCGGACCGTGCTGTCATCTCCGAAACCGGCAATTGCCATATACGCGAGCATGATCCAGCCGACCGAAATGTTGGTGATGCACGCTGCCAGCACAAGCGACCGGCCCTGAGGCCTTCTGCGGAACAGCTGGACCGCGCCCACGGCCAGCAGGACTCCGACAGCAAGCCCGAAGAGACCGATGAGGGCGATCGTCGGCTTGAACCAAGTTGGCCACTCGCCGTCGAGGTCGGCATCGGCTGGAGTCGATCCGATGATCAAGACCGCGAGAATGACTCCGAACAGATGTGATGCGGCACCGAGGCAGGCCGATACACCTGCTGTGAGAGCAGTGAAGCCCCGGGGCGGATTGCCGGAAAGCTGTTGAGGTGTTGCCGAATCAAGTTTCATACCCCCCTCAACCCCGGGAGGGCGCAAAGGGTTGTGCCGATTTCGAACCCAACCTTTTCGTGCACATTTCTGTTGTAGTCGAGTAGGACACGGAAGGCGGTTCAGATGAGCACCACAGACGATGGCGGCTGGGTTCGTGACGTTGCGCTCATCGCGCTACTGGGCGCGGTGCTGCAGGACTGTGCGCGAGAACCGCTGTCATTGCTCGCGAGCGCTCCCCAGACGTCGGTGATTCGGATCGGGCGGGGCGGCGCTGATTCGGCGCGGCCGTTCGATGAACTGCTCATCGAGGCATACGAATCGACCAAGGACATGCTGTTGGCTTCGGTGACAAAACAGGTCGGGAGCCGCACCGACGCGGAAGATATCGTCCAGACCGCGTTCATGCGCGTCTACGCCGCGCGTCCCGATATCTCCGACGCCGAGGAATTGCGCCGCTACATCTGGACCGCCGCAAAGAATCTGACCCGCGACACGTGGCGGCGAGCCGCGAACGAACGCGACCGTGTCGATCCCGACGGCGAAACCCGGATCGCCCAGCTGGCAGACAGTGCCGGACTCGCCTTCGACGATGTGATCGCGTTGCGGCACACACTGATCGCCGCGTTGAACGCCGTGCCCGCCCGCGAGCGCCAAGCAGTAGTCGTGCGCGCCTTCGAGGGAAACACCTATGCCGAAACAGCCGCGATCATGGGCGTGGGAGACGGGACCGTGAAGGCCTACGTGCACGCGGCGCTCAAACGGCTCCGGGCGAACATCGAAGCAGCTTGATACACAAGCGAATTCAACGCTCGCGCATCAGCCACACGGCGGCTTGCTGTCGACGCCGCGCGGAAGCTTGTCGCGTTCGGCATCGGTGTAATCGCGATTGCTGATCGCGCACAGCCGTTCCTGAATATTGTTGCGGTCGAGGTTGATCCGGATCGGACCCTGGTCGGACAGACCGATCAGCGTCGTTCCGATCAGCTTCCAAACCATGGTGGACCCGGGCACGGTGAACTTCGTGCTGGTCCCTGTGCGCGTGTCCCACGCTTCGACTTCGGATTTTTTGCCGAGCACGACAAGACCATCCGCTGACCATCCAGCGACAACGGAGTCGGGCGGTACCGGCGGTATGTCCAACTTCGCGGCCTCGCCAGTGGCGGTGTTCCAGCGGAACAACGAACCCGAGTCGTCCTGGACCAGCGCATCGGCCTGCCCAGGATTCATATGGACACTCACCACACGTCTACCCTGCGGAACGAACGAGCGAACCAGCGCGCCGCTCTCGAGATTCCACACCTGCAGCGACGCGGTGGCGACGTTGACAACAACAGAGTCTGGCGACGCGTAACCGACGAGGGTCGACGCTTTCGCGGAAGTCCGCAAATCCTCGAGGTTCTCGCTGAGCGGGACCTGACCGCCGATCTGTCGACCGTCGCCGATGCGCCAGCGCGTGATGGCTCCCGCGAACAATGCGGCCACTTCGTCGTCGTCGCGAATGGCGAAGGTTATGAAGGATAGATCTGCCGGATCCAAACCCGGGGGCGTCGGGAGTTGTAAGCGAGCTATCTCGTCGAAGGCAGGCATGAGCACAACGGCGGCTTTCGAAGAGCCGGTGAACATCAGGGCATGGCGCCCGTCGGGAGTGAAAGCCAGCATCGCGTGTGGCCAGACCCGAAGGGTGAAACCGGGCAGGCTGTAGAGAAGCCGCACCGAATTCAGGTCGATGACCTCGAACGTCTCACCGCGATCGCTCGCGGCATAACGGCCGTCGGGACTCCACAGGGACGTGACATAGTCGGGCGCGATCTCAGGCCAATCAGGGTTGAACTCTGCTGCCGCCCGGTATCGCTCGATGCCGCCACCCGTCGCATAGATCAACTGCGGACCGGCCGAGGTGAGGTGTACCGCGGGGGCGGCCTCGTTGGAGCTGCGTCGAACCTGGACCTGATACACGAGTCCAGTCGCAAGGTGAACAAGCTTTGCGATCCCGAACGCATCCCTGCTTTCGCCGGAATATTCGATCGCGAATTGTCCTGTCCTGTCGAGCTGGAGCGATTGACAGGTGCCGAGCCGCACCCCGCGAAGCTGCGCGCCGTCAGCGCCGCGGATGATCAGGGTCTTCGCGTCATCGGCGCATTCTGTGGTCAGGCCGTCGGGTGTGACGTCGCGCCCTCGCCATTCACCAACTGGCCGACCGCTTCTCAGGTCGTAAATGACATGGTGTTCCTTGAAATCGACGTCCGTCTCCGAAAGCCACACGGTTTGATTCCCGGAGTCGACCCGTGCGACCGTCCGTGTCGCCATGCCATCGGCAGGAATGTCCTGAAGCCGTCGAGGCTGTCCGGACAGGTCATATCTTTCGACCACATCGGGATCGCCGAAATAGGTGCCATAGTCTCGCTTCGGATCGACAGAAATGAACAACTGTCTGCCATCCTCGGAGAACCTTGCGACGAGCGCCTTACTTCCCACAACATCCGCACCGGCGGGCCGAACAGAGACGGGACCGGATCGAGTCGGCACGTCCCACAGCGCGATGCCGCCACGATTGTCCAGGACCGCCAGTTTGCCGCCATCAGGGCTCAGGCGCACGCCGATGACACTCGGCCCCGTGGCCACCCGCCACGGCGACGGCGGTCCGGTGAGAAATCCCGTCCAGACCGTGACATTGCCGTTCGATTCGGCAGTTGCCAAGACCGACGTATCGGCGCTGAAGTCCGCTGTCGTCACATTGGACCAAAGGTCGTTGTACGCGGCCTCCAATGAGCCGAGCCGAACCTGCTCGAGCAGCTGACCCGCTCGAACGTCCGCATTGTCCGGAGCGAATCTTCCTGCGGCTTGCGCGAATTGGAGAGCCCTGGACGGATCGGTGTTACCGAGCACTTCGGATTGCTGAGCGAGGTTGATTCCCGCTTGCTCCCGCAATTGGGCCGTCCGGGCCTGGCTGGTCCGATAGGCGACGACTGCGGCGCTGGAGGCGACCAGGGCGAGTACGGCGACCACCGCGGTGACGGTCCACAATCGCCGCACCTCGCGTCGGCGGAGGCGGCGGGACGCGGCGATGTACAGCCGGTGCGCTGCAGGGATTTCAGGTTTGCGCTTGTCGACCCATTCGAGCGCATCCTCCAGCGTCTTGCCGTGCAACAGCGCGCCGTTGTCGTGCGCTGACAGCTCCCACTTCTGGCGGTCCTGCTCCAATCGCTGTTGCCAGGCACGGAAGTCGCGGTCGTCCTGCAGCCAGCCGCGCAGCCGCGACCAGTTGTCGATGAGGGCCTGGTGCGCCAGTTCTACGATGTCGGTTCCCTGCGCGTCCCGGCCGACGACGACCAGCCGGTCACGCGCCAATCGTCCAGCGACACTGCGCAGTTCGGGGAAATCACCCATCGACACCACGGACCGGACGAAACCCGCTCCGCTGGACGCGGGTGCGGCGAGCAGCTTCAGTAGGCGCCGCACGTCGAATTCCTCGACCGGATCGGTGAACTGGGCCAGCACCTGCTCAGCGCGGTCGGTGAAGAAACCCGTTGCGCGGCCGACTTTTTCGTAATCATCGATGGTCAGAGACGCGCTGCCGCGCCGATCCCACAGTTGCGTCAGAGTCGACTCGAGCAGTGGCAGCGCACCCGGCTCGCCCACCGTGTCGTCGATTAGACGCTCGACCAGCGCGGGCTGCAGATCGACGCCAGGCGCACGGGTCGCGGGCCGCTGGATGGCGTCGCGGAGCTGGTCACGGCCCATCGGCGCCAGCGCCACCGTCGCCCCGTCGAGAAAGCTGGCGAGTTCCGCGTCGATCAGGTTGTTCAGCGCATCCCACCGCAACGTGAGCAGAATTCTGATGTGCCCCTCGGTATCGGCGCGGGTGAGCTCCATCAGCCATTGCAGTACCGCACGTGCCCGCTCCGGGGCGGTCGCGGCCAGATCCTCGAATTGATCCGCGAAGAGCACCAAGCCCTCCGGCGGCACGCGCTCGAGCAGTCGCGCCACCGAGTCGTCGTCGGTACCCGACTCCCGCGCCGCCTGTTCCGCCAGCAGTGTCGAGAGCGCGCCGTCGTCCGGAAAATCGAATCGTGGCGCCACCGCTCGGACGACCGGCGTGGCCGCCTCGCCCGGCGACACCTCGCCAGCGAGCCGGAAGGTCGCGATCTGCCTCCCCTGCGCCCGGAGCCGGGGAATCACCCCGGCTCGGATGAGCGACGATTTGCCGGTGCCCGACGGTCCGGCCACCGCGACGAGCGGTCGCTGCCGCAGTGCTGCCGACACCCGCTCGATGTCGTCGTCTCGACCGTAGAAGTAGTCCGCGTGTTCCTCGTCGAACGGCTCCAGCCCACGGTAGGGATTGGGGACGAATGAGGGGTCGATACCGAGCACGTCGGCAATCGGGATCATGAACGCCGTCCCGGTGTACCCACGCGGGTCGGCAACCGCCGCCATCCCCACTACCGCGTCTGTTCCGCTGTCCCACACCGGCGCACCGCTGAACCCCCGCGTGATCGGCTGACCGCCGACCCGCTGCAACTGCAGCCAGCCGGTGCCCTGCCGTTCCCGGAACTCACCCGACGCCCAGACGCCATCGGGCAACTCCGCCGGAAAGCCGAACATCCGGAACTCGCGCCCCCACGGGTCATTGGCACGCCAAAACGGCGGCGGCGCAACCGAATCGCTGATGGCGTCGTCCAGCTCCAGGATCGCGATATCTCCCCGGCCGTCCTCGGCGATCGGTGACCACCGGCGCACCCGCGCGCGCTGCGGCCCGGCCGATGACAGCAACGGAAAGTCGACCGCCACAACCGAGTCCGGCGGCCGCAGGTCATTCGGATCGGCGCCGGTCGCGTACGCGACCACGTGCGCGCACGTCGCGACGATGTTCGGGCCCACCAGGTACCCCGCGCCGACGACCTGACCCGTGGTCGTGCGGATCCGCACATGCGCCGAGCCGAATCGAGCGACAGCGCTCGAACCACCTGCAGTCATGGTCCCCCTCTCTGTGCCCGAACGAACATATCCCGGCACACCAGAGCTCGAGATCGAAAGCGATATCGTCGGTGTATATCTCGCCGCGCTTCGACGGCCTCTCAGCGGCCGCCGGTCGCTATCCAGGTGTTGCCAGTACCAGTGTTATCGGACTCCTGTTACTGGTGTCGGATCGGTTGCAAGCTCATGAGATGACTCAGACCTTGCAGCCGGGCAACGCTGCGGCCACGTCGGCCGTTGCGGGATCGGCAATTCAACCCGTCGCGTTCGGTGCGCGGCGTACCATCGCGGTGCTCGCGGTGTTGCTCACCGGGCAGTTCATGGCGGTACTCGATGCCTCGATCGTGAATGTCGCCATTCCTTCTATTCGTACTTCGTTGCATACCAGTGGATCCGCGCTGCAGTTGATCGTCGCGGGGTATGTGATCGCCTATGCCGTGCTGCTCGTGACCGGTGCACGATTGGGTGATCGGTTCACTCAGCGCCATACCTTCATCACCGGGCTCGCGGTGTTCACCGTTGCCTCGCTGGCCTGCGGGCTGGCATGGAATGAGTTCTCGCTCATCGTATTCCGGTTCCTGCAGGGCGCGGGGGCCGCGGCGATGATTCCGCAGATCATGACCATGATCCAGCGGAATTTCACCGGCAACGCCAGGGCCAAGGCGCTCAGCGCGTACTCGGCGATCATTTCCGGCGGTATGGTCGTCGGTCAGGTGGCGGGCGGTTTGATCGTCAATGCCGACCTTTTCGGGAGTAGCTGGCGCGGCGTATTCCTGGTGAATGTGCCGATCGGTGCGGCGCTTCTGCTGATTGCGCCGCGGGTATTGCCCACTGCCACCGCGCGATTCGATCGGAAACTCGATCTCGCCGGTCTGACCATGCTCACCGTCTCGGTGCTGCTGCTCGTGTTGCCGCTGGTGCTGGGGCATGAGCAGGACTGGCCGGTGTGGACATGGATCATGTTGGGTGCCAGCGTGATCGGTGTCGGAATGTTCGTGGCCATCGAGCGGGCGGTCGCGGCACGCGACGGTGAACCGCTGTTCGCGCAGCGGGTGCTGAAGTCGCCGGGGCTTGCGCTCACCGCGGGCACGCTGTTCACGATCATGGCGACCTTCGGTGGCTGGATGTTCGTCATGGCGATCCACCTGCAGAGCACCCTCGGCTATACCGCACTACACGCGGGTCTGCTGTTCATCCCGATGGGCGTGACCTTCGCGCTGGCCAGTTTGAACTGGGAGCGCATTCCACATCGCCTGCACGCCATCATGATTCCGTTCGGTCTGATGGTCGGCGCGGCCACCATGGTGGCGCTGGGCATGATGCTGCGCGACGGCGCCGACTTCGGTCCGCTGCCGCTGGTCGTCTTCGGGATCCAGGGCATCGGTTTCGGCCTGGCCTTCAGCCCGCTGATGACCCGCACCCTGGCCAGGATTCCGATGGCCCTCGCGGCCGATGCCAGCGGCATTCTGGTGACCAGTGTGCAGCTCGGCATCGTGGTCGGGATCGCCTGCTTCGGGTCGGTATTCCTCGGCCTCGCGGGCAGTACGGTGCTCTCGGCCGCACATGCGTTGGGCGGCACCGCCATTGCGGAGGGTGTCACGGTATTGGTTGCCGCGGCGCTGTCTGCGCGCGCAGTGCGGTAAGGGCAACCGATCCCGGATTCGCTCGAAAGCGAATCCGGGATCACCGCCAGCTCGCGATCGTCGGTGGTCCGGGTTCGGATCATCGCGACGCAAATCATGGCGGTGGCGGTCAAGTTTGACGATCGTCGTACCAATGAGCGGAAATGTCTTCGCGGTGGGCATCGAATTGGATGGCGAGGGATATCACCCGGCCGCGTGGCGGCGGGCCACACATGCGCCCGATCAGTTGCTCACCGGCAATACACTGCGCAAACGGGTGAGCGCGGCCGAGAATGCCGGTTTCACCCTCGCCACCTTCGACGATTCGATCCTGCCACCTACGGGGCATCCGGCGGGGCGGATAGACGGGGTCACGCGGGCTTCGTACGTCGCGGCGACAACCAGCACCATCGGGCTGGTCGCCACGGTCGCGACCACTTACGCGGAGCCGTTCCACACATCGTCACAACTTGCCACGCTCGACTACGCCTCGCGTGGGCGCGGCGGGTGGATCGCCACGACCGACCCCGCGGCCGCCACCGCCTGGGGACGACCGCCGCGCACAGTGGAAGCGGAACTCGCACGCGAACAACGGGATTCGATCGAGGTCGCGCGTCGGTTATGGGATTCGTGGGAAGACGACGCCGTGGTACGCGACTACGCGGCGAGCCGATTCCTGGACCGAGACAAGCTGCACTACATCGACTTCAGCGGTGAGACGTTCTCGGTGAAGGGTCCGACGATCGTGCCGCGGCCGCCGCAGGGGCAGGTGGTCGTCTTCGCACATGACACCGATGCTGCCGACGTCATCCTGGTCACCGGAACCGACCTCGCTCAGACCCTCGCCGCCGCGGACCACGCGCGAGCCACCGGTGCACTGGTGTTCGCGGAACTCGATGTCACCCTGGACATTCCGCACGCAACGGCCGCCGAACGCCTCGCCGACCTGGGCAAGTACGCGGCCACGAACCGCATCGAGCGCCTGACGTTCTCGGGCTCCCCGACCGAACTCGTGCGCCTCATCACCGAACTCGCTCACCATGTCGACGGCGTACGCCTGCATCCCGCCGTTATCGACGAAGACCTCCCCGCGCTGGCGCGCTACATCCTGCCCGCTCTATTCCGCGCCGGTATCGCGCACCGCCCGGTGCCGGGTTCGACCCTGCGCGCCAATCTCGGCCTGGCACGGCCGATCAACCGTTATGCGAAGGATCAGCACTGATGTCCGAGGTTCCTTTCCCCGACGCTCGGGTTCATTTCGGCGTCTTCTTCCAGGGCGTCAATCACAGCACCATCTGGTCGGATTCGAGCAGCGGCTCGCAGATCGACTTCGAAACCTTTCGGCATATCGTCACCACGGCCGAGCGCGGACTCTTCGACGCATTCTTCCTCGGTGAGGGCCTGCGCTTGCGCGAGCAGAACGGAAAGCTGCTCGATACCGATATCGCCGGGCGTCCCGACGCCATTGCCCAGTTGGCGGCGCTGGCCGGGATCACCAGCCGGATCGGTCTGGTCGCCACCCAGAACACCACCTACAACGAACCCGCCGATCTCGCCCGCCGACTCGCGGGCCTGGATCTGCTGTCCGGCGGCCGTGCGGGCTGGAACGCGGTCACCACCGACAATGCCTGGACCGGTGCGAATTTCCGGCGCGGCGGCTTCCTCGACCACGGGCAGCGCTACGAGCGCGCGGGTGAATTCATTCGGACGGCACGCGAGATCTGGGATGCCTGGGCCGACAATGCGATCGCGACCTCGCGCCACGATACCGATTGGGCCGCACCGGATTCGGTGCGGCCGGTGGCCCGCGACAACGAGCACTTCCAAGTCTCGATCACGCCGACCCTGCCGCGTAGCGCCCAGGGCCATCCGGTGATCTTCCAGGCCGGTGATTCACCGGCGGGCCGCGACTTCGCAGCGGCCCATGCGGAGGTCATCTTCTCCAGGCACGGAACACATTTCGACGCCGCGCTCGCATTCGCGAACGATATTCGGGCACGCCTGGAACGGGCGGGCCGACCGGCCGATGACATCAAGATCCTGCCCGGCACCCAGATCGTATTGGCGGAGCGGGAATCCGAGGTCGAGGAGAAGGCGCGCTGGGTGCTGGAGGGCCAATTCACCGGACAGACCGCGCTTTCCCTGGTCGGGCAGGTATGGGGTCGTGATCTGTCGGATCTCGATCCGGACGGTCCGCTGCCCGCGGACGACCCACAGCCCCGAGTGATTTCGGGCGAGCGCGGCGCACAGCGCGACGGTCAGGATCCGGTGGCGATCGCCCGACAATGGCGGGCGCTGGCCGAAGCCAAGAATCTGTCGCTGCGCCAGGTCGCCATCGAGACCTCGCGGCGGTCCGGATTCGCCGGGACACCGAGCCAGGTCGCCGACGAACTCACCCGCTGGGTCCGCCACGGCGCGACCCACGGGTTCAATATCTCGCCGTATTTGGTGCCGACCGGACTCGACGAGATCGTCGACTGGCTGATTCCGGAATTGCAGGAGCGCGGGTCCTATCGCACCGCCTACACAGGCGCCACCCTGCGCGAACATCTCGGTCTGCGACCGCCGCTGACCAGGCGCGGATAATCCGGTCCGATCCGCGAAACATCCGGTTTGTCAGGAAACCGAACCCGAGGCCGCGTCTTGCTCGTATGTTTGCCATACGCAGTGCAGATCGGAGTGGGACAGTGCAAGCAGGGGTTACCGCGGATTATGTGATCGTCGGCTCCGGATCGGCCGGCGCGGTCCTGGCCAACCGGCTCAGCGACGATCCGGATGTGTCGGTGGTGGTGCTGGAAGCCGGACCGCCGGATAAGAACAAGTTCGCTCACATTCCGGCGGCATTCGCGAAGCTGTTCCGCTCCGAGATGGATTGGGACTACCTCACCGAACCGCAGCCCGAGCTGAAGAATCGGCAGATCTACTGGCCGCGCGGCAAAATGTTCGGCGGATCGTCGTCGATGAACGCGATGATGTGGGTGCGCGGATTCCGTGCCGACTACGACGAGTGGGCATTGCTGGCCGGGGACGAGTGGGGGTTCTCGGCGGCGGTCGAGCAGTTCCGCAAGATCGAGTCCGTCGAGAACGCCCAGTATCCGGATGAGGGCGCGACCGGGCCGCTGCATATTTCGCGGCAGCGCAGTCCGCGCGCTTTGACCGCGGCGTATTTGGCCGCGGCCGAGGAATCCGGATTCCTTGTGGAGCCACCGAACCGGCCGCAGCCGGAGGGATTCAGCGAGACCATGGTCACCCAGCGCGGCGGCAGGCGGTGGAGTACGGCCGACGGGTATCTGAAGCCCGCGATGCGCCGTGCGAATCTCACCGTCTATACCGAGGCGCTCGCGTCGCGGATCATCTTCGAGACCTCGCCGACCGGACAGCCACGCGCGACCGGTGTGGAGTACCGCAAGGACGGCGTCACACAGACTGTGTCCGCCAGGCGCGAGGTGTTGCTCTGCGGTGGTGCGATCAATAGTCCGCAGCTGCTCATGCTCTCGGGAATCGGCGATGAGGACGAGCTGGCGCGCCATCACATTCCGCTTGTGCACAATGCGCCCGAGGTGGGCGCCAATCTGCAGGACCACCTGGTCGCGGCGCTCGGCTACGGCGTCGAATCCGATTCGCTGTTCACGGCGGAGAAGCCTCGTCAGCTGCTCGACTACCTGATCCGGCACCGCGGCATGCTCACCTCCAATGTCGGTGAGGCCTACGGTTTCATCCGCAGCAGGTCCGATCTCGAATTGCCCGATCTGGAGCTGATTTTCGCGCCAGCGCCGTTCTTCTACGAGGGTCTCGTGGATCCGACCGAGCACGGGGTCGTGCTGGCGACGGTGCTGTTGCGGCCGCACAGCCGCGGCCGGATCTCGCTGGGTTCCGGTGATCCCACCGCCAAGCCGGTCATCGACCCACGCTATCTCTCCGATAGCGGTGGCGCGGACCGGGCCGCGATCATGTCTGGTTTACGCGTGTGCGCCGAACTGGCCGCGGCTCCGGCTCTGAAGGCGGCACTCGGGCCGCTGATCTACCCTCCGCAGGCTCCGGCCGAGCTCGAGGCCGCGATGGAATTGACACTGAACGGCTACTCGCACACCCTGTATCACCCGGTCGGCACCTGCCGGATGGGTACCGATGCGGGCAGTGTCGTCACGCCGCGACTGGAAGTGCGTGGGGTGCAAGGACTCCGCGTCGCGGACGCGTCGGTGATGCCGTTGCTTATCCGCGGGCACACGCATGCGCCGAGTGTGTTCATCGGTGAGCAAGCGGCGAAGTTCATCCAGCATGGTTAGCGTGCTGCCGTAGGCATAGGGTTTCGATACACCACCATTGGGCTTGTTGCCGGTCGGGCCCGCGGGACTCTCCGCGGCGGCGGAATATGCCGGGCGGCAAGGGAATCCGTGGTCCCCGGGTTCGTGCCACAGATCGGGCTCGAAATGGCATGCAATGCAATATCGCATTGCATGCTTGCGTGCATAACGTGCTGTGCCGCACCGAATGTCAAAGCGCCCGCCTGACCGATTGGTGTTGTGCCGCAGTGGCTCGCCTCGTCGAGGCGAGTCTTCTGGTCTCCGTCGCAAGTGGTGCGGCAGCGCCGCGCAGGACAATTACACCCAGCAGGTCAGCGGCGTCCGGCGGCGCGCCGACATCCGGGAGCGCAGCGGCACCGAGCAGCACGACAACACTGGCCAGCACAACAACACCCAGCAGGGCGATGACACCCGGCAGTAAAACAACCTCCAGCCGCACATCGACACCCGATAGCGCAGTGGCATCCAGCAGCGCAATGGGACCCGGCAGCGCCAATGGGACCCGGCAGCGCCGCGGCACCCGGCAGCACGGCAGGCTCGATCGCGGGCACGGGGCGAGGTCAGGCGTAGGCGAATAGGGCCAGGGAGGCTGCGGACAGCAGTAGGTAGGGCATGGGATAGGCGATGTCGGCGTACAGCTTGGCTCGGACAATGGTGATTTCCGCGCCGAGGAAGTAGAGGACCAGGCAGAGGGCGGCGGTGAGCCCGAGTGGCGGGTATGCCAGGCCGATCAGGAGGCCGAGGCCGCCGAGGGCTTTCAGGATGGCCAACGGGTTGAGGGTCCATTGTGGGAGGCCGTAGCCGAGCATCGTCTCGCGCACTTGGTCCGCCTTGACGATATCGAAGCCGGTGGCGCCGAATGCGGCTACGGCGGCGAGGATGGTGACGACGACATATGCGACAGACATGGGAACTACCCTCCGGTCAGCTGGGTTCTGCGGGTCTGCGATCGTGGGCGGGACACCTGATCGCCTTATCCACGTGACGGATGCCGAACCCGAAAGGTGACCGATGCACGCACAGGAATTGTTGGCGCGACGATTCCAGACGCACCGCGATCACCTGCACGCGGTCGCCTACCGGATGCTCGGATCGGCCGTTGAAGCCGAGGACGCGGTGCAGGAGGCCTGGCTGCGGCTGGACCGCTCCGACACCAGCGAGGTCGAGAATCTTGCCGGGTGGTTGACCACGGTGGTCTCCCGGATCTGTCTCGATATGCTGCGCTCGCGGGCCGCCCGGCGCGAGGATCCGATCGATCGGATCGCCGAACTCGGCGACGCCGCCTACGACCGAGATCCGGAAAGCGAAGCGGTGCTGATCGATTCGGTCGGGCGCGCGCTACTGGTGGTGCTGGATACGCTCGGTCCCGATGAGCGGGTGGCGTTCGTGCTGCACGATATGTTCGCCGTTCCCTTCGATCAGATCGCGCCGATCGTCGGGCGCACCAGCGTCGCCACCAAGAAGCTCGCCAGCCGGGCCCGCGGGCGGGCGCACGGCGATGCGAGCGCTTCCACCGCCGAACTCGCGCAGCAGCGGCATGTCGTGGATGCCTTCCTCGCCGCCGCTCGCAGTGGTGATCTCGACGGCTTGCTCGCGGTCCTCGCGCCCGATGTGGTGCGTACGGCCGATCCGGCCGCACTGCCCTCGGGTATGGCACCGGTCGCGCGGGGTGCGCAGGCGGTGGCCCGCGAGACCGTCATCCTGCGCCGCCGCTCTCAGGTCGCCACGCTCGCGCTGGTCGACGGCGCGGTCGGCATCATTGTCGCGCCGCGCGGCAAACTGCTACTCGCGCTTGCGGTTACGGTCCAGGACGACCGGATCGCGGGCTACGAGGTGATCGCCGATCCGGCCCGCCTGCGGCACGTGGAGATCGCCATCCTTCCCGAATTGCCTTGAGCCAGGGCAAATTCAGGCGTCGCGCAGCACACCGCCACGCAGCTGACGAAGGCGACTTCAGCCGCAGACGACACCCAGGGACGCCGACCAACCAACTTCGAATACTCGGCGCGCGCGCCGCCACGCGTCGCAAAGATTCCGAGACCTCGGTACGACAGATGGGCTTATCGTGCAGGCGAGCCGAATGGTCGCTTACCGAATGCGTCCGAACCACCATGTGACTCATCCAGCCAACGGACGACTCCTGCTTCAGTCGCAGACCGCACCGAAGGACGCCGAGCCGACCAACTTCGAATATTTGGCGAGCACGCCGCGCGTGTAGCGCGACGGCAGCGGTTTCCAGCCTTCGCGGCGGCGGTCGAGTTCTTCGGGGGCGACGAGAAGGTCGAGAGTGCCTGCGGCGACGTCGAGGCGGATCTGGTCGCCGTCGTGGACGAACGCGATCGGCCCGGCATCGACCGCCTCCGGAGCGACATGGCCGACGCAGAGACCGGTGGTGCCGCCGGAGAAGCGGCCATCGGTGAGCAGCAGCACGTCCTTGCCGAGGCCCGCACCCTTGATGGCCGCGGTGATCGCGAGCATCTCGCGCATGCCGGGACCGCCCTTGGGGCCCTCATAGCGGATGACCACCACATCGCCCGCGGTGATCGTGCCGTCCTCGAGCGCGTCCATCGCCGCCCGCTCGCGATCGAAAACCCGTGCCGTACCGGTGAATACGTCGGAATCGAAGCCTGCCGACTTGACCACCGCGCCGCCGGGCGCGAGCGATCCGGCGAGGATGGTGATGCCACCGGTCGGGTGGATCGGAGATGCCATGGCCCGCACCACTTTTCCATCGGGATCCGGCGGGACGATGGTGGCGAGGTTCTCCGCGACCGTGCGCCCAGTGACGGTCAGGCAGTCGCCGTGTAGCAGTCCGGCATCGAGCAGTGCCTTCATCATTACCGGCACGCCGCCGATCCGGTCGACATCGGTCATCACATGCCGCCCGAAGGGCTTTACATCGGCGAGGTGCGGCACCTTGCGGCCGATGCGCGCGAAGTCCGCGAGTGCCAGATCGACTTTCGCGTCGTGGGCGATCGCCAGCAGATGCAGTACGGCATTGGTGGAGCCGCCGAACGCCATGACCACCGCGATCGCGTTCTCGAAGGCCTCCTTGGTGAGGATGTCGGCCGTCGTGATTCCCCGCCGCAGCAATTCCACCACCGCCTCACCGCTGCGCCGCGCGTAGCCGTCGCGCCGCCGATCGGTCGCGGGCGGTGCCGCGCTGCCGGGCAGCGACATACCCAATGCCTCGGCCGCGCTCGCCATGGTGTTGGCCGTGTACATGCCGCCGCAGGCGCCCTCACCCGGACAGATGGCGCGCTCGATGGCGTCCACGTCCTCGCGACTCATCAAACCGCGCGAGCAGGCGCCGACCGCCTCGAACGCATCGATGATCGTCACTTCGCGCTCGCTGCCATCGCTGAGTTTCGCGATTCCGGGCAGGATCGAGCCCGCGTACAGGAACACACTCGCCAGGTTCAGCCGCGCCGCCGCCATCAGCATGCCGGGCAAGGATTTATCGCATCCGGCCAGCAGCACCGAACCGTCGAGCCGCTCGGCCTGCATGACGGTTTCCACGCTGTCGGCGATCACCTCCCGCGATACCAGGGAGAAATGCATGCCCTCATGTCCCATGGAGATGCCGTCGGAGACCGAAATGGTCCCGAATTCCATCGGATACCCGCCGCCCGCGAACACCCCCTCCTTGCACGCCTTGGCGAGCCGGTCCAGCGACAGATTGCACGGCGTGATCTCGTTCCACGAGGAGGCCACCCCGATCTGCGACTTCCCCCAGTCGCCGTCGTCCATGCCCACCGCCCGCAACATGCCGCGCGCGGCCGTCTTCTCCAGACCATCGGTGACATCGCGACTACGCGGCTTGATATCGGGACCGTTCGGATCATTGACCATGGCCACATCATTCCCCGCCCGCATCGCCACCGCTGCCGACCACGCCGAGCAGGGTGATTATCCGTGCGTGCCGATTCGCTGGAGCAGGTCGAGCAGGGTCGCGCGTTCGCCCGCGGACAATGCGGCGAAGGATTCGGTCAATACCTCGTTCGCGACCCGATGACCAGCGCGCAGGGCCTGCTCGCCCGCGACGGTCAACCGGTGTTCGATGGCGCGACCGCGACCGGGGGTGCGTTCGATGAGACCGCGTGTCACAAGCCGGTTCGCGAGGGTGCCGAAGGCCTGCTCGCTCTGGAATGTCTCCTCGGCCAAGGCACGCGCGGTGGAACCGGGATTGCGGTCGATGGCGCGCAAGGCGTCCCACTGGGCGAGGGTGGTTCCTACGGTCGCGAGCCGATTGTCCAACGCACGGTGGTGGCGGTACTGCGCCTGTTTGACGGCGCGTCCCAGGGCTTGCAGATCACCAGGCATGGACATGACCCTAGCAGTATGACTAAGCTTGTTTATATCAACATGTTTAGTCACTGGATCGGGGAGCTCGACGATGACCGCACACACCCAGCCGCAACCGCCCCTCACCATCGCCGAATCAGGCAGCGGCCCAACAGTTCTCGTCCTACACGGCGGCGCGGGGCCCGCCTCGGTGGCCGGTATCGCCGAGCACCTGTCCCGCTCGTCTCATGTCATTGCACCGACCCATCCGGGTTGGAATGGCACACCGTTGACATTCGACAGCATCGGCGATCTTTCACGCGCCTACCTGGACCTGCTCCACGATCGCGATCTGCAGGACGTTCTCGTCGTCGGCTCCTCGATCGGCGGCTGGATTGCCGCCGAAATGGCCGTCCATGATCACGACCGCCGCATCGGCGGACTCGTGCTGATCGATGCGACCGGCGTATGGTTCGACGACGAACCGATCACCGACTTCTTCGCTCTCGACGCCCGCGGCGTGGCCGAGCACTCGTACCACGACCCCGCGCGCTTCTACCAAGATCCCGCTGGTATTCCCGCCGCAGAATCGGCCATGCGCCAAGGGAATATGGCCGCACTACGGACTTATGCGGCCGACCCGTACATGCACAATCCCCGACTACTCCCCCGACTCACCGCCGTCACCACCCCCACCCTGCTGCTCTGGGGTGAAAGCGATCGCATCGTCACTCCGGCCTACGGCGCGGCCTATGCCGCCGCCTTCGCCGACGCCCGCTTCGAAATCATCCGTGCGGCAGGGCATTTGCCCCAATTGGAACAGCCGGAGGCCACATTCGACCACATCGACGGATTCCTCCGGTCAGTGCGGTAGCGGATCGGTCACACGCGTCGACTCGACGCGCCGAGGCGAAGCCTGCTGGTTACGAAGACGAGCAGCGCTATGAGTTGGATGGCAGCAGTAACGCTGACGCGGTCAGGGACCGAGTACAGAGCAGTGCCTGAGGCGCGGTTCCGACGAAGGCGGCAAGACCCGAACCGGCGGCGAAAACACCATAGACGGTGTGCCGGGTCGGTGCGCGGGGACCAAATCGGCAACCGTCGCGCGGAATGCGATTCCTGGACGCCCAGCACCGCACCCCACAGCAATGCACCAACAATGGCGGGAATCGCATTGTCCTGAAAGGCGAGTGGCAGGGTGAGGGCCGAGAGTAGGGGGACGGCGGCCGAGCGGCGTACGGACGGACTCAGCGCGGCGGCTGGTTCCAGGGCGGGTACTGGTGCGGCCCTTGGCCGCCGGGGCCTCCAGGCGCGGGCGGCGTCCGCGCCGCCGCAGCGGCGACCACCGTCGCGAGGGTGGCGGCGAATGCCGCGATCGCGCACGGGATGGACAACCAGAAGGCGTCCTCGAAGAGGAATTCGAACTGTGCGGCACTGAGCATCGCTTCCACCATGCCGGACAAGAGCATGCCCGCAGCCACCGCCGCGAGCGCGCGCAGCACCGGATATCGCGCGCCCATCCCCGCGAGCGCGCAGATACCGGTCAGGATCGCGAGCAGGATCATCAGCACGAACAGGATGTCGGACCAGAGGAAACGCGAACTCGAGGAGAACGCGTTGGCCACCCGCAAGACGATGGCGAGCAACGCGGCGACCAGCAGCAGACCGCCCGCAACCCGCTCCATCGCGCCGCCGCTCGGCGGGCGGCTCGGCGGACTGTAACCGGGCGCGGACGGCACCAGATACGGCACGCCGGGCGGCGGCGCGCCGTAGGGATGCGGCTGACTGTGCTGCGGGTTCACTTGACCCCCATACGGATTCGCCTGGCCCGGCAACCCGTACCCACCCGGCTGACCCGGCGGCATCGGATTCACCATCGTCAACACTCCTCCCCGGCCGTCCCGGCCGCACAACTCGAACCGCTACGACAAAGGACTCTAGTGACTCTGGCCCCGCAGCGCCCCATGGCGTCGACATCGACAAGCGTCCCAGAGTCCACAGCAGTTTCAGCGGCGGCGCGGTATCCGGGCGTCTTTGTGCCTGGGGGCGCCGGGCAAGCCGTGCAGGTTGCAGCCGGTGGTGACGCCTCCTCAGAACCGGGTCGGGTAATGTGGCCCTCCGCCAGTAGGTTGAAACCGCGAACAGAGCAACGAAGCCGGTAGCCCGATCAGGGCAGCCTTCGGAGCCGAAGGCCAACGGCCAGTAGGCCCGCGTCCGATCGGTGAGCGGACCGCTCACCAAACGACTCCCGTTATCCCCGGACGCTTGCGAAACCCATGGGCGGCGTGGGCGACGGACCCGTGCGCAGTACCGGGCGGAAGTCGGGAAGTGCGGGGAGCACATCGGCGTTGCGGGCGGCGTAGCAGCGCACGCGCGGGAGTGCGCGGGTGACCTCGGCTCGCTCCACCGGTTCGGCGTCGATGAAACCGATGGTGTCCAGTTCCAGGCCGAGGGTGTGCGCGATCCGCAATAGCGACGCCGATTTGCGGCCCCAGCCGATCTCGATGGCCGAGAACATGTCGTAGAGACCGTGGCGGTAGAGCTTTTTGAGGGTGAGGTCGCGGTCGCTGCGGCTGGCTACGGCGTGCCAGATGCCGCGCTCGCTGAGCTTCAGCAGCGTGCGCAGGGCGGCGGGACGTGGTGCGCTGCTGGTCGCGTCGCAGACGACACCATCCCAGAGGGTGTTGTCCAGTTCCCAGACAAGACATCTCAGAGCCGGTGCCATCGCCTGCCCCTATCGGTTGGTCATCGCTGCCTCTCCTGCCGTGTCGTCGGCAGATGGGCTACTGCGAAAACCATCCAGCGAACGGCACGTACCGGACAAGCCCCCGCTTTCTCGGGAGCCGTGCGGCCGAGGTGATACTACCGGCACTGCCCGTGCATGCTCCTGTCAAAGGCCGTAGTAGCGGCGAACGAGCCGTTCGTAGACCCGAGCGGGCGTGAATCGCCGGGTCCAGAACGAGAGCCGAACGTCACTGCCGCACAGGTAGGTTTGACGCGGTTCGGGTGCTTCCAGGATTGTCCGCACCTTCCTGGCTACCACCTCCGCGGATTGTCCGTGCTCCAGATATCCGGTGACGCGCGACAGCACCGAAGTCCGATCCGGCGTATATGCCTCGATCGGATCGGCAACGCGCGCAGCCGAATCGATGATCGGGGTAACCGTCCACCCCGGCGCGAGGACCGAGACGTGGATGCCGAAGCCCGCGGTCTCCATCCGCATCGCCTCACCGAGACGTTCGACGGCCGCCTTGGTGGCCGAATACCAGCCGCCATAGGGCTCGGCGATCGCGCCCGCACCGGAGCTCACCACGATCACCTGGCCGTGGCCCTGCGCACGCATGATCGGCAGCACTTCGCGCAGCACGCGGTGAGTGCCGATCACGTTGGTGTCGATAAGTGCGGCGGCCTCGTCCGGATCGGTCTCCTCCACCGAACCGACAATGCCGTAGGCGGCGAAGGTGACCACCGCATCGATGCGGCCGTGCCGCGCGTGCATGGATTTCACCCAACTCCGCACCGCTTCGGTATCGCGGACGTCGACCGCGCGCACGCCATCCCGCGCGAACTTGTCGCTGCCCTCGACCGTATAGCCGACGCGCGCAAGGTATTCGACGGTCGCCGCGCCCATGCCGTGGGCGGCCCCGGTCACCAGGACAACGGTCACAGCGCACACACCCGCAATATGCGCGGCAGCACTTCTAGTCGGGCCGATTCCACAATCGTGATCTCGCCATCCAGTTCGAGTGGTGCGGGTGCGGCGGGCCGCAGTTCCACCGCGGTGTCGCGACGGCAGGTGGCCAGCGCCGAACCCCGGAACTTGCCGCGGTAAAGACCTGCGATGAGCCCCAGAATCCGCGCCCGCCCGGCGGCTTTCCAGATATTCACGTCGAACATGCCGTCCGCACGGGTGACCGGTGTGTCGTAGTACATGCCACCGGCGAAGTGCACGCTCTTGAGCACACCCACATTCGTGATCGGTGCGGCGTGCACCCAGTCGGATCCGCGCAGTTGGACTGCCAGCGGCTTGTGGGTGGCGATATTGCTCAGCGCGGTGGCGATAATGGCCGCCTCGACATTGCGGGATTTCAGCCAGCCGATCAGCCCGCGCGCGTGGTTGAACGAATGATTACCCGCCGCAACGAGTCCCATACTCGCATTGAGCAGGAAGTATCGGACTGTTCGGGTGCCGTCCGGAAGCAGCATGGTGGCCTTGCCGACGTCGACGAGCTCGGGTGTGCCGAGCCGGACCGGGATATCGGCGATGCTCGATCGCCCCGGTTTGTGGAAGTCGTTGGAACTGCCGAGACCGATCGCGCCGAGTGCGACCGATTCCGCGCCCTGTCGCGGTCGGTCGGTCGCCGGATCCATAATCGCATTGAGGACCAGATTGACCATGCCGTCGCCGCCCGCCGCTACGATCACCTCGGGTGGATCCGACTCGAGGCTCGCTTGGACCAGTTTCGTGGCTTGTTCTGCGTCACTGGGCATTTCGACGGTGAGATCGGTATTCCGTTCGCGTAGCACGCCTTCTACCGGACGCCACCGCTGCAGCGCGGTCCCGGCATTGGACTGTGGATTCAGGACGACGAGCATGATTTCTCCTCGATACCCAGCCACTCGCGCAGCCGAGGCCAGTCCCCCGTACTTACAAGGCCCGAATATTTCTGCGGAACAGCAGATTCCGGCACGTTCACGAGGAATACGGGGATCCCCAGAAGTGCCGCCGGTGCGTCGTTGGCGGCGTCGTTGCCGATCATCACGCACTCCCCCGGTTCCGCGCCGAGCCGGTCGAGCAGTTCGCGGTAGAACTCGATACGTGGTTTCGAGCGGCGCATGTTCTCGCCGCTGGTGCGGAAGGTGAACACGGACGGGTCGTAGCCGCCCCAGCCGAGCCGGGTGCTGACAGTGCTGTCCGGCCACAGCGGATTGGTCGCAACGACCTGTACCGTGCCCGATTCCTGGAGCCGGGTCACCGTATCCAGTGCCCGAGGCTCCAGCGGAAAGCAACCGCGCAGACGCGGAAAACCCGTCTCCGCCAGGCTCTTCAGTTGACTCGCCACCGCATCAGGTGCGACCCGCAGCCGCTCGGCGAGCAGTCGGACCATCAGGTCGGTGTTGGTGTGCTCGGTGTCGTTGGCTCGAACCTGCTTCAGCACGCCGGGCAGGACGCGCAGAAAACGATGCGGTGAGGTCAACTCGCGAAATGCCTGCGCGGCAGCCAGCGGCATCAGCGCCTTGAACCGGCGCCGATGCAACCGCACCAAGGTGCCGTCCAGGTCCCACAGCACTGTGCGCTTCATTCCTGGCTGTCCAGTACCGCTTGGAGATCGGCGCGGGTCAGGCCCAGCTGGGCCGCGTATTCGTCGATGCCGGGACGTCCGGTCGCAGCGGTACCGATTCCGGCCCGGCTCGCCAGCTCCGAACCATAGGCGGTACCGAGATCGAAGACGGTCTTGGCCAGCGCCGCCGGAAAGAGCCAGCGGCCGAGGTCGCGCTGGAAAACCCGAGTCAGCCGGTAGGGGGCGGAGATTCGCGCACCGAGATCGGATAGCGGCGCTGGGTCGCGCAGCGAACTCATCTTGCGCGCTTCGTCACCGGGCACCAGCAGCAGATCCGACCACAGGCGGCCGAAGCGGTCACGCTTTTCGCTCGCGACGGCGGCCATATTGAATTCGGTGTAGGCCTTTTCGATGCGCGAGGTGTGGGTGGAGCGGCTGCGCAGCAGCGCATGGATATCGGCGGTTTTGCGCGCGGTGTCGTAGCGGGTGAAGCGGTTGATCTTCGGTGCGATCCAGTTGATCAAGGCCGCGAACTCCGGTTCGGGCACGAGCCGATCGGCCAGCGAAAGAGCGTGGTACATCAGGCTTTCGCTGCCCGTCTTGGCGATCTCACCGGCCAGCAGGTCGTAGTCGAGGCCATCGGCGTAGCGGGCCAGGTTCCAGATGTCGGCGAGTTCGCGTACACCGGTCTTGTAGTAGGGCAGGTGGATGCCGAGGTGGTGCAGGTTGTCCTCGTGCGACATCGCCCAGGCGGGCACACCGTAGAAGTCGATGCGCCGCACGCGCTTCCAGATCGCGGCGTAGTCGACGATGTACGGAGCCAACGGCGTGATCAGCCCCCAGTGCGTGCCGACGACGAGGGATCCGTCGCGGGAGACGAACGACGGCAGGTGGTGTGAGCGTTCGGCGCGGACCTTCGGGGCCTTGCCCAGCAGTTCGGAGGTGGCGAAAAGTCCCAGCTCCCGGTAGATCTCGATAACGGTGTCGACCTGATCGAGTTCGACGAGGATATCCAGGTCGTTCATCCGCTTGTAGCGCGGGTCGTGGTAGATCTCCGCTGAGAACAACATGCCCTTGAGCACCACGCAGCGCACGCCGCGTTCGTCGAAGCGGCGCAACAGTTCCCTGGCACCGGCCAGGCGCCGATCGTTCACGGCGGCAATGTGATCGGTCACGCTCGCGAAATGTGCTCGCACCAGCTCGGGAACGAGGTCGTAAAGCTGCTCGGACTCCAACCGACGGTGCACCAGTGGGACGGTCGCATTGAGCTCGGCGAGTTCGAAAACCTCTGCCCAGTCGGTGATCTCGTGGGCGAGTTTCGCCAACGCGGCGCGTTCGTGCCGACTCGGGTCGGCAAGTGCCGCGTGCACGAGCAGGCGTTCGGAAGCCGTTCCGCCCGCGGCGATTTCGGTTCCGGTCATATCAGCGGATCCCTTCTTCGGTCGGACCGATTTGCTCGGGATGGAAGGCGAAGCGGCGGGCCACGGCCGAAATCTTCGCCAGCGCGAAATCCAGCTGGTCGCGACTGAGCGTGGCCATCATGCTGACCCGCAGCCGCTGCTGTTCGCGTGGGACGGCCGGGAATTCGACGCCGTTGACGAACACGCCCTCGGCGTGCAGCGCCGCGACAACCTCGGCGACGGCGAGGCGCTGCGGCACCAAGATCGGGATGATCGCGGTCTGCGGATCGACCGCGAAGCCCATTCGACGCAGTTCGCGCACGAAGTAGTCGACATTGTCGTGCAATTGGCGGATCCGCTCCGGATGCTCATCGATGAAATCGATGGCGGCGAGTACCGAGGCGACGACCGCCGGGGCCAGCGAGGCCGAGAACATGTACGAGCGCGCGAAGAACCGCAGCGTGTCCACCAGATCCTTCGACCCGGCCACGAAACCGCCGGTGGTGGCGAACACCTTCGAGAAGGTGCCCATGTACAGCTCGACCGATCCGGCCCCCATGCCGAAATGTTCGGCAGTGCCGTGGCCGTGCGCGCCGAGCACACCGGTACCGTGCGCGTCGTCGATGGTCAGCCAGGCTCCGAAGGAATCGCACAGCGCCCGAATCTCCGGCAGCGGCGCGATATCGCCGTCCATCGAATACACGCCCTCGACGGCGACCACGATATTCGCGCCTGGATTGCGCCAGCGGATCTGCATGAGCCGGTGCCGTAGATGCCGAAGATCGTTGTGCTCGAAGGCCATCGAGCGGACCCGGCCGAGTTGGATGCCGTCATAGAGGCTGGCATGGCTCTGCTCGTCGTAGAGCAGGATGTCGCCCTTGCGCAGCAGACCGGTCACCCAGCCCACATTGGCGGCGTAGCCGGAGGAGAACACCAGCGCGGATTCGCAGCCCTTGGTCTCGGCGAGGCGTTCCTCCAGCCGCCGGTGCACCGAAGTGGTGCCGTTCAGCAGTGGCGGTCCGCCATGGCCGACACCGAATTCGCGCACGGCCCGGACGGCGGCTTCGACGATCTCCGGTTCGTTGCCGAGGCCGAGGTAGTTGTTCGACCCCAACATGATCAGTTCGCGGACCGCGTCGCCGCCGGGATCGCGGACCTGTACGACCGGACCCGCGGGCCCGGTGATCTCACGGAGGACGAATCCGGTGCCGCGTGCGTTCGCGACATAGGGCCGGAATTCCTCGAAGCGCTGTTCGAAGGTGTGCGCGGCGGGATCCAGGTAATGCTCGAGGCTGAAGTTCTCGCCGTGCGCGGTCTCGTGCGGTGCGGCTGCGGTGGATGTCATGAGCTGTGTTCCTGAACGATGGTTGCGGTTCCGGCCTTGCCGTCGAGAATCAGCACATCCCCGCTGGCGACCAGCCGGGTGACGCCCGCAACGCCGACGACGGTGGGAATGCCGAGTTCACGGCCGATAATGGCGGTATGGGAGAGCGGGCTGCCCTTCTCGCTGACCAATCCACCGGCGGCCACCATCAGGAAGACCCAACCGGGATCGGTACTGGCTGCGACGAGGATCTGACCGTCGACCACCACATCCGGTTCCGGAGTGGCCAACACCAGTGCCGGAGCTTCGACTCGGCCCGGCGCGCAACCGATTCCGTGTAGCACACTGCCGGAATCGCCGTTGGGAGCCGGATGGTCGAAGCCCGGATCGTTGAAACCGACGGCCGCGATTCCAGCCGTGACGATCCGCGACGGCAGTTGCTCGACGCGCCACCGCTCGTGATCGCTCTTACGTCTGACGACCGTCCGCGCCGCATCGGTATCGACAGCGGTCCCCCGGGTAAGGGCCGCGATCTCCTCGTAGGTGAGCCAGAAGATATCGCGCGGATCCTCGAGCAGTCCAGCCGCGTGCATCTGCCTGCCGTATTCCCGGAATACCCGTTTGACCAGGCCGAAGGAACGGCTGCGACCCAGCCGCATATTCTCGCGCTGTTTCACATGCTCGCGCGCCCGCCCGAGTGCGAACCGGAACGCCAACCGTTGCGGAAGCTTTCCACGGAACAGCCTCGCCGCGGTGCGCTCCGCGTCGCGGCGGATCTGCTTTTCGCGCGCCGCCATGTCGTCGATGTTCTGACCGCCACGCAGGTAGTTGCGCAGCATAGGAACCAGTCGCTCCGGATGCTCGCCCAGCGGATCGGTTTCCAGCTTCAGCTCGTCCACGGTACGGTCGCCGAACAGGGCGATATGGCGCAGGCATGCACCGCGGAAATCGGCGAATTCGGGCTGTGCCAGGGCTTTCCACACTTCGTGCGGTTCCAGTGGCCCCTCGAACAGCTCACGCAGCGCGGCATCCGCCCGGACCGTCGCGGTCAGCGCGAGCGCCGAGCGGACCGGGTCGACACTGTCGACACCTTCTTCGCCGCAGAACAATTCATTGCGCAAAGTGATGGCGGATGGCTCGGTGAGGCCTTCGCGTTCCAGCAGCAGACCCACGACGTGGAACATCTGCTGGGCCAGAAAGTCATTGAAGATCTGCACCGCGTAGGCGGGGACGAGTTCGTGCAGGCAGCGTTCCATCCATTCGAGTAGTGCTTCCGGATCCCGTTCCCGCTCCGGTGTTTCCGGGTCGAGCCGGTGGTCCAGATCGACGGTGAAGGCCTGGAGTTCGGCGAAGAACGCGCGCAGCCGCCGCGGTAGCCGCAGCCAGCCAACGGTGATGATGGCAGCGATACGCAAGCGCAGCAGATACATCTTCGCCCGCGCCAGCCCCTGTTTCGGCGCGGCCGGGCGCTGGTAGCGATTCTCGATATTGAGTGCCGCCTCCCAGCCTTCGATGGCGAACTCCATACCCGGGATCTGCAGGAACAGCCGGTACCAGTTGCTGATGTTGTAGTAGATGCGCCCGTGCGCGGTACCGACCAAATAGGGGTACAGGCTCGCGGCATTGCGGTCGACGATGGCGTCGGTTGCGCCGAAATCCTTGTGACAGGCCCGGAACACCTGCTCATAGGCGTTCCGCAGGATCGAAAAGGTCAGCGGGCTGGAAAGACCGGGATAGGACTCGGCGACGTTCACATTGTCGAAAATGGTTTCGCGGGCACCGGTCGCGGTGATCGGGCGGGCCTGGAGCAGGTACAGCGCGCCCTCGGCGTCATAGGCCCATTCGACATCCTGTGGCGCGTCGAAGGTATCGGCCAATCCCGTTGCGGTATCGACGAGTTCGACTACCTGTGCGTCGGTGAGTGCCTGGCCGGTTACGGCGGTGATCTGCTCGATGACGGTGCCGGAACCATCGGCCGCAACCGCGACCCGGCTCTGCTTCTCGGCCACCGAACGGGAAACGATCGTGCGCGCGGCGGCATCGACGAAGTAGGTATCGCACTCCACGGTTCCGGCGACGACACCTTCGCCCAGGCCGAGGGCCGCCGAGACGACGGCCTCGCCCGGGTCGCCGGTCTGCGGGTTGCAGCTGAAGGCGACACCGGAGACCGCACTGTCGATCAGCACCTGGACCAGGACGGCACAGTCGATCTCGGTATTGTCCAGTCCACGATGTCCTCGGTAGAAAAGTGACCGCTCCGAGTAGGCCGAGGCGAGCACTTCCAGCACCGCCGCCGATACGTCCGCCGGGGCGACATTCAGCAGGGTATCGAGTTGGCCCGCGAAGGAGTCCGTCGCCGAATCCTCGCCGCTCACCGAGGAACGCACAGCCAGGCGAACACCGGATTGTGCTGTGCGCTCGGCGATTTCGCGAATCTCCGCGCTCAGCTCGGTGTTGATATCCGCTGGGATCGGCTGAGCACGGATAACCGTGCGGATCTCCCCCGACACCGCCCGCAACGACGCCGGATCGGAGTGATCGAGCGAATCCAGCGCGTCGGCGATGGATCCGCGGATCGGTTCGAGGATGCGCGCACACGCGGCGGCACTCAGCACCACGAACGGTGGCACCCGATATCCGGCCGCTACGAGCCTACCGAGATTCGCGGCCTTGGCGCCCACTTGCGGCGCCATCGTCGCATCGGCGGCGAGTGCGGTATCGCTGACGGTTGTTCCGTTCATTGCGCGGCCTCCTGCATGGTCGTCGCCGACGGCACCGCGGACCCACGCCGGGTGAGCCGCACGAGTACCGGATCGGGGGTATTGGAGATCTCCGGGTTCTCCCGCACCCGCATCCCGTTGACGAGTTCGATGTCGTAGCGCGCCAACAGCATTGCGATGCCCACCCGCACCTCCATCAGCGCCATGTGCTGGCCGACGCACAGATGCGCGCCCCAGCCGAACGGGAAGTAGCGGTACGGCGGGCGCGCCTTGGTCTGCTCCTTGGTGAACCGCTCCGGATCGAACGTCAGTGGTGAATCCCAGAATTCGGGGAAGCGATGGTTCACGAACGGGCTGATCACCACGATCGCGCCCGGTTGCAGATCGAAGCGGTCGAAAGAGTCCGGTTCGACGGCGGTGCGGCTGAATGCCCACGCGGGTGGGTGCAGACGCATGGCCTCGTCGATCGCGCGCCCGGTCAGCTCCAGTGCGGGCAGGGCCCGGTCGAGACCATCGGTCAGCGCGAGTGCGATGTCGATCTCGTCGCGTACCCGCGCGAGCACGGCCGGGTTGTGGGCCAGTTCGTAGATGGTCCACGCCATCGCGCCGCCGGTGGTCTCGTGTCCGGCCAGCAGGAAGGTGAGCACCTCGTGACGCAGTTGCGCGTCATCCATGGCGTGCCCGGCATCATCGCGGGCCGCGAGCAATCGGGCCAGCAGGGACGTCGCTTCGGCATCGGCGTCTCGATGACGCTGGATGACGCTGTCCACCACGCGATGTAGTCGTTCGCGAACCCCCTGGAAGCGGCGATTGGCCGGGGTCGGCACATTCGGCGGGACTTGGATGGGCGCGGCCATATGCCGCATCACCCACGAAACACCCTCGCGCACATCGTCTTCGATCTGGGGCAGGACACCGTCGATATCGGAGCCCATGACCGCGCGGCACACCACATCGGCCGCGAAACCCATCACCTCGGGAACCAGGTCGAAGGCCGTGCCCGTCGCGGCGTAGGCATCGAGGCGATCGAGCATCCGCTGTCCGCATTCGACCATGAGCGGAATCTCGGTGTCGACGTGACGGCGGGAGAATGCGGGTTTGATCAAGGCGCGCTGACGTTTCCAGAGTTCGCCGCCGCTGGTCAGGAGTCCGGGGCCGAGCAAGTAGTTCAGGCTCTGATAGCTGATCCCCTTCTCGTACTTGGCCGCATCGGTGACCAGCACCTGATTGATGTGCTCCGGGTCGACGAGCAGATGCATCTGCTGATGCACCAGCCGCAGCCGGACGCTCCCGCCATGAGCGACGGCCTGCTCGTAGAACAGCGCGAGCGGGTCGGCGCGGTAATCCGGATACGCACCCAGTGGATGTCGCAGCGCAGGACCGCCGAGCCTGCGGCCGTGGAACTTCGGCTGCACACTCATGCCGCGCCTCCGGCACCGACCAGATCGTCCTGGGCCAGGAAAAGCCGCCTGGCCTCGGCGCGCTGCACCTTGCCGCTGGTGGTCTTCGGAATGCTGCGCGGCGGCACCACCCGGACCCCGGCGGGCAGCACACCGGTGCGCTTGCTCACCGCGACCCGCACCGCTCGGCGCAACGCATCGTGTTCGGTCGCCTCCGCACCGGATTCGACAATGAGATGCAGTTCCTCCGAGAGCCCTCGGGTATCGGCATGACCGACGGCCGCGACACCACCGAGGCGCACACCCGCGACTTCCTGTGCGGCGAGCTCGAAATCGGTGGGCAGGTAGTTCGCGCCGCGGATGATGATCAGGTCCTTATGCCTGCCGGTGATGCGCAGCCTGCCGTCGCGCAGGTAGCCGATATCGCCGGTGTCCCACCAGCCGTCCCGAGTGGCGGCCGCGGTCTCTTCGGGCAGCCGGAAGTAACCGATGGTCATCGATGGGCCGCGGAATTGGATGCGGCCGACCACGTCCGAACCGCACACCGCGCCGTCCTCGTCGACGATGCGTACCTCGGTACCGGGCAGCGGTGCGCCGCAGTCGACGATGTGCATCACATCGAGGTCGCCTTCCGGAATGTCCAGGGCCACACCATTTTCGGTGAGCGCCCGGCGCGACACCGAGTCGTAGGCGATCGGCGCGTGCGGGCGATTCACGGTGACCGCGAGGGATGCCTCGGCCATGCCGTAGCAGGGCACCAACGCATCCTTCGGCAGTCCCCAGGCCGCGAACCGGTCGACGAAACTCTGCACGGTCGGCGGATGGATCGGCTCCGCGCCGCAGAACAGGAACCGCCAGCTCGACAGATCGATGCCGTCGAGTTCGGCGTCGGTAACCCGGGCGGCAGCGTATCCGTATGCGAAATTCGGTGCCGCCGTGAATGTTCCGCGATACCGGCTGACCGTACGCAGCCAATCCCCCGGACTGCGCAGGAATCGGCTCGGCGGCATGAGCACCGCGTCGATGCCACGGAATACCGGCGTCAGGAATCCGCCGATCAGCCCCATATCGTGGTGCAGCGGCAGCCAGCCGACCCAGGTGTCGCCCGCGCCCATCGCGGCAGCCTGTGCGATCTGTTCGCAGTTGGCGGCCAGATTCGCGTGGGTGATCTGCACACCTTTCGGTGTTCCCGTCGAACCGGAGGTCGCCTGGATGAATGCCAGATCTCCCGGTTCGGGAAGTCTGGGCGCCAGCGTCGGCGCGTCCGGCGAACAGGCCCAGGCGTGCAGCACATCGCCATCGATGGCGGCCACGGTGTCCGGCAGTGCTCCCCCTGCGAGCACCGACCGCGTCGCGACGACCGCCGCGGGTTCCAGATAGCCGAGCAGCCGAGTGAATTTGTCGCGGAAGATATCCGCCGAACCGAACCCGCCCGGCGTCGCCACCGCGGTCGGCACCGCGCCGAGTACCAGCGCACCGAAGAACGCCGTGACGAACTCCGGAGAGGTGGGCAGACACAGCATCACCCGATCTCCCGGCTCGACCCCCTCCGCGGCCAGCGCGGCCGCGGTGCGTCCCGCAGCGGCCGCGAGATCGTCGTGTCGCCAGGCGATTTCACCATCGGCATCGCCGCGCTCCGGAACGAAAATCGTGGACGGTGCCGATGCACCACGCTCGGCGTCGGCCAGTAGCGCATGCACGATCGTCGGATGCTGGGGAACCAATTCAGTCACTGCTCACCCCGCACGTACCGCACGATCTCGCCGACCGTATTCAACTGTGCCGCAGCGTCTTCCGGTATGACGATGCCGAATGACTGCTCCAGCTGAATGGTCAGCTCGATCGCGGTCGGCGAATCCAGTCCGTAGTCGATCAATTGCGCGGACGCGTCGATCTCGTCCGCCGAAACCCACAGCACCTCACCGACAATGGCGCGCACCCGCGCCTCGATCTCGGTCGCCGGGGTACCTGCCTGTGTACTCACCCGAGTAACTTCCCTTCCGTCACGCAGGCGCGGACCGACTCCTCGAGATCGACGCCGTCGCCGGTATCGATGCGGTGGAATCCCACTTCGGGGAAGGCCGCCGCGAGGGTGTCGCGCACCTGTAGATATCCGTCACGCAGGGCTGCGAGCCGCTCTGCTGTTTCATGGGCCTCCTTCGGCCCGCTCCCCGAACGTTCCGCACACCGTGCCGCGGCCTGTTCCGGCGGTGCGTCCAGCCAGAGCACCGCGTCGGGCAGTGTCGTGCGAAAGCGGTCGGCGAAGCCGGGGACGGATTCGGTCACATCCCGGCGCACCAGATCCGCGATCTCCGACAGCAGCTCCCAGATATCCGGGGAACTGCCCAGACGCGTGGATTCCGACCGTTGCCAAGCGAGGATGTCGTCGAAGGTGCCCGGACGGTGGCGCTCCAGCACGGCCGCGATCTCCTCGGCGCGATCGTGACCGTTCCATTCCGGGCGGGCCAGCGCGACATACAACGGGCCGTACACCAGCAATTCGATCAGCGGATGCCGTTCGAATACCAGCACATCCGGTGACCAGGTGCTCAGGAAGTGCCGCTCCACCGGACCGAACAGCGTCATCTGCAGATACATCGCGGTGGCCTTCATTTCCAGGCTGCCGATTCCATCGCATCCGACGCTGAATGCCTTGAGCTGCTGGGATAGGTCCGTCAGCGGCACATTGCGGGTGTTGTGGAAGTCCGGGCAGGTCATCGAGGCGAAAGAACCAGTGCCCGGCGCCAATTCGCGCAGCCGTGCCATGACCGAGGACTTGCCCGCACCGTCGATGCCGACAATCGCGACGCGACGGGTCACCGGTCGTCCTCCCGCAGTTGGGCGAGCACAGCCTTCGTGATGTCGGCTGGTGTGTCGGTGCCGTCCAAGCGGATCCAGCCGAACTCCTCCGACAGAGCCTCCAGCGCATCGTGACTGCGCCGCTGGAAGGCCAGGAAGGTCTCCTCGTCGCCGTAGCCGCTCTCGTAGTCGCTGCGCAACTGCTTGCGCCCCAACGCATCCTGCGGACTGACGGCTAGGTAGAAGGTGCGATCGGGTTCCGGGAAACCCGAAGCCAGCTTGCGCAGCACCGCCGGATCGCCGCCGTGTGCGACCTCGGTGGCGAAGTATTTGTACCAGTATGCATTTGCCAGCAGGATGTCCGGGCCGCGTTCGGCGGCGAGGTCGAAGGACAGCTGCATGGCGTGGAACAGGAAGTGCGCGCGACTCAGCGGGGACAGCAGTTTCAGGTAGCCGTAGATCTCGGACGGACTGCGCCACGGCAGCTTCGAGGAGACCTTCGGATCCAGGAATGCGTCCCAAATGGTCACGGCGGCAACGCTTTGGCCCTGCGCCTCGAATTCCGCGGCGATGCGGGCCACCTGGGTGGTCTTACCCGATCCGTCGGCACCGGCGATGCAGATCAGGCGTTTGCGTGCGGTCAGTGGTTCATCCGTTCTGGCGGCCGCCGGGCTTGGGTGCTCCGGGGGCGGTTGCTTGGGTTCGGCGGGGCGCAATGGCACTGCAGGTTTCGGCAAGGCGGGCTCATCCGGCTCACTGATCGGCAGCTCGTCGGGGACCCGCCGCTTGTCGGGGACCGGGCGCTCGTCAGGGACCAGGCACTCCTCAGGGACCAGGCACTCCTCAGGGACCAGGCGCAGACGTTCCCGCGACCGCTCGGGATCTGCGACGACATCGAGTCCGTGCCTGTTGCCGGAACCGGACGGCGACGCAACCGGCTCGGACGAGACCGCGTTCTCCAGCACGCTGATGACACCCGCCCCGCCATCGACCCGGATCCGCTGACCCGAGCGGACCGCGGTCGTCGCACCCGCGACATTCAGCACCGCCGGTATGCCGTATTCGCGTCCGATGACGGCCGCGTGCGAGAGCATCCCGCCCACCTCGGTCACCACGGCGGAAACCAGCCCGAGCGCGGGCGTCCACCCTGGATCGGTGAATCGAGTCACGAGGATGTCGCCCTCGCGCAGCTGGTCGATGTCGGCCAGTGAAGTGATCACCCGAGCGGTGCCCTCCGCAATACCTGGACTGCAACCCAGCCCGGTCAGATCGCCGTCGCCGATCTCGCGAACCGCGCCCACGGTGACACCACCACCCAGCTCATGCGGTGGCACCAGATCCCGGTAGCCCGCGTAAACCGCACGGCGATAAGCGATCTGCGGTGCGAGCGTCGAGATATCCACCCGCCCGGCCGCGAGATCACACAGCTCGTGGATCGACAACTGGAACACATCATCGGCCTGCTCGAGCGTGCCCGCCGCAGCCAGGCGCACCCCGGCCTCCACGACATACGCGCGCACAATGGCATAGCACTGCGAGGAAAACTCCCGCATGCGTTCGCGCGCAACGAGGTACCGGCGCATCCGCTCGATCTGCTTATCCAATGCCTTGGCGTGTTTCACCCGCGCCAGCGGCTTGGCCCGCACCCGCACGCGCACCGCGGCGAGTTCGTTTTCGTAGCGTTTGCGCTGATCCACCAGCGTCACATCGGGATCCGCGGGCGCGGTGCCGTGTTCGAGCATGACCGCGATCATCGAGCGCACCCGCTCGGGCGCCTCCGACCAGCGCGGGCTGGTGAGATCCAGTTCCGCGTCGGCGTGGAATCCTTGCTCGTCGAGGAAGGCATCGAGTGCCTTCGTCCATTCGGAACTGTCCAGGCCGTGATCGCCTGCCACCCGGTGCAATTCGACGATGCCGCGCTGCAGCTGCATATGGCTGATATCGGCGAGCCCGCCCATCAGATCGATGGCCGAGGTCGTCCCGTCGGTCGCGGCGTCCACCTTGTCGAGCAGTTGCTTGAAGTCGGTCTGGACGCTGGAGTTGTTATAGATGGTGGTGAAGTAGGTGCGCTCGGTGGCGGCGTGGAAGGTGAGCAGGCAGTCCGCCAGATCCGCGACGAAGGTGGCCTCATCGGTGTGCGGCAGTTCGCGTACACGCTCGCGCCACACCGCGTATTTCGCGGGCCACTGCGCCGCGAACGCATCGACCGCCGCCAGTTGATCCTGGTAGCTCTTCTGCACGGCCAGCGCCGCGGGCAGCGCCCTGGCAATGGTCTTCGCATTCGTCGGGGTGCGATGCGGACCGTCGGACCCGTAGTCGTTGAGCACACCGAGGTCGTCGTCGAAATGCTGCTCGTCGAAGCCGGGAATGCGGAAGAAGCACTTCTTCACCGCGCTGACATTCCAGTAGGCGCGGCCGTAGTACATGGCCATCCAGTCCGGTTCCGCGCCGGGTTCGGTGAGCTTCAACCGTTCGAAGAACCGCTGCATCGAGTACTGGAAGGCGTTGTCGTACAACGAGAACATCATCGGCGTGCAGACCCGCGCCGAGACGCCGCCGTCACGCAGATCCGCGTCGGAGAACTGGTCGATATCGGTGCGCCAGCTGATCGCGGTAATGGCCCGCGCCTGTAGCAGCCACAGTTTCCCGTCGCCATCGATGGCCCATTCGATGTCCTGCGGGCGGTGCCGGTGCGCTTGCACTGCCAGCATGAGGGCGGCGAGTTCGGCTGTGGCGGTGGCATTCAGCTCGACATCCTCATCGCCCGCATCCCGCTCGACCACGGTGCCGTCGAACAGTCGCAGCGTGTACCTCGTCGGTGTGACATGTCCGGAGACGAGCCGTTCGCCAAGTCCCCGGCAGGCTTCGACGACGGCGTGGTCCTCGATGCCGGTGAGCGCGTCGAGGCTGAAACCGACACCGGCACAACGCGCATCGACCATGCGCTGCACCAGAACGGCGACCGATGCACCGGCTTCTTGATAGCCGCGCCGGGCCAGGTAGGTGCGAACTCGCTCGTTGTACACCGATTCTCGGCACTGCTCGATACGTTCGCGCAAGGCCGCGACATCGGTGATATCGAGGTAGGACTCGTACTGACCGGCAAAACTCGCGTCGTCGAGGTCTTCGAGCACACCACTCGAACGCGCGGCGACCGGGAAGCCGCCCAGCGCCCGTACCCAGCCGGTCAGATCCTCGTCGGACATCTCGGCCAGGTCGAGATCGGCCGTTACGACGAATCCGGGCGGCACCTCGAATCCGGCCACGATCAATTCGTGCAGGGTGCCCGCCTTGCCACCGGCGCGGTCCGCCGCGAAATCGGCCGCGCCGAGGAACATCGGGGCAGGGGTTGCTGCGGTGGGAGATTCGAACACGATTGGAGCTCCTGTCGGAAGCAGAACCGGGCGCACGTCGTGACGAGCGGCCAGATCGCGGGCGGCGCGCACGCCTGCCGCGGTCAGGCCGCCGTAGGACGGACTCGCCGTGCGCGGTTCGAAACCGAGCAGAACGGTTTCGGCCATACACGCGTAGACGACCCCGGCGGGCAGCCCGGTTTCGGGAAACGGGGGTGTCTGGCCGAGCGGCAACGCCATGCGCCCACCCGAGACCAGGGTGATATTCGGTTGCTGGGACACCGCGGGATCCACATCGCCGGGGACCGCGAGATCGACCACGAGCACCGGATGGTCGTCGGCCAGCACGTCGGCGGTGATCACTGGCACTGCCGAATTCGTGGCGGTGAGGACGATGCGACAGGTACGCAGGGCGGTCAGATCCTCACTGACCGTCACCGCACCGGGCAGGCCCGCGGCCACCCGCTCGAGCCGGGACGCCGAGCCGGTGCGCCCGACCAGCGCAACCGAATCCGCGAGCGGTGCAAGCAGTTCCGCCATCACCGCACCGATATTTCCGAGCGCCCCCAGGATGCCGATCCGGCGATGGCCCGGTTCGAGGCGGGCGAGTTCGGTACGAACCACCTCGTAGGCGCAGGCCGCGGTGAGCGAATTGCCGGAGGTCACCTTGACGGTGTCCTCCACGACATCGCGCGAGGCATCGGTGACGATGGACGTGTACCCGCCGAGCCCGATTACGCTGGCGCCCAAAGCGATCGCCTGCTCCACCGCCTCCAGCACCAGATCGCGCAGCCAGGCGCGATGTCCGGCGCGCTGGCATTCGATGATCTGCTCGGCCGAAATCGGCACCGCGATCAGGCATACCTCGACCGTGGCGCCGGTCGGCGACGTGACGAGCTGTCTGGTCAGTTCGAAGGGTTCGGCCACCCCGCGCAGCCGTTCGAACAGTGCGGCGAATTGGCCGTCGGACCATTCGGCCAGCTCCGGTGCGAATCTGCGCAGATCCGCGGCATCGGGCAGATTTGCCAGGAATACCACCCTGGTCGGGGCATTCCAATCGCGGGCGACCTCATGGGTGCGCCGCCGCGATGGTGATCGGCGTTCCGGCACCGGCCAATTCGTGGTGACCGGCGCGGCCAAGTGCGCGAGCAGCCGGACGTAGTCGCCGCGGTGCAGCAGTGCGGCGAGATCGTCGAGCGCCGCCGTCAGTCGGTCCAGGTCCGCGTCGGCGAGGAAGGCCGAGGGCTGGATGCGCAGTGTGGTCGGCGCGGAAAGCGTTGGCAGCATCCGGATCCGGTGGACGTGCAGCAGATACCCCGCCACCACGTATCCGAACAGCTCCGGATCGCATATTTCGCGCAGCAGCGCGGATGCCGGTTCCGGTGGCGATAGTTCGATACCCTGCAGCAGCCCGCGGCCCCGTACGGCGAGGATCTCCTTGGGCCACCGCCGTGCCACCGCGTCGAGCCGGGAACGCAGCCGCGCACCGGTATCGCAGATGCGGAGCTGGTTGTCCCGCAGCAGGTCCAGTGCGGCGTCGGCGACCGCGCAGGACAGATCGTCATCGGCGAATGTCGAGGTGTGGTAGCGGCCGAAGTCGGCGATCGAGCGTTGCCGGTCCACCAGCAGGGCCGAGATCTTCACCAGCCCGCCGCCCAGCGATTTCGAGAGCAGGTAGTAGTCCGCGCTCACCTGCGACGGCGATGAGGCCAGGAAGGTTCCGGTACGGCCCATGCCCGACTGGATCTCGTCGAATACCAGGGCCGCCGTGTGCCGATCGGCCAACTCCCGCAACGCCCGCAGAGTCGCGGCCGGAACATCGCGGACCCCGCCCTCACCTTGGATCGGCTCGGCGAATACCGCGGCGATCGGCGAAATCCTGGTCCATGACCGCACCGGCCGACCCATGCCGTCTAAGGTGATCCTGCATACCCGACGCAGTTCATCGGCGAACGCATTCGTCACCGCGTCCGGTTCCCAGGTGTCGAGCCTGCGCCGCTCCGGACCGGGCACCACCAAGTCCGCGGGCGTGTCGGCGTGCTCGGTCAGGGCGAACGCGCCGACGGTCTTGCCGTGGAAGGCGCCGGTCAGCGAGACGAAAACCGGTCCGCGCCGCCGCAATTCGTCGATCTCGCGCAGCGATTCGGTGAGCATCTCCGCGACCGAGCCGCTGTCGTCGTCGGAACCGTTGTCGCCCATGGCAATCGGCCGGACATCGTGCAGGCCGTCGCGTCGAACCCGGCGCAGGGTGCGCCGCAGTTCGGTCTCGAGATCGCCGAGGGCGCGGGCGTGCGCCACCGCCGCGTGCCGGACCGCCGCCTCCACCGCATCGGCGCCGGTGGACCCGAACGTCACCACGTACTCACGACCGCTCCCGGCGGCCACCGCTTCGGAAAGCCTTCGAGCGAGTCGCGCGGCCGCGGGCCGGACACTGCCCTGGGAGACGAACGGCGTCTGCTGATTCAGCCGAGCCGTCGCCACCCGCACCAGCGCCGGATGGTTGTGCCCGAACAGCGCCGCACCGAAACCGCCGACAAGATCCAATACCCGGCTGCCATCCGGCCGGATCAGATAGTCACTTTCGGCACCCGCATACACGACATCCAGGTGGCACGCCCGTAGCAGCCGAGCCAGTCCTGGACGGTTGTGCCGGGCGAAATCATCGAATAATTCGTCTTCGGAAACAATGGCGGAGGAATTTATTTGTTCCGAAAACAGAACACCTGCCGACACGATCTACGCCCCAATACCAGAGCGCCGGTCGGCGGTGGACTTCGCGACCACACAGTCGATTACGTCGCGCGCGGTGTACAGTGTGGCAGCCTCCGCATCGGAGATCTCGATCCCGAACGTTCGCTCGAGTTCTATGACGAGTTCCGCTGAGCGGACCGAGTCCAAGCCATAATCCAGCAACGGCGTATTCACATCGATCGACGGCACCTGTAATCCCCGCGAGAAGAGTTCGCACACCCGTGTACCGACATCGTTCAACCCGGTCATCGCACGTCCTCCCACGCGCTCGAACCTGCCGCGTCCGCTGCTCGCGCGACGCGGGTACAGAACATCGACTCCGTCGCGAAAGCCATGAATCTTGGCTGCTCAGTGCGGAATCCGGCGTCAGCCGAGACTGCGATCACTTGCCCTCCGATACGGCAATCAGGACTTTCACGTCCAATATCTCGTCCATGCGCACAACTGTTGGCAATCACAGCGGTGCATGCACACATCTGTACACCGATGATTTACGGCTGGCAATGTGAATAGCCTCGACTCAGAGTCGGATCAAACTTTCAGCAACTATTTCGCTAATGCAGTCCGCCCGTATGCACGGAACTCGGCCGCACCCACCAGAAAGGGGGCGTGACGAAGCGGCGTCTGAGACAATTCATTCCATGAATCGTGGTCAAAGACAATTCGTCAATTCGGCCATCGGCGACTGCGCGGGATCATTTGTCAATAAATTCGCTGTTCATACCCGGTTCACTGAGCGGACAGCAGAGTTTCCGAACCGACCTATCGGTACTTTTGTTTTGCATCGAGCGGTAACACATTCCACGTCGAACGCAAAGTCGCGTAACGGCATTTTTACGTCATGTGGCCGGGCGTGCGCACTGCCCGAACTCTCGGCTAACTTCTGGTCCCAGCGGCGGATGTGACGGCTCTCATTACCCGCCGGTAGCTCCTCTGAAGCGCTGTGACCGGTCACAAGCGCCCGACCAACCGAGTAGCGCACTCTCACAGAACCAAGCGAACCGGTCCACATGCCACCCCGGGCAGTTACTGTGAATGCTCCACACAGCTACACCCGTGGCCAAAAAGGAGTCGCCAATGTCCGTCGACCACTCGACCAGGCCGACCCTGACCCTTTCGGGCAAGCCGATGTCGTCCCCGCTCAAGGACGTCCGCGCACTGTCCCGGCAGATGGTCGGCCACTTCGTGGACAACGTCATCCCGTGCGCGACGATGCCAGGGGAAGCCATCACCGGTGACTTCACCGCCAGCACCCGTGTCTGCCTCGAGATCGCGGTCAGCATGCTCGACGGCAAGGACATCCCGGAGAAGGTGCAGCGGCTCGAGGACCATGCCGCGGGCTGGGCCCGTGAGGGCGTGCCGATCGACACCATCCTGCATTCCATCCACGAGGGCTTCCAGATGGGCCTCGAGCTGGTGGTTTCCAGTGCGACGATCAAGGACTACGACAATCTCGTCGACGGCGCCAAGATGGTTGTCGAACTGCTCGACAAGCTGACCTCGGCGATCTCGGTGGCCTACATCCGCGAGCTGCGCGCCGTCGTCAGCGAGCACCACACCGCCGTGCACACCCTCACCTCCGCGCTGCTCGGCGGGCACAGCACTTCGACCATGGCGCGCGAATGCGGTATCGCCATCGCGGAGTCGTACGACGTTCTCGCCGTTGCCATTCCACCGCATCGCGACGAGCACAATCCGATGCTCGACGCCCAAGTGGTAGCCCGCCGCAAGTTGCGTAGGCTGCAGGCCGAACTCGCCACGCAATGCGGCGCGAGCGCACTGTCGCTGCTGAGTGTGGACGGCGGCACCGTGCTGATCCCCTCGGCCCAATTCGACAACGACAAGCTCGACGCGGTGGTCGCCAGGCTCTCGCACGCCGCGCAGGTCGGCATTGCGGCGACCATGGTCGTCGCCGCGCCGGAACAGATTCCGAACGCCGCCGACCAGGCGCACGAACTCCTCGACATGGTGCAGCGGCTGCAGGCGGTGGCCGGGCTCTACCGCTTCGACGAACTCGCCCTCGAATACCAGCTCACCCGGCCGGGACCGGGCCGCGAATACCTCGGTTCGCTGCTGGATCCGCTGGACGAACACCCCGAACTGCTGGAGACTCTGCAGCGCCACATCGGCAATAACCTCAACCGCCAGCGCACCGCCCGGGTGCTGCACGTGCACACCAATACCGTCGACTACCGGCTCAAGCGCATCGGACAACTCACCGGCTTCGATCCGTCACAGCCGTCCGGGCTGTGGTATCTGCGCTCCGCCTTGGTCGCGCGCACGTACCGCACCTGACACGGATGCACGCACCTGATAGAGAAGGCCTGCCGGAGATCGTTCGGCAGGCCTTGCCTGTCAGGAGGGAATGCCGAGCCCCTCGGCCAGCACAGGCCACGAATCCTTCAGCGCCTCTTGCCAGTACCCCCACGAATGGGTGCCCGTCGGCTGGAAATCGTAAGTAGCGGGGATCCCCAGCTGATCCAGTTCGGTGCGCAGGTTCTGGGTGCACCAGTTCACCGCGGATTCGATCACACCGCCGATCACCAGCTGGTTGAAGAACCCGCGCGGCCCGGGCTGCATGTGACTGCCGTTGTAGCGGTCATACATGCCAGGCACACCGGTCCCCGTCGAGATGAACAGGTGGATGCCGCGCAACTGGTCGGCATGCAAGTATGGGTCGTTGGCCGCCCACATCGGATCATTCGGCGGTCCATACATATTCACCGTGTCGCCCCCACCCCAGCCCTCCACCGCGAGCTTCACGAACTGCTGCCCGATCGGATCACTGATCTGGGCGCAACCGCTGTAGGCCGCAACCGCCTTATACAGACCCGGTTTCGCGATCGGCAACTGCAAAACCGATGTGCCCGAGGTGGACAACCCCGCGATCGCATTGACGCCCGTAGTTCCGAGTTCGGCATCGATCAGCGGCGGCAACTCCTCGGTCAGGAACGTCTTCCATTTGTACAGACCGAGTTTCGGATCCGGCGCACGCCAATCGGTGTAGTAGCTCCACTTCCCACCCACCGGCTGCACCACATTCACATCCTTGTCGGCGAGGAACCTCAGCACATCGGTGTTCTTCTGCCAGGTCGCACTGTCCTGCCCACCCCCACCACCGTTAAGCAGATACACCGTCGGCCGCGGCGTCGACCGATCCGCCGGACGCAACACCTTCACCATGATGTCCTGCTGCATCGCAGCGGAATACACCCGCAGCTGCACCGTCCGATCGTCCTCGGCCCACGACCCGGTGATCGACGACGACGCATCGGCGTTCGCGACCGACGGCACCACAACTACAGTGAACACCGCAGCAAGCGCAGCGAACGCGTACACCCAACGGCGGCAACGTATTTCACCCATCGCTCGGCCCGAATCGGCAATCGGCGCAGCCGTTCGTCCGGCGGAACTTCGTTTCATCATTCACTTCCTCCAGAACCCTGGCGTTCGTCGACTCGCACGGTTCGTACTCGTCAACGGCATGGAAACTGCGCCAACGTTAGAACTGGAGAAGAACGATGTTCCGCAGACATCGGCCGGATCTGGACACCTCACGAATGCCTCCGGCACCCCTAGGGATACGACACAACCCACGATTCTCGGCATCCGATAGTGCCCTGGCCAGCACAAAGACCCATCGTTCAGTGTGAAAAACCGGTCAGCGTTGCCTTGCCACGTCGACGAGTTCGGCACGGCTGCGGCTGTACAGCCCGGCAGCCCACAGCGCCACCGCGATGTAGAGCACCTGTTCGGGTATCCGAATCCACAGCGGGGATGCGGGCGCACCGTTGAACGGGATGTCGGATACGGCGGCGTGGATGTTGGCGGGCAGCAGGGTGACGAACAGTGCGGCCAAGCCGATCCCGGCGGGTCGTCGGATTCCGGTGAGGACGAGACCGAGCGCGCCGAGCAGTTCCAGCACACCGGTCAGGTACACCATGAAACTCGGGAACGGCACGAATGGCGGCACCATCGGCAGCAGATCACCGTGGGTGGGAGCCGGTCCGCTCGCGAGGCTGTCGGGAAGGAAATGCGTTGTGCCGGTGAGCACCAGCATCGCCGCGAGCGCATACGCCGCGCACGTCGGCCAACCGGTGAATCGAGTGGCCCCCAGTACACCCGACAGGCGCAGCCCGAACAGCACGATCAGGAGAAAGATCAGGATTTCCATTTATGTCTCCGCATGGGTGGGTTGGTTTGGAATCGGCCGGTATGCCGGGAGGAATCGGATGATCAGGTAGCCGAGTACGCCGAGCGGCGCAAACAAGATCGTGAACACCAGCAATGCGCTGATCGGCGCGGGATGGATGCCGCGTTCGCGGCTGTCGAAGTAGATCCAGCGGCCGAGAAACAGATCGAATCCGACGAAGTGCGCCCACGCCGCGGCCGCACCCGTACTGCTGGCGAGAATTGTTTGCAGCCCAGGCAGATTCGGGCTGGCAAGAGCGGACAGGAACGGTCCGAACTCCGGTAGCACCAGCGTCGCGTAGATCAGCAGCGGCGGCGCGCAGATCAGCGGTGAGGCGACGATGGTTGGCGTTCGGTGCCAGCGCGGCGCCAGGATCATCAGTGCCCAGAAGGGCGCGGCCGACCAGAAGGTGAGATCGAATAGTGCACGGGTCATCGAGTCGCTCCGATCGCGGTCAGCGGATCGGGTGACGGATGCGTGGACCGCGGTCGGCGCAGAATGATCATCGCGGCAGATCCGGTTGCAGCACTGGCGATCAAGGCCAGTGCCAGCAGCGTCGGTGCGTCCGGATGCACCACGGATTGTCCACGCAGCGCCTGCCAGGTCAACACGGCGAGCAGACTGCCGAAGGTTGCTGCCGTGACAGTCACGAGCGCTGCTCTGGATCGGGCCGATTGCAAAGCAGGGATTCGGCGGGCACCGAATTCCAGGGCCATGACGACCAGCGGAAGCAGTTGCACCGCATGCATTCCGACAAAATGCGGGATACGTAGATCACCACCGGCGGTGCTCCAGCCCAGAATCGGCAGGCCCGGTCCACCGTCGGGGAGGCCGACGGTGTGCGCGCCCTGGATGGCGCTGCCGGTCTCGCGTTGGGCCGGAGTCGGCATCACCATGAGCATCCCCAGCGCCGCGCCGATCAGCGACAGTGCGGCGCCGTAGCGGATCGCGGCGTTGCGTGCGGGATCCGGCGTCGGGTTGCGGAACAGAACCAGCGATACGACCAGAGTCGCGACCCAGACCACGATTATGGACAGCCCCATGGTGTCCCACAGCGCCGCATCGAGCGGAGTTGTGAAGTTGAAGTGGCTGGTGGTGCCGCGCACGATCTGGGTCACAATGACGGCCAGTTCCACACCGAGGCCGACGGCCGCCACCGTGCCCGCCCACCAGGCGACCCGCCGCCAGCGGGTGAGCTGGGCGATCAGCCAGGCCCAGGTGACCGCGTAGATCAGCACCGAGAGCGCGAATTTCACCGCCTTGGCCCAGATCGGCAGTCCGGTGAGGACCCGATCGTCGACGATCAGGCCCCCGATCGAGAAGAGAACAAGCAGTGCCATCGCGGTGGCGAGCAGCATCAGTGGGCGATGCCATTGCAGGGCGATCATGTCGTGTCCTTCGGCAGGAACTTGTCAGGTGTTTATGTGGTGTTCAGTAGCGCGGGACCAACCGGGGTCGCCGTGGCGGATGAAGCCGATCCAGCGCTCGCGCATGTCCTCGACCAG
Organism: Nocardia pseudovaccinii NBRC 100343; assembly: GCF_001613225.1. Classification (GTDB taxonomy): domain Bacteria; phylum Actinomycetota; class Actinomycetes; order Mycobacteriales; family Mycobacteriaceae; genus Nocardia; species Nocardia pseudovaccinii. The sequence continues at coordinate 73,605 of NZ_BDBY01000096.1, forward strand.
GGCCTGCGGCCGCTCGCCCATGAGCATCGGTGCGTGCGCCCACGCGGCCGCATTCCCGAGCAGGAACGGCAGTTCCAGGCAGTGACACGCGCCGAAGGGGCTGGTTGCCGGATGCCAGTCGAACCGGTAGAGCCATGCGGTATTTCCCTGCACCGCAAGGGTTTCCGCCAAACGTAAGGTAGGAGCACGGAACAGTTGGTGGGTCACGGTGTCGGCTGCGTCGTCGACCATCGCCGCCGCCTCGTCCTTTGTCGTTCCCAGCAGGACCTCGATACCCGCAGCAGAGGCCGATCGCACCAAGTCGCCGCTGACGAGAACACCGTCGGCGACCAGTTGATAGGGCGGCGCCGCACCACCGACGCACACCGCGACCGCATACTGCGCCGAGAGCAGCTCGGCCACCGGAACATCGAACAATCGCCGCTGCTCATCCGGCGCAAGACCCAACTCGCGCAACAGCATTCGCCCGGCGACGGCCGCGTCCTCGGGTGACGCGGGCGGTATACCGGCAGGGGTACTCTGCAGGATCGCACGCCGGAAAAGTCCGGCGGTTCCGGTCGCCATCGCGAGTATCGAGAGCGCCCCGCCGGATTGCCCGGCGACGGTGACCTGCGCCGGATTCCCGCCGAACGCGGCGATATTGTCCCGCACCCACTCCAGTGCGGCCATTTGGTCGAGCAATCCGAGATTGCCTTCGCTCACCCCGGGCAGGCACAGATATCCGAGAACACCGAGTCGATAGTTGATCGTCACGACCACGATGTCGCCGTGCTCGGCCAGCTCCGCACCGTCGTACCACGCCAACCCGCCCGAGCCGCTGGTGAAACCGCCACCGTGCAGGAAAACCAGCACCGGATGACCGGACCCGGCCGGTGCCCAAACGTTCAGCGACAGACAGTCTTCGGCCTGGGCGACCGTGAACCGACCCATGACGCGCTCCAGCCGCGACGCCAACTGCGGTGCGGCCGGGCCGATCTCGACGCTGTCGCGGATGCCCGGCCACGGCTCCGGAGCGCGCGGCGCACCGAACCGCTCGGCAGTCGCGAACGGAATACCGCGGAATGCGGTTACCGCACCGTCGGCACTCCCCCTGACCTTCCCCGTGGCAGTCTCGACGATCATGGCGCGACGAATGTCAGTCCGGCACCGTATGCGTCGCGCGCGGACACAAAGAAACCCGTCGCGGTGGTGCGAGTCGGCGTACCAGTGCTTTCCACAATCCGACGCGCGTGCTCGACATCATCGACCCGGATGGTCATCGCCGCGAAGTACGACGGCGCGGGAACCGGCTCACCGGGCAGCACCTGGTCGGCGTCCGACGCCCGAATGAATTCCAGTCGAACCTCTTTGTGCGCCAACACCGTCAACGAATCCTCGGTGGTCGGATCGACCCCGACGATGCGGCGGTAGCGGTCGACGATCTCGTCGAACTCGGTGTCGGCGGCCACGATCGTCACCGCCGCGATCCCGCGCGCCCCGTTCGGATGGTCGAGATACCGTGGCTGGTGCACATATTCGCGGGTCAGATGCTGGGAGATGCCGAGCAGACCCTCGGACGTGCTGCGCGGGTCGATGTGCACCGTGCGGGCGCGCATGGTCCGCACGCCGTCCTCGGTGTCCACGTCACGTTCCAGCTCGAGCACACCGGAAGCGGGGAGCCCGGCGTCGACGAGCCGCGTGCTGACCGCAGCGGCGTCGTCGGTCTCCAGGTTGAGAATCCGGAATCCCTCCGGAAGCCGCTTCGCGTGCCACGGGTCCGGCGCGGCGGCATCGACGATGCCGAACAATTCGATGTACGAACCGCCGAACACCGCGCATTCGTTGGCGGTGCACCCCAGAATCGCAGGTTCACCCGGCCGCTGACTCATCAGGTGCCGCGACCGCGGCGTCAAGGTGAATCCGAAGGACCGGTATCTACTCGTCATCGCATCGAAGTCACTGCCCTTGAGACCGGTGTGGTGGATGGCTCCGATGTACTGCTGGCCCATGTCGTCGTTCATGCGAACGAGCCTGCTGGACCACAGCGTCGAAGACCGCTTATCGGGCGGTCGACGCCGTTTTCGGACATCTATCTACCCTGATCGGGTGGATTCGGACACCCTCGACGATCTCGACCTGCAACTGCTGCACGCACTACAGATCGACGGACGCGCCGCATACAGCACAATCGCCCAGGTACTGGAGGTTTCCTCGCGCACCGTGGCCCGTCGATACGGCCGTCTGCGCACCAGCGGACTCGTTCGCGTCACCGGCGTCGCGGCCCCGGGGCCGATCGCTACCGCCGAGTGGATCGTCCGAATCACGGTGCGAGCCAGTGCCGCCGGCACACTGGCGCGCGCCCTCGCCCAGCGACCGGACACCGCCTGGGTGACAGTGGTGGACAGCGGTACCGAAATCGTGTGCATCTTCCGCATTCCCGACGACGGCCCGGCACCGCTGGCCGGACTCGCCCGACATGGCGATGTCCTCGATATCTCCGCACACCGGCTCCTGCACCACTTCATGCAGCGCCGCTGCGCGGCCGTACCTCCGCGCTGACCACCGCGCAAATCGAGGCGCTGCGACCACCGGACACCGACGCGACGCAGTCGCTATCGCTGACCGAGCTCGACCACCGGCTACTCGCCGCCCTATCGCTCGACGGCCGTACCTCCTACCCCGACCTCGCCCGCCGCATCGGCTGGTCCGAGACAGCGATCCGGCGTCGACTCGACGAGCTTCGACGCGCCGGGATACTTCGGTTCAGCGTCGAAATCGACCCCGCCGCATTCGGTTTCACCGTCTCCTGCGTGATCTGGATGAGCGTAGTTCCGCATCAGCTCCAGACTGTGGCGACAGCCTTGGCTTCCGACTTCGAGGCAGCATTCATCGGCGCCACCACCGGCGAGCACAATCTGATCGCGATCGCGGTCTTCCGCAACTCGGCAGAGCTGTATGCCTACCTCACCGAGCGGATCACCACACTGGACGGCATCGAGCGCATGGAAACCACACCGATCGCCTCATACACCAAGCGCGACGCCCAAATATTTCGCTAGTCGTTCGGCGACGGTCGTTTACTGCGGCATCTCCCCCACCCGCACGTTGGTGTCGATGATTCCGAATACCTCGCCCTGTGGCGCCGAGACCATCGCCATCCGGCCTGCGGGCGAGTCGGAGGCGGGCATCAGCACCGTCGCGCCGAGTTCACCGGCCCGCGCCAACCCGGCGTCGACGTCGTCGAACTGGAACCAGGTCAGCCAGTAGCTCGGCATGGGTTCGCCGGGCATCACGGTGTCGTCGTTCATGCCGCCTGCGGACTGTTCGCCGCCGCGCGGGGTGAACATCGCGTAGATCATGTTCTTGCCGTCGCCGACATCGGCGTAGGTGAAACCGAAGACATCGGCGTAGAACTTCTTCGCGGTGTCGAGTTGCCGGGTGTGCAGTTCGTTCCAGCAGTACGCGCCGTGTTCGTTGTGGACGGCGGCGCCGTTGTGCGCACGGGCCTGCCAGATGCCGAATGCCGCGCCGACGGCATCGACCCCGACGAACATGCGCCCGGCGTCGAGCACGTCGAAGGGTGGCATGACCACCTGACCGCCCGCCGCGCCCACCTTCTCGGCGATGGCGTCGGCATTATCGGCGGCGAGATAGGTCGTCCATACCGAGGGCATTCCGGCCTGCGGCTTAGGGCCGATCCCCGCAACAGCCTGCCCGCCCTTCATTCCCATCAGGTATCCACCGGCCTCGTCCCCGCCGCTCTCGATGGTCCAGCCGAACAGATCGGCGTAGAACTCGCTCGCCTTCACCGTGTCGTCGACCTGGCAGTCGACCCAACACGGGGTGCCCTCGGGCCAGGGTGTGCTTCGAACAGGCATCGGTATCTCCGTTCACTCGTCGGTTGCCTGCGGTCCCGGCGGGACTACCGATCCCACCAGAAGTGATGCCGATCACACTGCCGTCTAGTAGTGAACCAGCATCTCCGGCGGGTGTCCTGGAGTTCGCTGAACGTTTACCGATACCGGGTCCGGATATCCGAATGCCCACCGGGCCGATCCGTGCGGAATCGGCTCGGCGGGCATGCCTACTCGGGTGTCACAGCTTGCCGCCACCGCCGATCAACCATGGGTTGAAGGCGCATTCCAGATTCGGATGGCCGGACGGGTCGAGCGCGTTGAGCGCGATCGACAGGGCGCGCGGCGAGTACATGATCGTCAGATGGTCGGAGAGGTCCTGTTCGCAACCGTCCTGCAGGGTGATGTTGTGGACGGTCACGCCTGGCCCCGACTTCAGGAAGGTCAGGTCGTAAGGGTTGGTGACCTCGTCGTAGCGAGTTCCGACCACGGTGTAGTCGACGCCGGGGACAGTGTCGCCGTTGGCGTTGAGCTGGTTCACGAAATCCGAGCCGATGGTCTGCTGGATGCCCGCGTGACCGACGAAGATCTCGATGAATCCGAGAATATCGATGCCGAAGTTATTGATGGCCCGGCCCAATGCGCCGATGCCGTCGAGGCTGGTGCCGTGGTGGGTGGCGCCGAAGGTGATCAGATTCTTCACCTTGGCGGCGCCACCCTCGAACTTGGTGTACCAGTTGGCCATCGAACCGCCCTGGGAGTGGGCGACGATATCGACCTCGGACGCGCCGGTCGCGGCCAGCACTCGATCGACGAAGGCTGCGACCTGTTTCGCCGAATCCTGGATGTAACCGGTGCCCATCACACCGGGTAGCACCGAGCCGAGACCGCCGCCTTCCAGCAGGTTCGAGCGCCCGTAGTTGAAGGTGAAGACGCAGAAGCCCGCATCCTTCAGCGGCTGGCCCATATAGGCGAATCCGTTGTAGGCATTCATCCACGTGCCGTGCAGTGCGATCACGGGGCGCGGATGTTCGGCGGTCGGCTTGCAGTTCCAGTCGTTGGTGCCGGGCGGTGCGACATCGGGATTCAGCAGGCCGTAGCCGAAGGCTGCCAGCCACGATGTCATCGGCGGCCCGTAACCGTGTGTGTCACTGGCGTATCCACCCGACGACCCGGAGCTGCTGCCGGAACCGCCGTAGCAATCACCGGAGCCGTTGCCCGATCCCGCACCGCTGCCCGAGGTGCAGGCCGAACCCGAACTGCCCGCGCTGCCGGAATCGGCGACCGGCGCCGCCGTGCGGCCCGCGGCGATGTAGTCGGCCAGAGTCTGCTCCGTGGGCGCCGGATCGGGATTCGCATTGGCCGCGACCTCGGTCACACTCATGGCGAGCACCGAGACGCCCATCATCACCGCGGCGCTGACCGACCGACCGCATCTACTTCGTTTCATGACATGCCTTCCTGGAGAACGACAGCGTTCGAGTCGCAGCGCCGAGGTATGTCGGTCGACGGCACTGAAACTGCGCCAACGCTAAAGCCCGATTTCGGTCGAACCCGTAGGACGGCAAGGCAACTGGATACCTCACCAATTGGCTTTGCCGCCGTTAGGGGTGCGGCACAATCACGGTTTTCCGGTGTCGCCGTGACGCGCACAATCCGCACGATCGAATTCGGTGAATTCTCCAGATCACCAACTGATCACGAGGAATTCGCAAAGTTTGGGGCGACCATGGTTCCACGTTTTCCTGCCGTCGACGGCCACCCGACGGCTAATGAGTGGAGCTGCCATGTCCGATCCGATCGAATCCACCGTCCGCTTCGGCCGCGGCATCGCGCGGATGACCGCGGGGACCCTGCTCGGCGCCGCGACGGTGGCGACGGCATTGCTGCACAGCCCGCCCGCGTTCGCGGATGCGGGCGGCTCGGCCGAGCAGCCGCAGGGGATGCTGTTCGGTTGGCCGCCAACCGAACCCGCACCGTCGGCGCGGATGCTCGGGTTCCGCGGACCGCAGACCGCGATCGTGGTGCTCGGGTACGGACTGCTCCCCGACGGCGGAATGCGACCGGAGTTGATCAGTCGACTGCACGCGGGGTATGTGCAGGCCCTGCTGGCTCCGCTGTCACCGATCATCGTGACCGGCGGTAATCCGCGAAACGGAGTCACCGAGGCGCAGGCGATGGCGGATTGGCTTATCGGGCACGGTATCCCGGCCGAGCGCGTCCATATCGAGGCCGAGGCGGTGTCGACTGCCCAGAATGCCGAACGTTCGGCTCGGATCATGCACGATATCGGCATGCGCGACGCCGTCGTGGTGACCTCCGCCGACCATATCGACCGGGCCGCAGCCCTCTTCGGCGATGCCGGAGTCCCCGTCGTCGCCACGGTCACGCCCGAAAAGGTACCGCCGCTCGTTTGGGAGTTCGGGCCGAGATCCTGAGACGCACCATATTTCGCAACACAGGAGCAAAAATGAACAAGAGCGCCGTCGATGCCGCTGCCGCCCCAGCCGACCAGGCCCGCGCATTACTCGACCACCGATATCGATCCGCCACCGCCTACGAGGTCGGACGGGAAAAGATCCGTGAATTCGCCCGCGCGGTACAGGATTTCCACCCCGCACATTGGTATGAGGAGGCGGCCGCGCAGCTCGGCTTCGACGGTTTGATCGCCCCGCCCACATTCGCCTCGATAATCCTGCTCCGGGTCCATCGCGAAATACTCGATACTCTCATCACCGGCTACGATTCGCACCGGATTCTGCACGCGGACCAAGTGCTCGATATCGGCAGGCCGCTGGTCGTCGGCGACCGGATCACCTGTGATGTCTATTTCGAATCATTCCGGCATTTCGCCGACTACGACGTGCTCGCGGTCAAGAGCGTATTGACAGATCAGCGCGGCGAGGTGGTGCAGACCGGGTCGACGGCTCTACTGGCGCGCACCGGGCCCGATGAAGCGGGACTGGCAGAGCGGGTCAGCCGGATCGCCATGCACGCCCCCGATGCGCTGGGTACGCCCGGCGTCGTTGTTCCGGGCGACGGCGACGGTATCGTGGCACCGATCTCGCCCCGCACACCACGCACCACGATCGATTTCGAATCCCTTTCGGTCGGTACCGAGTTGCCGACCCGGGTCGTACATCTGTCGCGCGGTGATCTGGTCAATTATGCCGGGGTGACCGGTGATACCAATCCGGTGCTGTTCAGTCAGCAGGCCGCCAACGCGACCGGTCTGCCGACCGTCGTCGCCCCCGGCATGCTCAAACTCGGCCTGGCCGCCGGATACCTCGGTGGCTGGCTCGGCGATCCGGCGGCTGCCACCCGATTCCGCGCCCAGTTCGCGCATTACACGCACTATCTGCACATTCCGCCGCTACAGGCCAGCGCCGTCGAATTCCGTGGCCGGATAACCTCACTCGATCCGCATCGCCGCATGGCCACGGTCGCGGTGGACGCAAGGTCGCACGGCCGCAGGCTTTTCGGCTACGCCGCGGCGGAAGTCCTTTTCCCGGAGCGGGATCGAAGTCCGGTCAGCCGCGCGAGTCTGCGATGTGAGTCCAGCCGCGCGGCGCGGTCGTAAGTGCTGGTGTGGACCAGGATTTCGTCCGCGCCGGTGCGTGTGACCAAGGCTTCCAACGCCTCCGCGACCTCGTCCTCGGTGCCGTGGATATGGTCGCGCAGCGCCTCGTCGAAGATACGGCGTTCCCGCTGGGTCATCGTCATGGATTCGATCTCCTCGGGTGGAATCAGCACCGGAAACTCACCGCGCGTCCGGGAATACGCGTTCGACCACGCCTCGGGCAGCAACAGTCGATGGGCTTCCTCGGTCGAATCGGCGATCACCACCGCGCCGGATACGACGACATACGGTTCGGATCCCCAGGGCGTCGGACGGAATTCCGCGCGATAACGGTCGATCGCATCGACCATGCGGTCCGTTCCGGCGATCGAGGCGATGACCAGCGGCAAGCCGAAGCGCGCGGCCCGCTCCGCACCGGAGCCGGTCGCGAGTAGGAAGGCGGGTACCCGCAACCCTTGCGCAGGCCAAGCGTGCACTCCCGACTTGCCGCGCGTGAAGTACTCGAGCACATCGGTGAGCTGTTGATCGAAATCGTCGGCATCGCTCTTGCCGTGTCCGAGCGCCCGTCGCACCCCATCGGTGAAACCCACCGAGCGCCCGAGCCCCATATCGATCCGCCCCGGGTACAGCGATTCCAGGACACCGAATTGCTCGGCCACGACCAATGGCTGATGGTTCGGCAGCATCACCCCGCCGGTCCCGATTCGGATCCGCGAAGTCACCGCTGCGGCAGCCGCGGCCAGTACGGTCGGCGCCGAGCCCGCGACGCCGGGAACACTGTGGTGCTCCGAGACCCAGAACCGGTGATAGCCCCAATCCTCGGCCGAGCGCGCGAACTCCACGGTCTCCTGGAGTGCCTCCGGATGGCTCTGGCCGCGTCGGACGCGTGAGCGATCCAGAATCGAAAACCGCACCTCATCGAGTCCCGAAGTCATATCTGTGTCAACACCCCGGGCCCCGCCGCATTCCACCGCGCGGATCGCTGTGGATGGAACAATGGAAATCACACCTGCGTAACCCGGTAGCCGGTCCTGCGGTCGTCGACGCGTATCGCGGCTCGGCACGAACGTCGAGCTCGGCGTGGAGGCGCGAATGTCCCGGATCGGCCAGTTTTTCCGACGTGTGAGCCGTCGCACCACCATTCTGCTGGGTATCGCGCTAGCGGCGGTCATCATGTTGGCGGCAACAGCGGTGCTGGTCGCGGTGCGTGGCACCGATCGAGTCGCGAGCGGTGCGTGTCCGGATGACCCATCGGCGTCGGCTCCCGGCTGGGCGCCGTCGAACGATCAGGTGGACGTGCCGATCGATGCACATCCGTTCGTCGGGAACGGCTATCTCGGATTGCGTGTGCCACCGCGCGGCATGGGATACACCGCAACCGATGAGACAACGGGCTGGCCGCTCTACACGCCCGCATACGACGGCGCTTTCGTCGCCGGTCTTTATGCGCACACTCCGGGGGTAGCCGACAATCGCGAGGTCGCCGCGGCCATTCCGAACTGGTCCGGATTGCTGGTCGGGGTCGGCGAGCACACCTACTCGCCGACCACACCCGCTGCTCAGATCTCGAACTTCACGCAAACACTGCACCTGCGTTGCGGACTGGTGCGGACCCGGCTGACCTGGAGCGCGCCCGATGGCAAGGCCACCGATCTGGTCTACGACGTACTCACCGACCAGGCGGATCAGCATGTCGGCGCGGTGCACCTCACGGTGCTGCCGCATTGGTCGGGCGAGATGGTCGTCTCCGATCTCGTCGACGGCGCCGGTGCGCGCCGGGTCGGCCAGTCCGAGGTGGGCGCGCGCGACGACGACACCATTCGGGTCGGCTTCCGTACCGACGGCACCGATGTCGGCGGCGATATCGTCTCTGTGCTGCGGCCGGGTGCGGGTATCGCTTCGAACGCGATTCAGCCGATGCCACCGGGCCGCGATCTCAGTGCACGCCAGGATGTTCGGTTTCCGGTGCGCGACGGCGGCACGTATCAGTTGACGAAGTTCGTCGGGATCGACACCACCCGTACCTCTCCTGATCCGGCGGCGACCGCGCTCGAGTCGGCACAGCGGGCCGTGCGGACGGGGTGGGCGAACCTGCTCGCGCAAACATCCGCGGCCTGGCGTGCGCGGTGGCGCGGTGACATCGAGGTGCCCGGTCGACCCGATGTGCAGACCTGGGCGCGCGGTGCGCTGTATTCGCTGTATTCGAGTACGAACTCACAACAGGACAACAGCATTTCGCCGGTCGGGCTCAGCAGCGACAACTATGGCGGTGCGGTGTTCTGGGATGCGGATATCTGGATGTTCCCCGGATTGCTGCAGTTCGCACCGGAATTGGCGAGATCGGTGGTGGACTACCGCTTTCGGACATTGCCCGCCGCCCAGGCCAACGCCCAGCGGCTCGGCTATCGCGGCGCTTTCTATCCGTGGACCAGTGCGAGCCATGGCGATCTCGACGAATGCCACAGCTGGGATCCGCCGCACTGCCTGACCCAGATCCATCTGCAAGGCGATGCGTCCCTGGCGGCCTGGCAGTACTACGCGGCCACCGGCGATACCGGCTATCTGCGCGAACGCGGCTGGCCCGTGCTGCGCGCGCTCGCCGAATTCTGGGCCTCGCGGGTGACGCGCAACGACGACGGCAGCTACTCGATTCGCAAGGTCGCGGGTCCCGACGAGTACAGCAACGGGGTGAACGACTCGGTCTACACCAATGCTGTCGCCGCCCTCGCCCTGCGCAATGCCACCCGTGCGGCGCAGATTCTGGGCGAACCACACCGGCCCGAGTGGACGACGATCGCCGATGGGCTGCGCATGCCGTTCGATCGCAACCAACGGATCTTCGTCCAATTCGACGGCTACACAGGCACTCCCATCAAACAGGCCGACACCGTGCTATTGATCTATCCCCTCGACTGGCCGATGCCGCCGGATGTGGCAGCCAATGTGCTCGAATACTATTCGGAGCGAACCGATCCCGACGGTCCCGCGATGACCGATTCGGTGCACGCCATCGACGCGGCGACAATCGGCGTCCCCGGCTGCGCCACCGACACCTTCCTCGAGCGCGCCGCGCGCCCGTTCGTCCGCGCCCCCTTCGGCCAGTTCGCTGAGGCCCGCGGCGCCAGGGTCGGGTCCAAGGACCCGCTCGCCGGTGCGCCCGCCTTCACATTCGTCACCGCGGCGGGCGGCTTCCTGCAGACCTTCACCAGCGGCCTACTCGGCCTGCGCTTCGACACCGACGAAATCCGGATCGCCCCAACCCTTCCGCCCGAACTCCCCGACGGCCTCACCATCCGTGGAATCCACTGGCAGGGGCGAACTTTCGACGCCACCATCGGCCCCGACGAAACCGAACTCACCCTCACCGACGGCCAACCGCTACAGATCCGAACCGATACCGAAACCCACCGCCTCGACAGCGAGCTGACCGTCCCGACCCGCCGCCCCGACCGCAACCCCACCGACAACCTGGCCCGCTGCAAACCGGTCACCACCAGCTCCGACGAACCCGGCAAATACGCCGAAGCCGCCGTAGACGGCACCCCCGCCACCAGCTGGTCCCCCAACACTCCCACCGCCACCCTCACCGTCGATCTGGGCCAGGAAACCCACATCGCCCGAATCCTCCCGCACTGGACCGCCCCCACCCCAACCGCATTCACCACCTCCCTCGACAATCGAACCTGGACCCCGATCGCCCCCGACCCAACCACCGGCACCCTCCCCAGCCCCCTCTCGGCCCGCTACGTCCGCCTGGAACTCACAACCCCGACTTCCCACCCCACCCTCCGAGAACTCGAAATCACCGGCCCCCGAACCTGATCCGCACTCCTGGGTACTCCCGTCGGCTCCTGTGCACAATACGGGCACGTCACGGCGGGTCGAGTTCTAGCATGAAACGGGTGCGCCGGTTGCTTCCACTCTTGCTTCTACCGCTCGCAGCCTGCGCCGACCCGACACCGAGCGCAACGACGGTTACGACCACGGAGTACGTCCGCACACCGGCGGATTGCACCGAGTTGGAGATCACCGCGCTTGTTGTCGAGCCCGGGCACGGCTATATCTTCGGCACGCATGCCGAATGGCTGCCCAAGGGGCAGTTCGTGCGCGTTCGAGTAGCGATTGCCAACGCCGACAACACATTCCATACGACCCGCACCACCGACTATCAACTCGACGACGCGGCGGGCACCGCACATCCGGTCAGTAACGACGCCATGGCGATCAAACGTCAACCGACCGAGGTGACCATCGGTGCCGGGAACCGACTGGAACTCGATCTCTGGTACGACATTCCACTCGACACCACACCGAAGCTCCTGCGCGACAGTGCCTGTGCCACCACGACAACGCTTCCTGGTTAGGCCTGCACCTTCATATCGTCAATCGCCGTCGGATTTGCATCAGGAGCGGCAGCCGGTGTCCGCGCAGCCGCGCGAGATAGTCGAGCTGATCGAGCACCTGCTCCGGATACAGCCCGCGGTCCCCGGGCAGACAACCGAGCGAACGCCGAGGCAAGCCGTACCGACTCAGGAGTGCCGTGTGAATCAGTGCGGGTCGGGCAGGCCTAGAGCCGGTGCCAGCACGCGCCAAGCGCGCGGCAGTTGGGCCTCGAAGTCGGGCCAGGTGTGCATACCCACCGGGGCGTAGTCGACGGTGGCCGGGATATTCAGCTCGGCCAATCGTGCCGCGAAGCGTTCGGTACACGACCGCGCACCGGCCTCGAGGGCCAGACCCCCGCCCGCCGTCTTCAAGGCTTCGCCGAGGTCGGACGCGCGCGATACCGCGACGAGGTCGGCATCGGTCGGCAGGCCGGTCGCCGCGGCCAGGTAGATCGAGGTGCCGCGCAGCTGGGGTGCGCCGAGCAGGCTGTCGTGCGCACTCCACTCCGGCGAGCCGGGTGGGCCCCAGAGGTTTTCGACATTGCCACCGCGCGACGCGACGGTGATCGTGGTGACCGCCCGGCCGAGATCGTCTGCGGTGGAATAACAACCACTCATTCCCGCGACGGCACGGTAACGCCCCGGATTCCGCTGGGCCAGCATCATGGCCGCTTGCGCACCCATGGAAACACCCGCGATCGCCCGCCGCCCATCGGTTTTCAGATACGACTCGATAATCGGCGGCAGCTCGGCGGTGAGAAAGGTTTCCCAGCGGTTGACCCCAAGGGTTGCGTCCCGCCACATCCAGTCGCTGTACATGCTCCCGGTGCCGCCGCTGGTCAACACCACATCGACCGGTTTATCCGCGAAGAACTCCGCCGCACGCCCCTTGGTCAGCCACCCCGAGACCGCCTCGCCGTCGACGCCATCGAGCAGATACAGCAGTGGACGCGGTCCGGAACCGCTGCCGTGCAACACATCCACTGTAATGACCCGGCGCATGGCGGCCGAGGCGATGGCGAATCGTTCGTGCCGCGGCCCGACCGTCTCGATGCTGATCGTTCCGGTCCGCGTCATGGCCGGATCGACGGCGGGCGGCCCGGCGGGCGGATCCGCGAGCGCGGGCACGGACGCCAGCGCGGCGATGAGGGCCATCGCCGCCGCGGTGCTCGGTGCTCGAAATCTCATAGGACGACGGCGGCCCGCTCCGCCTGTCTGGCCGCGGCCCGATCGCGCTGCTCCTCGAAACGTGTTGCCTTGACGGCCAATTCTTCGAGGTAGACACCGAGCTCGTCGCGGGCGCGCTCACCGTCGTCGGACAGATCGGTACGCTCGAAGACATTCCAGGCGCGCAACACCGGCCGCAGCACGACATCCAGATGCTGGGGCAAGTCGTAGATGCCGTTCTTGGCCAGTACCACCGCATTCCGGCGGAAGTTGGGCTGGGTGAGTCCGGGCATCTGGAACCGCGTGACGATATCGGTGACCGCACGCATGGCCTCGTCGGGTGCGAGGTCGAGGGCGGCGGCACTGAGGTTGCGGTAGAAGATCATATGCAGGTTCTCGTCGGCGGCAATCCGTTGCAGCATACGCTCGGCGATGGGCTCATTACAGGCGGCGCCGGTATTTCTGTGACTTATTCTGGTCGCCAGCTCCTGCAATGTTACATATGCGACCGAACGCAGGAACTGTGGTCCCTTCTCCGGTTTCGCGACACCGATCGTCATATGCGCCATTCTGGCCTGCTCCAGGGCCACCGGATCAACCGCACGAGTGACCACCAGATAATCGCGCATGACGATCGCGTGACGGTTTTCCTCCGCGGTCCAGCGCCCGACCCAGGTACCCCAGACACCGTCCAGTGAGAACGACTCCGAGATCTCCCGGTGATAGGAGGGCAGATTGTCCTCGGTGAGCAGATTGGTCACCATGGCGGTCCGCGCGACCTCCGACAGCAGAGATTGTTCCGGCTCCCAGTCGATACCGCCCATGGCGGCGAAATTCCGGCCGTCGTCCCACGGCACATAATCGTGTGGGTGCCACGCCTTGGCCTTGCGCAGATGCTCGTCGAGATGACGTTCGGCGACGGGCTCCAGTTCGCGCAAAATGTCGAGATCGGTCAACGCGGTCGTCACACGTGCTCCTTTGTTCACCCCTGAATCGACGATAAGCGGGCTCGCTCAGGCCGTACGGGTGATTCGTCGATCATTGGGCGAGGTGACGACAGCCCGACGACCTGGCTGGAAACCGTCACAACCCGGCAGATCGGCCAGCCGATAGAGCCCCGGCGCCCGGCCTTCGGCGAGAAGCCTGGCGAGCCGTTCCTGTGCCGAACCGGCCAATTCGGGAATCCGCGCGGTCTCCCCGGAGGCCACCACCGCGGTCAGCGGTACCTCGGCAGCCTCGCTGACCAGCTCGAGCACCTCCGGAGTGAGCGCCAGCGGTGTCATGGCGGATACCTCGTCGATCGGTACCAGGACCGTGCCGCCCTCATCGGACAGCAGCGACAGTGCCCGGGAACCGAGCGGCATCGCCAGCGCCGCCTGGACTCGGCGCAACTTGCGGCGGGCCGCGGACGGCGCACCCAGACCGCGTCTTCGCTCGTCCGGATGCGCCGGAATCGCGAGGGCGACGACCTGATAGGACGCGGCGACGCTGATACCGGCGCGACCGGCCAGGCGTGCGACGCCGTGCCCGCTGAGCAGCGCCGATACCAGAGTCTGCGCGGCGGTCTGCTGTTCGCGGGCGACCTGACGGTGTTCGTCCAGATAGGCCGTTGACGTCGCCGTCGTCACCATTTCCAGCACGCGCACGATCAATCCGGCCGCGGCCGCCACCTGATCGGCATCCCCATCCGCTGCCTGTTCGGCGAGGAATTCCAGCCCCACGCGCACACCGTCGTGATAGGCGTCCAGCACAGTTTCCAGCGCCACGCCCTCGCGGGCCCACCGCGCGGCTGATCCGGTGATCACCGCGGGCTGCTCAGGGGCCGGAGCCAACTGTGGTTCCAACACTTGCGCGGCCTCCGCCAAACAGGTGCGCGTGATAGTACCGAGATCTCCGCGCCGCGCGCGCCGGGCCTGAAAAGTCAAATGTTCGACCAGTTTCGATTCCAGGCTCTTGCTGCCCGAACCAGCCTGTTTGCCTGCCATGACTCCGAAAGGCTAGTTGAGTTCGGACCGAAATCGCATACCCGGTTCGGTAATTAGGAAAGTCATCACACCGTGCCGACCACCTTGGGCGAAATCACAAGCAGCGAAGCGATTCTCGGTCCAATATTTCCGGTCATTCGGATGACCGGATATAGTCGGCGAGACCGGGTGCTCCACGGGGACACTGACGCGGGTGCGACACTTCGGTGCGACGGCTGTAACGCCCGGCGACGATCCACCGACGGCACCGAGGACGGCACACCCAGCGGACTGGCGCGCTGTCCCATGACTAAAGTTGAGTCCCTGTGCTGCGGGTCCTGCACCCGATAGCATCGAGCGCCTTGTACCGTTCGGTGGACCCGGACAGTACAGGCGACTAGTTCGAAGGATGGCATACCCCATATGAGCGGAACGCGAGAAAAGCTCCAGGAACTCCGGGACATCCTGGAGCTCGCCGAGGAACCCGCTGGCGAGACCGGCATCGCGAAACGCAAGAACAAGGGCATACCGAGTGCGCGCGAGCGCGTGCGCATGCTGCTGGACCAGGGCTCCTTCGTGGAAATGGGGGCGTTGGTGCGACAGCCGGGCAGCACCGACGGCATGTACGGCGACGGTGTGGTGACCGGCCGTGGCTACATCGACGGCCGGCCGGTCGTCGTCATCGCCCACGACCAGACCGTGCACGGCGGTTCGGTCGGCGAGATGTTCGGCCGAAAGGTCGCCGCCGCAATGGAATTCGCGCAGGAGAAGGCCTGCCCGGTGGTGTCGATCAACGATTCCGGCGGCGCCCGCATCCAGGAGGCGGTGACCTCGCTGGCCTGGTACGCGCTGATGTGCCGACGCCAGGAGGATCTGTCCGGCTTCGTGCCGATGGTCGCGGTCATGCTCGGCAAATGCGCGGCCGGTTCGGTATACGGCCCGGTCAATATGGATGTGCTGGTCGCGACCGAGAAGTCGTACATGTTCGTCACCGGTCCTGAGGTGATCAAGGGCGTGACGGGCGAGGTGGTCAGCGCCGATGATCTCGGTGGCGCCGCCGCCCTGCAGGCCAATGGGACGGTGCACCATGTCGCCGCCGACGAGCAGGCCGCCTTCGACTGGGTCCGCGGCTATCTGAGCTACCTGCCGTCGAGTTGCCTCGAACAGGCTCCGGTGGTGAATCCGGGACTGGAACCCGAAACCACGGCACACGACCTCGAGCTGAACTCGATCATTCCGGATTCCGACCGGTCCGGTTACGACATGCACGAGGTGCTGCTGCGCATCTTCGACGACGGCGATTTCCACGAGATCAGCGCTGGTACCGCCCAAAACCTGATCACCGGATTCGCCAGGGTCGACGGTCGCAGTGTGGGTGTTGTCGCCAATCAGCCGCAGGTACTCGGCGGTGCGCTGGACGGACTGTGCTCGGATAAGGCGGCATACTTCATCCGGCTGTGCGACGCATTCGGCCTGCCGCTGATCTTCGTCGTCGATACCCCGGGTGTGCTGCCCGGTCTCGAAGAGGAACGCAACGGCGTCATCAAGCGCGGCGGGCGGTTCTTCCGCGCGGTCATCGAGGCCACGGTGCCGATCGTCTCGATCGTGACACGTAAGGCCTACGGCGGCGGCTACGCGGTGATGGGCTGCAAACCGCTGGGCGCGGATCTGGCGCTGGCCTGGCCGACGGCACAGATCGCGGTCATGGGCGCCGAGAGCATGGTCGGCATCATCGGCCGCAGGCAGTTGGAGGCGACCCCGCCCGACCAGCGCGCCACCGTGCGCCAGCAGATGATCGACTTCTACAACGCCACCGTCGCCACTCCGTGGACCGCGGCCGAACGCGGCTACATCGATGCCGTCGTCGAACCGTCGCAGACCCGGCTGGAGATCCGCAGGGCGCTGCGCCTGCTGCGTGAGAAGGGCGCGGTCAGGAAGCACAACCCGCGCAAGCACAGCCTCTTCCCGGTCTAGTCGTCGGCCCGTTTGTGTTGTGTCACAGCACAAACGGGTATCGGTCGTGTGATGTCAGATGTTCGTTCGCTCGCCACGCGGGCCGATACCGCTGTGCCCTAACGTCATCCGTGCCCGACCCGTGTTCGCCGCACGACGGCCGGGTACGCGGCGCGCCCACCGAGAGTGTCCCTACCCACTCCGCGTTGGCGCGCCGCACTTGAAAACTAGGCCTGATCCGGACGCGTCCCGTGGTTGCCCCACATGCGTTCCACCGTGGCCCATTCGGTCTCCCATAACCGGGCCCTGCGCCGATCGAGCCCGCGGCGCAGCAGTGCGTAACCGCAGCCGAAGCAGACCGCGATCCCGAAGACCATGCCGGTGGTGATCAGCAATGCCTTGCTCAGTGCCCGGGTGTCCGACGGAGGCTCGGTGACCTTGCCCGAGCCGTCGAGCCAAATCTTCACCGTGGCACCGACTTTCATCACTCCGGTGGCCTGGTAGTCGCTGGTATGCGTGACACCGTCGGCGTCGCGCCACTGCACCCGGGCCGGGGTGATGGGCGCGTAGAGCGGCGCTTTGCCGACCTCGAGCACGGTCGCGTCGACCTGGTGTAACTGCGCCGCTTCGGCCCGCGCGATGCGGTCTTCGGTCTGGTAGATCCGGCCGCCGACCGCCATCGACAGCAGCGGGGCGATGATCAGGAACAACAGCGTGAGCACCGCGGCGACCACCAGTTGCAGGCGATCCTCGCGGCGGCGCATCGGATTTCGATCCAGACCTACCCGGCGGCAGGTGCGGCGGACAACACTGGGTGACCCGGTTGCTGCGGTCATGACGATGACACCTCGCTCTGGAATTCAGCTGTCAGCCCGTTAAGGGTGTCGAAGAATGTGTCGATGAGATCGGGGAGTCCGTCGGTGTCCGAGCCCGCGCCCCAGACCTGTAGTGCGGCGATGAGCAGTCCGGTCCCGGCCGCGACGGCCGCCTCCGGACGCCGGTCCACTGCGGGATCGACATCGAGTCTGGCGGCGATGATCCGCACGGATTCGCGCTGCCCGTCGAGTCGGATGCGCTGATAGCCCGCGGCCAGTGTCGGTTCCGCCTCGAAGAGCTGGAACAGCGCCCAGCGCCGCGCCAGGCGCGCCGCCTTCGCACCGGCGTGTTCGGTGGCCAGCCAGTCGTGCAGGGCATTGCGGTAGGCGACCAGCGGCGACTCGCCCACGGGGCGGCGGCACAGCGCCTCGTTGAACAGGTGCACGTCCTGGTCGATTTCACCGAGTACGGCATCCTCGATGGAGGAAAAATGACGACTGAAGGTCCGCCGGGTGACCCCGGCGCGCTCCGCGATGTCCTCGACGGCCACCGAACCCAACCCGCGCTCGTTGAGCAGGTCGAATGCGGCGCGCGACATTGCCGCGCGACTGCGGAGCGTGCGCAGCCGACGGCCGTCGAGGTCGACCTCGTCGTCGATACCCATATCCGCAGTCTACGCCCTATTGTCCCATCGGGACATTAGTTCGGTGTGATTCGTATCAGGGCTTGCGTGCCAGCGCGGTGACGATGAGCTGCTCCCAGACGGTGAGCTCGCGCCCGGAACTGCCGACCGACGCCGCGTCACCGGCGCCCACGTCCGGTCGCCACTGCGCCGACGGGACGATATCGGGTTCGAGGATTTCGAGGTCGCCGAACAGATCGCGGATCTCCTCGGTATCGCGCCAGCGGCCGCGGCCGAAGGTGGCCTGCAGCTTCTGTTCGGCCGCGGTGGTCTCCGGATTGTGCCCGGATCGGAAGTGCGTGATCAATACGTGACTGCCGGAAGGAATCTGGTCGTTCCAGAATCGCACCACGGCGGCCGGATCCTCGTCGTCGTTGAAGTGGTGCAGGATCGAACTGAAGATGACGCCGACGGGCTGGTCGAAATCGATCAGCCGCGCGACATCCGGATGATCGCGGATCGATTTGGGATCGCGAGCGTCGGCCTGGATCACCGTGGTGTTCTTATCGGTAGCCAGCAGCGCGCGACCGTGCGCGAGCACGATCGGATCATTGTCGACGTAGACCACCCGGGCGTCGGCGGTGTGCCGTTTCGCGACCTGATGCACATTGTCGGCGGTCGGCAGACCACTGCCGAAGTCGATGAACTGCCGCATCCCCGCACGCGCCATATCACGCACCCCGCGGATCAGCGCCTGCCTGCTGGTGAAGGCGATCGCCACCGAACCGGGCAGGTTCAGCTTGAAGTGATCACCGATCTCCTGGTCGACCAGGTAGTTGTCCTTACCGCCGAGCAGATAGTCATAGACCCTGGCGATACTCGGTTTGCTCTGATCGATTTCCCGGTCGAGCCGAGTTGGGGGCGCAGCGTCGTCGGTCATTGTCAACACCTTCGTCCACTGGACCTGTGCGGTTCCTATCGTATGAGACCCGGCATCCCACCGTACGCACTTGACGAACCCGGGAGGGCAGCGCACCACGCCGAGTTCGATTGTCCCGCTTATCGTTTTCGGCGCATCACCGCGAATCGCCGGACGCGGCCGGGTGATCGAGCGTCTCCGGGTGCCGTTCGCACAGGGCGCGCAGCAATCCGGGGGTGTACTCGGGCGGCGCGGCATGCACCGATAGTTGATTGGCCACCGCGCGATACGCGTCGAGGTCGGCGGTCTTGTCCAGATACAGCGCACTGGTGAGTTGCTGCAGATAGACGATGTCGGGGAGATCGGCTTCGGTGAAGCGCAACATGGTGAATGCACCGTCGGCCAACGCCGGACCGCCGACATGATCGGGCAGCACCTGCACCGTGACGTGCGGCTCCTCGGCTATGCGCAGCAAATGTTCGAGCTGGGCCCGCCATACCGTCGACCCGCCGATCGGTCGGCGCAGCGCGGCCTCCTCGACGATCAGCCACAGCTGCGGCGGATGCGGCCGACGCAAGATCTCTTGACGGCGCAACCGCAGCGCGACCCGTCGTGCGATCCCCTCCGCCGATTCGGCCGGATGCGCCATGGCCAGCAATGCCCGCGCATAGTCCGCGGTCTGCAGCAGTTCCGGTACCGCCCTCGGCTCATAGCCGCGGATCAGCTTGGCGGCCTGCTCTAGTCCGAGATAGGTGTCGAACCACTTCGGCAACCAATCGCTGTCGCGATGCCACCAGCCCGAGGCATTGGCCTGGCGCGCGAGCTCCCTGAACTCCTCGCGCTCATCCGGGTCGGTGACCCCGTAGAGCGTGAGCAGATCGAGTAGATCGCGTTCCCGGAAACCGGTGCGTCCCAATTCGAGTCGGCTGATCTTGGAATGCGAACCGCGGATCGCCTCGCCCGCATCTTCGCGGGAGATGTCACAGGACTCGCGCAACCGTCGCATCCGGCTGCCGAGCATCATCCGCAGCACGGTCGGTCCACCGTCGGCAGCAGGGTTCTTGCCGGAAAATGAATGTCGCACTTCCGAAGCACGCATTCGATGAGTCTGCCATGAAATAGCCGCGACTCTCTAGAACCAAAATGCCCTATTTCCACAAGTATTCGTACATCTGCAAGGACACTCCCCAATATCTTCGGTTCAGCGCAGCAGCACCTCCGCACTGGCCCGGCCGAACAGCTTGCGACCGTCGCAGATCGCGGTGAGCGCGATGGTCGCCGCACGGCGATCCGGATCCAATGACTTGACCCGCCCGCGGAATTCGATCTCGCCCTGCCGGGTCGCCGAGACCGGGGCGAATCCGGCGAAGCGCACACCGTATTCGGTGATCGCGGCCGGATCGCCGAGCCAGTCGGTGAGATAGCTCGCGCCGAGGCCCATGGTCAGCAGGCCGTGCGAGACCACACCGGGCAGTCCCGCGGCGACCGCGACATGCTCGCTGAAATGGATCGGATTCGAATCACCCGATACCCCAGCGTAATTCACCAGATCACCGCGCGAGAGCGGTACGACGCGGGCGGGCAGTTCGGCACCGACCCGAACCTCGTCGAACTCGATGCCGCACGGCACCCGCACCGGTGGCTCGTCCACACTCCCCTCCGGCAACATTTCGTCGAAGCATTCGACGACACCGCCGTCCAACGCGTGCTCCGGTCGCCGGGTCGCGCCCTGCCGTTGGCTCAGCGACTCGCCGCTCATGATGACGCCGTCGACCGCAGTGAGCAGTTCGGTGGCGACGTCGGCGCCGGTGTGGGCCACCACTGTGGTGTGCGCGGTCTGCAGCAATTCCTTGTACTGGTTGGTGAGCAGACTCCGGATGACCATGAAGTCCATGTCGCCGAACTGCCGGAACGATTCGACACAGGTATCGCAGCGCAGTTGATCACCGGCGACGAGCGGCCGGTGCGCCCGGATGCTCTGCTCGGTGTGCAGCACCTGGCTGATGTCGTAGCCGGTCAGCACCGAATCGAACATCTTGCGCTGGAGCAGCAGCCAGATGACCGAGGAGAAGGTGGGTGGTGCGACGAGCCCGTCGTAGCCGAGTTCCCACGCCGCCTCCTCGTAATAGTGTGCGGGATGGACGCCGCGAACCGCCCGGGCGAATTCGCGGATCTTCTCCCGCCCGACCTCGTAATGGTCGGACATCCGATAGTGGCGCCCCACCATCGCGCTAGCTTGTTCAGATCCACTCAAAACCGTCACGTGTCATAAATCGCACCCCGGGTACCAGTTGCAACACTAATAGCTGACCGCCATAATTCTCTCAACATTCATCGGGCGCTGGCATCCCCTGCAGGCGCTGATCCAGCCAGATCATTGCGTCCGGATAGCCGAGCCCGCCTGCGATGATGTGTTCACCGAGGACACTGCGATACACCGCCGAGACACCGAGGCCGCACTGCTCCTGGTAGAGGTTGCGCGCACCCTCGGCCGGAATCCAGAATTCCTGCTCACCGTTGTAGATGTAGAGCGGTGTCGCGGACTTCATGCCCGTCATGCGCGTCACGTCATAGATCTCGGTGGCGACCTCGGAGTGCAGCGGATCCGGAATCTTGGCGGCGATATCGATCGGCAGCATCAACAACCCGACCGCGCCGAATACGCTGCCGCACAGGTCTTTCAGCGGTGACGTTGCCGCCCACTGCGCCAGGTTGTTCATGCTGGCCAGGATCTCCGGACGCTCCCGGCCGACGCCGAAGGTCGCGGCCAGGAAGACCCCCGAGGCGAGGTTGCCGTTCATGCTGCGCCCGAGGATTTCGTAGTCGGCGGGTACACCGCCGAGCGCGGCACCGACGATCGATCCGGCCAATTCCGGGGCGTAGCTGTCGATCAGCTTCACCGCACCCTTGGTGGCGATGGCACCGCCGGAGTATCCGGTCATACCGAATCGGCTATCGCCGAATTCGCCGGGGCGCAATCCACGCACCGCTCGGATGGCATCGAGCACAGCATGTCCGGCGACGTACGGCTCCGCATAGGCCATCCACGGTCCCTCGTGATCCGGAATCAGCACCGCGTATCCGCGCAGTGCGGCCAATTGGGTTGTCGGCGGCAGGAAGTCGGTGATACTGGTATTGCGTGACCACCCGTGCGAGAAGGTGTAGCCGGGGGTGCAGTCCCGGCCCAGCGCATCGATCGGGAGGTTGTTCACCACGACCGGTCGGCTGCCCGGACCGGGCCATGCGGTGGCCGGAATGATCAATGTCGCGGTGGCATACGAGGCCGCGTCACGCGAATCGGTGGTGCGGTATTTCAGCAGCAGCGCCTGCCGAATCGGCACCAACACCAGCGGCGCGGCCGTCGCGCTGACATCGCGCACCTCCACCAGCTCGCCGGGCGCGTAATCGCTGAGATTCACCGGCCACGCATCGAAGGCCGGATCACCGATGGCGCTCGGCGCCGTAGCCTGGCGCAGGGCGGCCAGCGCCGGGGACAGGGTGGTTGCCTCCTGCATGGGACCGGAGAAATGTGGCCCGACAGCGATCGGTGGCGGCGGGATGACGCTATCGATCCACTGCTGCAGATCCGGCAGTATCGAACTGGCATCGGCCGGAATCGGCAACGCGGGCAGGCCGGGAACAGCGGGCGGCGGTTCGGCCGACGCCTCCCCCATCGCGACCGGACACACAAGCAACAGCACGAAAACGATGACACGCAGGCACTTCATTGGCACACGCCCCAGGGTGCGACGTCGGGTTTCCCTGGCGCCCGGGTTTTTTGGTGCCTTCGACCCCCGAAATGCCCCTGAGTGCCGAGGCCAGAAAGTCAGGCTAACCGAGGGAACTCGCGCGGATACCCCGCCGTGCCCGAGTTGTGTGTGTCACGTCGCCGAATCGCAACAATCCGAGCCGAATCCGCTTGTCCGGCAATGCGGATCCGGCTCTGTCACCGAATTCTCAACAGTTGCTCGGCGCTACCTCCCCTCGGAATCGCGCGTCCAACCAGTTCAGCGCCGCCGGAATGCCCAGGACCGCCGCGGTGAGATGGTCGGGTACCGGGATCTGCTCGGACTGCACCCGCGCCCCGGCCGCGCACCAGCGCTTATCGGTATTCACCACCGCATCGACGGGAATGAGTCCGTCGATCGGCGAATGCCATTCGAAGATCGGCGTTTTCGGCACGCCGTCGTAGAGTTCGAGGCTGTTCTCCTCGACCACCGCGCGTGCGGTGGCATCGTTGATCATCGAGGTCGACTTCGCGAAGTCCAGTGCCCCGCGCCCCGCGCCCGCGGCCAGGATGTCATTGGTGCAGCTATTGGCGATCGCGGTCCGTGCGGCGAGGCCGCGCTCGTTGAGTTGGTCACTGAGCGGGAAGCGGTCGGGATACTCCCGCTCCAGGCCGAGTCCGGCCGCCAGGGCGAGCCCGAAGACCGGATGCGAGTTGAGGCCGAGGGTCTCCAGCATGGTCACCAGATTCATCGGCACACCGCCCATCGCGGCCCCGGCGATCTCCACGTCCGGCGCGTACTTCGGCGCCAGCGCGGCCGCCCATGCGGTAGCCATGCCGCCGCCGGAGTATCCGATCATCGAGACCGGGCTCTTGCGCACCTGCAATTCGGCGACCTGCTTCACCGCCCGGATGCCGTCAAGGGTGATCATGCCGCCCAATTTGGCCGCGCCGTATGCGAAATTCGGACCGAGGTGGTCCGGCAGCGCGACACTCCAGCCGCGCGAGAGCAGCACATTCCAGCCCGGCGCCTCTCGGACGATGAGGTTCGGATCGCCGGTGTAGAGCACCCGCGATACCGAGCACTCGGCGCCGAGGCCATTGATGATGTGCTGATAGGAGAGCAAGGGGCCGTCGGGAGCGTGTGCCTTCGGAGTGAGCACCGTGGTGGTCGCCGCGATCGGCTGACCTTCGGAGCTGGTGGAACGGAAGCGCACGACGGTGACGGTGGTATCCGGGAAGATCGCCAGCGGGGGCATCACCCGCGTCGCGATCACATCACCGGGTTTCTTATCCGCCAAATCGGGCGGGGTCGCGTAAAAGGGGTCGGGATCAGGGGCGGGATACAGAGGTGTGGCGTGGGCGGCGCCTGCCGCCGCCGTCAGCACCATCAGCAGACCGATCGTCATGGCCAGCGACTGTTTGCCGGTCGCTCGAATCACGGCGCCGACTGCGCGAATCGGTCTACGCAGGGCCTGTCTCATCGACGTATTGCCTCCGGGAGAGAGTTTGGTCCAACGTTGGGAACATAGTCGACGCTGATTGTCGCGAAGGCAAAGGGCAAGCGAAATGTTTTGAGAAATCACAACTCTCGGGCGCTCGAACCGTGGTCGGCGGTCCGGCGCCTTCGTGACTGTCTCCGATCGCGAGGTGTCGTGTCTGTGACATGTCCAGCTCATCGGCCGGACCATGTTCCGCGCCATGGTGGGCGACTTACCGTCACAACTGTCGACGCGGCAAGTCGGGTCGGAAGGAGACGGTGGCATGGACGGCACTGTGAAATCTGGAACGGATTCCCCCGAGCGAGACTCGGTGTATCCGATGGATATCCAGGATCCACCGACGCGCCGGGTCACCGTCTACTTCGACGGTCCGACCGCCGAGGACGCACTCGTGCTCGAGTACGCCGCTACCCGGACCGAGGCCTGCGAATTCACTTCGGCCGCGCTCAACGCTGGGCTCACCGTGACAGTGGACAGCAAGGTGCGACCGGGACTGCGCCGACTGCCGTGCCGCTCGCTGTGGCACTGACCGTGGCCGCGGCTTCACTGCCGTAAACCGTCACTGCCGTAAACACTGGGCGGCCACATCTCGGTATGGCTGTTGCACCGCCGCACGATGACTACCCTCGGATGGTGGACATCATGCGGGAGGATCGACGTTGACCCAGCGGAATACCGAATGGGCACGATGGGGTGCGGTGCTGCTGTGCTGCGGTGCGCTGGTCCCGGCGGTCGCGGCGTGCGGCTCCGAGGAGACACCGTCGGCCGTAGCCACGACCACGACGACCCCCACCGCCGCGGCCGCATCCACCACTGCCCTTGCCGCGCTGCCCAGCGTCGATCCCTACGCCGGTATGCCGCTCATCGACCACACCAGCTGGACCGAGGGCGTCGACGGTGCTCGCCTGAGGGTCTACCCCACCGAGGCCGGGCGGCGCGAAGCCTTCCCCGATACCGAGGAACGGGCGTGGCGGGAGGTGCTCACGTACTCCCCCGACGCCGATACGCCCGGTATGCGCGACCAGTTCGTCTGTCACTGGGTCTGGGCTCGCATGGTGCAGCCCAACAAGGAGAGCTGGAATCTGGAACCCTGGCGTCCGGCCGTGGGCTATCAGGCCACCGTCCAGGCGTCGTGTAATCCCGGAGGACCCGAACGCTGACCATTTCGGGCGATCTGGAAGCAATCGCTACGGCCTGAAAGGACCCCCATATGCGAGTCGTCATCGCAGGCGGACACGGAAAGATCGCACTACTGCTCGGCGAAATACTCAGCGAGCGCGGCGACGAGGTCGAGAGCCTGATCCGCAATGCCGACCATGCGGACGAGGTCGCGGCCACCGGCGCACGACCGGTCGTCTTCGATCTCGAGCACAGTACGGTGGCCGAGCTCGCCGCCGTCGTGAAGGGCTCCGATGCGGTGATTTTCGCCGCGGGCGCCGGGGCGGGCAGCGGGTCGGCCCGCAAGTACACAGTGGACATGGGCGGTTCGGTGCTGTTGGCCGATGCCGCCGAGGCGGCCGGTGTCCGGCGGTTCGTGCAGATCTCCACGATGGGTGCGGGTAAGCCGCCCGCCCCGGGCACCGATGAGGTCTGGGCCGCCTATATCGACGCCAAGACCCAGGCCGAGGACGATCTGCGCGCCCGCGATCTCGATTGGACGATCCTGCGCCCCGGTCGGCTGCTCGATACCGCCGCGACCGACCGAGTCTTGCTGAGCACGCCGCCACTGCCCTTCGGCAGCATCGCGCGGGCCGACGTCGCCGCCGTCCTCGCCGAAATTCTGCACGCGTCACAGACCACGCACAGCACTTTGGAGCTCGTCGCAGGCGACATTTCGGTAACACGCGCGGTCTCGGATATCGGTAGCCAGTCGGTCGCCGAAGGCGGTGCCGCACTTACCGATTGATATTTTTCGCCGCTAGATTGGAGAACATAACCGTGTTCAGCCGTATCACTTCCCTGAAGCTGCGACCCGGATCCCGTGGCGAATTCCTCGATGTGGTCAGTCGTAGTGCCGCCGCATCGGTGCGCGAGGAACCCGGTTGCCTGCGATTCGATGTGTGCGCCGACCGGGTTGATCCGCATCGGTTTTTCCTCTACCAGGTCTATATCGATGAGGAGGCCGCCGAAGCGCATCGTTTCACCGAGCATTTCCTGGCCTGGCGCTGCGCCGCCGACCGATATGTGGAGCCGGGCACTCAGGTTCACTACAGCACCGATGTCGTGATCAATGCGAAATGATCGCGCCGAATTAGCCCCCGCATCCGCGCCGGTTCGCGGATGATTAGCAGGTGCGAAAACCCAACTGCGAAGGCACAATCGATCGTGCAGATGTGCTTGCAAATGAAAGGCACACCGACCTAAACTCAGTCCCGCAAGGCATTACAGGGGACAACCAGGGGAGGCCGCGTGGGTGAACCAAGGGCCGATGTCGCCAGGGGTTTGCTGCCGCCAGACGTCAGGGGCGTTCGAATGGACCAACCACTTCACGGCGGCCGGCTCGGAATCGCCGAAGCCGCACTGGCCGACCAGCCAGCGAACGGTATAACAACTATGAGCACACCGTCGACCCGAAGCGGACAGCGCAGTACCGCGTACTCGCGAGAAACCGCAGTCGCTTTCGTCATCGATGCCGTCGAGTCAACCGGTGCGGCCACTCGACATGATTTCGATATCGACCGGATCGTCACCACCGCGCACGCGATGGCCGACGATTGGGACATCGAAACCCTGCAACCGGCGACCTTCTGGCGCATCGCCTCCAGCTTCATCAAGCAGTGACCGGCGAGGACCGACCACTGCATCCAATGATGTAGCAGCGCAACCGAATTGCGTTACGCCTCGGTCGGCGATGCCCACTGCGCCGTATAGGCCCGCAGTGCGACCTTGGCCTCGCGCAACAGATTCGGGTCGCCGTCGGGATCGGATCGGAACGCCTCCTGTAGGACGGCATCGCCCATGAGATGGGCAGCGCGGCAGGCGATATCGAGTCCTTCGATATCGGCGACGGCGCCCTGGGCAAGCATGACCTCCCGCAGCGTCACCGCCATCCGGCGTTTGTGCTCGCGATCGGCGGCCCGGGCGGCCTCGTTGAAGTCCTTGCCGAACCACAGCGCACGGAAACCGGGCTCGTCCCGGTAGACCTGGGCGAACGCGTCCACCAGGACGCCGATCGGATCGTCCCAGTGCTCGGCGCGCGCGAGCTCGAGCAGCAGGGCGGCCTTGGCCTCCAATTGCTCGATATACGCGGCGGCGAGGGTTTCGATGACGGCCTCGCGATCCGGGAGGTACTGGTACAGCGAGCCGACCGAAATCCGTGCCTCCGCAGCCACTCTGATCATGGTCAGCGCCTCGACGCCCTCCGTGGCGATCAGGCGATCGGCCACCTCGAGCACCCGCGTCAACCGCTCCCGGCTGCGCGTCTGAATCGGCACGCGACGCAGGCCCGCCTCGGGTAGTGCACGGATGGGCAAGGATTACCTCCGAACGTAATGTGAATCATATTCAGGTTTGGGTAGAGTATCCGGATGACCACCATCGCACCAACCGAACGCGCTGAGGTAGCGGCGGCCTGTCAGCGCTTGGCCGCACAGGGGCTGCTGATCGGCACCGCGGGCAATGTGAGCCTGCGCTGCGGTGATCTGGTCGCCGTCACGGCCACCGGCGCGGTGCTGGCGGAGGTCATCGCCGACGATGTCACGGTGGTCGACCTGGCGGGTCAGGTGGTCGCGGGACGCTACGCGCCCACCTCCGAATTGGGTTTGCATCTCGATATCTATCGCACCTACGCCACGCAGGCGGTGGTGCACACCCATGCGCCCAAGGCGACGGCCATCGCCTGTGTGCTCGACGAACTGCCGGTCATCCATTACCAGCAGCTGCTGCTCGGCGGTGCGACTAGGGTCGCCCCGTTCCATCCCTTCGGCACCGTCGAACTCGCGGATTCGGTGCGAACGGCGTTGCGGGGCAAGCAGTCCGCGTTGCTGGCCAATCACGGCGCGGTCACCATCGGCGCATCGCTGGACCAGGCCGTCGAATCCGCACTGCTGCTGGAATGGGCCTGCGCGCTGTATCTGGACGCGATGACGATCGGCAGGCCGCGCGAACTCACCGAACAGCAGCAAGCCGCGGTCGTCGAGGTGGCACTGCGCACCGGATACGGCACCCGCAAACCGCTGAAGAAGGACACCGAATGAACGTAATCGCTTTGGGAGCACATGTTTTGGATATCCTCGTCAGACCCGTCGCCGCCATACCGGACGGGCAGCAGACCGCGCTGGTCGAGGACATCCGCGTCACCGCGGCGGGCACGGCTGCGGGTACGGCGCTGACACTGGCCAAACTCGGCGCGAGCGTGCGGACCGCGGGTGCGATCGGCACGGACACCTCCGGCGATATCCTGCTCGGGCTGCTCGCAAAGGCCGGTATCGATACGAAACTGGTTGTGCGCAAGGAAGATCGACCTACCTCGTCGTCGGTGCTGCCGGTCCGTCCCAATGGCGAGCGTCCCAGCCTGCATCTGTTGGGCGCCAACCCGTTCTACACCCTCGATGATGTCGATTGGGCCGCGATCGCCGCCGCCGACCATCTGCACCTCGGTGGTCCGGAACTGATCGGTGCGGCACATGCGGCGCGAATCCTGCGGCACGCCAAGGACAATGGCGTCAGCACCTCCGTCGATCTGATCGCGCCCGGCGCACTCGGTAGCCTCGACGCCATCGCCGAAGTCCTCCCGCATACCGACTACTTCCTCCCGAATGACGAACAGGTGCTCGGCTTCACCGGCACCACCGACCTGGTGGCCGGTTGCGAGGTGCTGAAGGACGCGGGCGCTTGCATCCTGGCGGTTACGCGGGGCGCCGACGGCACCCTACTCGTCGGCCCCGACAACTATCAGGACATTCCCGCGTTCGCCGTCGACGTCGTCGACACCACAGGGTGCGGTGATGCCTTCTCCGCCGGTTTCATCCGTGCGATCGCACTGGGCCGGAATCTGCGTGCCGCCGCGATCTTCGGTAATGCGGTCGCCGCACTGGTCGCCCGCGGACTCGGCAGCGACCACGGCGATTTCGATCTCGCCGCAGTGGACGCGTTCGCAGCCGAAACAGGCACTATCGACCCGGACAAGCCGGGTCGATAGCGATATTCAGGCGTTCTTGGCGTATTCGGCGAGGATCTTCAGCGACTCGCCTGGCGCCTCGGCTTGCACACTCAGGCGATCCATGACCGAGAGGTACAGCGCCAGATCCTGTTTCCGATCCAGATACAGCGCACTGGTCAGATGTTCGAGATAGACGATGTCGGGCAGCTCGGTCTCGGCGAAACGCAAGATGCTGAACGAACTACCCGCAGCGGCGTGTTCGCCCGCCGAGTACGGCAGGACCTGCACCGTGACATTCGGGAGTTCCGCCAGTTCGATGAGGTGTTCCATCTGCTCGCGGTGCACCCGCGACCCGCCGACCGGCCGATGCAGCGCGGCCTCGTCGATGATCGCCCAGATGATCGGCGGTTCGGCTCGGCGCAGCACCTCCTGCCGACGGATACGGACCTGCACGCGGCGGTCCATATCGGCGTCCTCGTACCCGAGTGACATTACGGCCCTGGCATATTCGGGCGTCTGCAGCAACCCGGGCACCAAGTGCGCCTCGTAGGTGCGGATCTTGGTCGCAGCCTGCTCCAAGCCGAGATAGGTGCCGAACCAGGACGGCAGCAGATCGCTGTAGCGGTGCCACCAGCCTGGTTCGTTCGCCTGCCTGGCCAGATCCAGGAAACGCTCTCGCTCCTCGGCGTCGTTGACGCCGTAGAGGGTCAGCAGGTCGCGGATATCGCGTTCCTTGAATCCGGTGCGACCCAACTCGAGACGACTGATCTTGGCGTGTGAACCGCGGATGGCGTCACCTGCGGCCTCACGGGTGATGCCATTCTTCACCCGCAGGTCACGCAACTGCCCGCCCAGCGCGATCCGCAATACGGTCGGACCACGTTCCACTACAACCGATTGCACACGACCGTCGTCATCGGGTTCTGCGATCATCAAGTCATCTCCGATACTCGGGTTTGACCACAGTGTGTCACAAATACCCCGTTTGAAAACACACCGCACCGATCGCCTATGTTACCGCTCAGCTAGTCAGGTCGTCGAACTCCCCGGCCTTCGCGCCGCGCACGAACGCGTCGATCTCCGGTCGAGTGTAGAACAGGATGCCACCTTCCGGGTCGCGTGAATTGCGAACGGCGATCGAACCATCCGACGCCTCGGCGACCTCGACGCAGTTACCGCCCGACGGACCGCTGAACGAGCTCTTGCGCCACGCGCCTTTGATCTTGGGTGTACCGGTGTCGAACATCTTCCCCACTCCTCGGCTGCTTCCAGTGTGAGATGTACGCTCGAGCGGCTTTGCAGATGTGCGCTCAAACGTTCTTGCATTTGCACCTACATCTGCAAGATAGCACGAAGCTCCCCTATGCGGCACAAAAGAATTCAGACCTGCCGGTCCCCTTCGTGACCCCTGTTCAACGCGTTACGCGAGTGCTGTACGCGGCCGCGCGCGACGCGCCCGAAATGCGTGATCGACTACTCGATCCCGCAGGTCGAGTCGATGCGAATCTTGTACTGTCACAGTGCACATCGGCCGTGCCAGCCAATCGCGACACCCGCCGCCTGAGCAGTCCGGTTCACCGTTTATCAGCTCGCCGAGGAGTCCACCCCCATGTCCGACGATCAAACCCCGCTCATCCGGACCGACATCCCGCATTCCGCGCGCATCTGGAACTACTGGATGGGCGGTAAGGATTATTACGAAATCGACCGTATCGCCGGTGATGCCGGGGTCGAGGTGGATCCGGACATCACCACCATGGCCGTGCAGTCGCGCCAGTTCCTCCTTCGCGCGGTGCGTTACCTGGCGGGCGAGGAGGGCATCCGCCAGTTCCTCGATATCGGCACCGGCCTGCCGACCATGCAGAACACCCACGAAGTCGCCCAGGGCGTCGCGCC
The DNA here is from genome assembly GCF_001613225.1 of Nocardia pseudovaccinii NBRC 100343. Lineage (GTDB taxonomy): Bacteria > Actinomycetota > Actinomycetes > Mycobacteriales > Mycobacteriaceae > Nocardia > Nocardia pseudovaccinii. Next base: position 105,067 of record NZ_BDBY01000096.1, read on the forward strand.
GGACTCGAAGGTCGTCTATGTCGACAACGATCCACTGGTCCTCACCATGGCGCGGGCGCTGCTCACCAGCACGACCCCCGAGGGCGTAACCACTTACGTCGATTGCGATTACCACGATCCGGAGCAGATCATCGCCGACGCCCGCAACGTGCTCAATTTCAATGAGCCGATCGGCGTGATGTTCATGGGCGTCCTCGGCCACGCCAAGTCCTACGACGAGCTGCTGCGCATCGTGCGCACGGTGCTCGCCGCGGTGCCGTCGGGCAGCTTCCTGGTCATGTGGGACGGCACCGACGACAGCAAGGAGTACGTGACGCTGTGTGAGAACTACACCGGCACCGGCGGCGTACCCTATGTTCCCCGACCCCAGGCCGAAATCCGTGCCGTATTCGACGGTTTGGAACTTGTCGAGCCCGGATTCGTATCGATCACCCAGTGGCGCACCGATGCCGCCGAGGTCGGCGAGGTCCGGCCGATCTCCGCCTTCGGCGCGGTCGCGCGCAAGCCCTGAAGCGCAAGCGGCACAACGGCGGTCATCGGTCACTCGGTCGACGACCGCCGTTCATATTTCTGTTGGTCGTTCGTGCAAATGTACTTGCATCTGTAAGTGCCGACGGCCTAAACTCGGAACCAGAATCGGGGAGGTACGCAGGGAGTTCGCGCCGGCGTCACCACATCCACCTCCCCATCCGCAGACGCGAGGGGCGGTCGAGATGAGTACGCCATTCCGAACTCCGCGCGGGGCCACGATCGCCGGCGGATCCGGGATCGACACCCTGCGGCAATGCTCGGCGCCGGAGTACGCGCCTCTCGATTGCGGTGTCGAACCGCGCGGCCTCACCTATCGGCAGGCCCGCGAGATCCTGCACCTGCACGAGGTGCACGGCCCGCAGTGCCGCCAATGGCTTGCCGCCGCGGCCTACCTCTCCGCCGGACTCGACGACGAATAACGTTCGACCCCAACGGCTCCACCGACACGGCCCCAAATCGCTTCGCACGCAGTGATGTTCGTACAGATGTACTTGCATCTGTACGACACGCCGCTCTAAACTCATGCGCGACAAGGGAGTTTCGCACCCGAGAGCCCGTGCCGCTGTCGCCACCGGGATCTCTCGGCGCCAGAGCCACAGGGGGCATTCGCATGAATCCACCACGCGCTGCCGGTCGACTCGGGATCGCCGATATCGCCGCGGCCTACGGCACCGAAGCATTGCAGCGGCGCATCGCCGAACTGCACGCCAGCGGACAGCACTATGCCGCCATCGCGATCGAACGCGAAATCCGCAGCGGCGCAGTAGTAATCGATTCCGACCTGCGGAATCAGCAAGGCGCGGCCTAGATTCCGCTGCCCAGCCCATGAACCGGGGGTCCAAGGCGCACAACAGGTTCGGAGGTGCGGCCGGGTCGAGTGCTTGCAGCGCAATGGATACCGTGCGCGGCGAGTACATCGTCGTCAGCCGATCGGGCATGTCCGGATCGCGGCCGTCGTGGAGGGTGACGTCGTGCACTGTCGCGTCTGGACGCGCGGCGCGACGACGCGGGCCGATCGCACGCAGTCGCCGACCCCGAGGCCGACGTTAAGACGGCTGGTCACGGATTTTCGATAGTTCTCGCCGGGCGCTGGAGCTTCCCACCACGGCACATGGCCCGCATGTGGACAATGCACAACGTTGCCGCGCCGCAATAGATTTCGCGTAGTCTTCCCTGGTTCATAACCATTTCGTATAGTGATGCAACGATTCGGGCGCAGATCTATCACGTCCGATGTGGCACTGGAGCGACGCGTATGACTTTCTCCGCGCTGGATCTGTCCGTCGACCCGACGGACCCTGTCCTAGAGATCGGCGGCCAGCCCGCGTCGATTCCCCTACTCAATACCGACCGCGTCGCCTCGCGCATGGTCGGTTACTTCGCGACCTGTATGGCGCCGTGTCGCACGCTGCCCGGCGAGCAGCTACGCGGCGATGTCACCAAGCTGACCCGCAGCTGCCTGGCATTGGCCGCCGAAATGTTCGACAAGCGCGCGGTTCCCGGCGAGGAACAGCTCGGCGAGGTCAGGGAGGCGGCGGCGCAATGGGCCCGCGAGGCGGTGCCGCTCGGCACCATCCTGCGCGCCTACCACGAGGGGCTGCGCATCGCGTTCGGGTTGGTGACAGCGCGCGCCAAGGCCGACGATATCGATGAACTGCTGGTCGCCACCGACCTCATGCTCGAACTCCTGGAGGCGATCACCGCGGCGGTTTCGGACGCCTACGTCGAGGAACAGCATCTCGTCGCGCGCGAACACCAGACCGCGACGCAGACGCTGGCTTCGGCGCTGCTGAGCGGTCGCGGCAGTTCCGCGCTCGCCCGCCAGGCCGGCATCCCGATCGCCGACTCGTACCAGGTGGTCGCGCTATCGATTCCCGAACATCCGGACGAGCGCGATCCACGCGTCGACAGCCATGTCGCCGCCCGCAGGAAACTGCGCCGCCTGCAATCGGAACTGGCCACCGCCTTCAAATCCCGGGTGCTCGCGCTGCTGAGCACCAAGGGCGGCACGCTACTGGTCCCGATCGAGGACGACGCACCGGTCCTGACCGCCGAAACATTGCGACTGCTCGCCGAATCCGCCGAGGTCGCGCTCACCGCCACGCTGGTCACCAGCGAGACCGATCAGATACCCGACGCCGCCGATCAGGCCCATGAACTACTCAATCTGGTGCGGGTCGGTGGACGCAATCCCGGCCTGTACCAGATGGCGGACCTCGCCGTGGAGTACCAGCTCACCCGGGGCGGCCCGGCCACTCGACGCATCGCGACCATTCTCGATCCGCTCGACGCCCATCCCGAACTGTTCGACACCATGCGCGCCTACCTGGGCAACGATATGAATCGCCAGCTCACGGCGCGCCAGCTCTATGTCCACCCGAATACCGTCGATTACCGGCTACGCCGCATCGCTCAGCTGACCTCGATCGATCTGGCCACCTCGGCAGGCATTTCACAGGCCGCCATCGCCCTGCTCGCGCGCGATCTGGACCGCAGCGTCGCCAGACGGCTGTAGATTGCAGCCTGATGCGGATTTGTGCTGGTCACGAGATCACAAAGGCGTCATCCTAGTAGTGCCGCGACCTCTGGATGGTGGATTATGCGAATAGCGGAGATCTTGCACAGGAAGGGCAGCGACGTGGCGACCGTCGCGCCCGAGACCACGGTACGGACCCTGCTCGGCACGCTCGCGGAGCACAATATCGGGGCGGTGGTGGTATCGCCGGACGGCAGCCGGATCGTCGGCATTGTCTCCGAGCGCGATGTGGTGCGCAGTCTGCACGCGCGCGGCGCCGCGCTGCTCGATACGCCCGTCGCGGAGATCATGACCGTCGATGTGCGAACCTGCGCACCCGACGATCTGGTCGACGGACTGCGCGGCACCATGACCGAGCACCGCGTCCGGCACCTGCCCGTGGTCCGTGACGGCCGCCTGATCGGCATCGTCAGCATCGGCGATGTGGTCAAGAGCGCGATCTCCGAACTGGCCACCGAACGTCAGCATCTGGTCGAGTACGTGCAGGGGCAGTACTGAACTGCCGCGGATATCCGCGACAGGGCCCTTGGTAGCTGCGACTTGTCGAAAGCCGTTGGCTACGAGAATCCTTCGAAGTCGTCACCGAAAGTGCGTATCGTTGGTGGCGTCCAGCGCGGTTCTCGGAGGGAGCGGCACCTTGCGGTCACCTGCGTCCGGGACGCACCCAGCCCGACCGGCCACCACCCGGTCCGCACCGCGGATTCCGGTGCCGCCGCCCCTCGCGACCGTGCGCGAACTCTTTCCGGCGCTGGCCGAATCCACGGAGATCTATCTCGACAGCGCGGCCACCACGCAGAAGCCGCTGCCGGTCATCGAGACCATCCACCGCTATCACACCTCGCGTACCGCCAACGCCGGTCGCGGAACCTATCCGTGGGCCACCGATCTCACCACGCGCCTGGCCCGGGTCCGGGATCGCATGGCGACCTTCATCGGCGCCGAATCGCCCGCGGAGGTGGTCTTCACCGGCGGCGCGACCGCGGCGCTCAATGCCGTCGCATTGTCCTGGGGGCTGGCCGAACTCGATGACGGTGACGAAATCCTCTACAACCCAAGCGATCACGCCTCGAATGTGCATCCGTGGCACCATCTGCGCCAAGTGCTCGCGCGCTTCGGGCGGCGCATCGAACTGGTTCCCTACCGCGTGACCGAACTCGGCGAAGCCGATACCACCGACATCTTGGACAAGGTCGGGCCGCGCACCCGGCTGATCACCACCAGCCATCTGCACCACGTCTTCGGCGGACTCACCACGCTCGAGGAGTTGCGCGGCAAACTCGATCCCCGGATTCTGCTGTGCTTCGACTGCAGTCAGAGCGGTGGGCACATGCCGCTGGACGTGACCGAACTCGGCGCCGACTTCGCGATCTTCGCCGCGCACAAGATGTTCGGCGCACCTGGCACCGGAATCCTCTACTGCCACCGCAGAGTTCACGATCAGCTGCTGCCGTTCCTGCCTGGTGGCAATACCGGTGTCGACCTCACCGACGCCGGATTGACCTCGACCGGCATGCCGGAACTACTCGAGGGCGGCACCCAGAACATTCCGGGCATCCTGGCTCTCGGCAGCGCACTCGAGGTGCTGGAATCGCTGGATCCCGGTGTGATCGCCGCGCACAATCGCGAATTGACGCTGCGGCTCATCGACAATCTGCGGCCGGTACCCGGGCTGGAATTCCTGCCCGGTCCGGCGCACGCACCGTGCGCGATCGGCTACGGCATCGTGTCCTTCACGCTCGCGGGCATTTCCGCGACCGATCTCGGATTCGTATTGAGCGAGTTGGGTTTTCTGGTCCGCACCGGCTTACACTGCTCACCCCGGGCTGGCGACGACGCCACGGACTCGGTACGGGTCAGCACGCATATCTACAACACCGTCGAGGAGATCGACCGGTTCGCGACCTGCGTCAAGACGATTGCCGAGGAGGTCACATGAGAATGGACGACACCCCGCGCTATGACCGGCGGGCGGCGTCCCGGGTGCTGGCGGGCCTGGCCCAACCCGGATTGTTCGCCACTGCGATCGCGATCCCGCCGAGTCGACATATCGAATACACCTGCGCCGCACTGCGTCCCGAGCCCGACAGTCACCTCACCTATTCGCAGCGGCTGTACCTGCAGCAGTTCATGCGGCCGTGCCAGCCCGCCCAGGTCACCAGCGCGACGCACCGCATCGCCTGGACCGATAGCGACGGCGTCCCCAATACCGGGCACTTCCGCGCCGACGGCCTCGGCCCGCTGGTGCCCATCGCCATGCGCGAAACCGTGCTGGTACTGTGGAGCGCCCTGGCCGCGAATTCCGCACTGACACAACGGGTCGACGACCTCGGCCCGCGCGAACACGCAGTGCTCGACGGGACCACCACCGATCACGATCCGATCGAAATCTTCCGCGTCGGCATCGAGGCCACCGGACGCGCACTGGCCCAGCACGCACTGCTGGCGCGTCAGACGCAATATCGCAGTGCGGCCGAATTCGCCAGGGGCATACACGATTCCGGCATCTTCTCAGCAGTCGCCACCCGCTGGTTCTGGGAACTGCAGGCCTCCACCTACCGGCGCGGCATGATCCCGGTGACGCTCGCCGCCCAACCGGATGGCACGGTGCGCTACACCGCCGACACGGTGGCGACATTGCGCGCGATGAAGGACGCCACCATCGGTGACGCGCACACCGTGATGCGGCGAGCGACCCGGGTCGAGGGACTGAGCGTCGAGGCGGCCATCGCGAAATATCATGACGATCTCGATCTCATCTCCCGCCAGTACGCGCTGCTGCCCGCTAATACCCGTCCCTCTTGCCTGGCCGCCATGCCCCATCACCTCGGCGGCGGGCACTACAACCTGTTGCCGCTGGTGGTGGACAAATTCGTCGAGATCTTCGAACAGCTCGCCGAGTGGATCCGGATCACCGAGGTCGGTGCGGAGCCGGACGAACTGACCGCCGACGCGCCTGCCAGCGCCGAGGATCGGATCTTCTATGTGCCGGATATGAGCTGTCAGCACTGTGTCCGCACGATCACCGGGGTGCTGGAGACGATGGGCATCAAGGTGATCGAGATCGATCTGCCCAGTAAACGGGTGGTCGCCGAATTCCGCAGTCCGCGCAATCGGGCCCGCGCCTTCGAGTCGATCCGCGACGGCGGCTACAACCCGGTGGCCGAGAAACCGGCGCGCACCGCACTGGCGTCCCCGCGGTCCCAGCCCACGGAAACCGCCGTATGACGGCACCGCTACCGGCGCTACCCGCGAAGATCCATCCGCTGGTGCGCGCCTATCTCGATACCCGCGATGCCGTCGAGGAGACGCTGATTCGCTTCGGATCCCCGACCCACCTGGTGTTCCCGCAGGTCTACGCGGAGAACCTGAAACGGTTGCGCGCCGTGCTCGACAGCAGGGGCGCACGCTACCGAATCTGCTACGCGCACAAGGTGAATCAATCCCGCGCTTTGGTGCGGACCGCCGAACATGCCGGTATCGCCATCGATGTCGCTTCTGCGCAGGAGTTGGCCAGTGCCATCGGGGCCGGATTCGGCCCGATGCGGATCGAGGTGACCGGGCCGAAAGGTGAAGCGTTCCTGCGTGATCTGATCGACTGCGGCGTCACCATCAATGTCGACAATTTGTGGGAGCTGCGGCGGATCACCGAATTGGCCGGTGACCGCGCGCGAGTTCCGGTCCTGCTGCGGGTTTCCGGTTTCGACGAGACGGCGGTGAGCCGGTTCGGTGTGCCGCTGGCCCATGTGGACCAAGCCCTGGATCTACTGTCGGCCAATCGTCGGCGAATCGCGTTCCTCGGCTTCGCCTTTCATATCGACTCCGGTGACGCCGCGGAACGCATCCGGGCCATCGACGCTTGCCTCGAGCTGGTCGAGCGCGCCTACGACCGCGGACTCGGCCCATCGGTGCTGAATATCGGCGGCGGCTTCCGACAGGTGTTCACCGCCGACGCGGACCGCTTCGACGGGTATGTGCGGGCGCTGCGCGAATCGCTGCTCGGTCGTGGCGAATCGATGAGCTGGTCGAACAATACGTTCGGCTATCACGTGGATGACGGTGCGGTGCACGGGATTCCGGTCTTCCACAAGTACGCGAACACGGTGCCCGCGACGGCGATGTTGAATGATCTGCTCGGCGCGCCGCTGGAGCGGCACGGTGGCCGCACCGTGGCCCAGGTGGCCGGGGACAATATGCTCGATATTTGGTTGGAGCCGGGTAAGGCTCTGGTCGATCATGCGGGGGTGACAGTGTCACGGGTGGAGTTCGTCAAGGAACTCGCAGATGGCACGGTGCTGGTGAATCTGGATCTGAGCCGGGATCAGGTGACCCCAGCGGATCAGGAGGTCATGGTCGATCCGGTGATCCTGCCGAGTATCGCGCATATGCCGAGCAGCGCTCCTGTCCGCAACACCATCCCTGGCGATGGCGTGACGCCGCTGCGCAGCGCCGCCGACACCATGCCGACCTTGCGTCCGGTGGTCGAATCCGGGCCGGTCGGTGTGTATTTCGCCGGACGCCTGTGCCTGGAGCGCGACCTGATCACCAATCACAAGGTGTGGCTGCCCGAGTGCCCACGTCAGGGCGATCTGGTGGTGTTCCCGAATACCGGCGCCTATCACATGGACCTGTCCGCGGCCTCGGCGTCGATGCACGCACTGCCAGCGAAGCTCGCTGTCGTGCATCGCGCGGGCAGTTTTCAGGTCTATCGCGATACCGATTACGAACCGCTCATACCCGTCGGTCTGCCACCACCGCGCCGCACTCCCCCGCGCAGCCCGCGTCGTCCGCTGCCGCGCCGACCCTCCGGAGCGCCGTAATGCGCTACGACCACATCACCGAGCTGATCGGCAATACGCCACTGCTGCGGCTGGATCCGGCCGTACACGGCCTGGCCAATGTCGAGCTGTACGCGAAACTGGAGTCGCACAATCCCTTCGGCTCGGTCAAGGACCGGGTGGCCTGGGGCATGATCCGCGACGATCTCGACGAGATCCGCGCGAGCGGGCAGACACTCATCGAGGCATCGAGCGGCAATACCGCCAAGGCGCTGCGCATTATCGGCGCGATACACGGCGTCGGCCTGCGCGCGGTGACCAATCGGATCAAGGTCGCAGAGGTGCGAGAGCTGCTGCAACTGTTCGGCACCGAGATCGTGGAGTTGCCCGGGCTGTCCGAATGTCCGGATCCGACCACACCGAACGATGTGTATTCGGTGATCG
>NZ_BDBY01000097.1 GCF_001613225.1 Nocardia pseudovaccinii NBRC 100343
GGTGGGCTCGGCACCACCGGCTCCACCCGTGGGACCGCAACCTATCTGCGCAAGCACAACCCCGAATTGCGTTGTATCGCCGTGGTTTCCGATCGGTCGGACTTCATACCCGGTATCCGCTCGGAGAGCGAGATGTGGGATGTGGGGCTGTTCCAACCCGATTTCTACGACCGCATCGTCACTGTCGATTCCACCCGCGCGGTGGACGCCACTCTCGCACTGGCCACCGGGTACGGCATCCTGGCCGGTCCGACCAGCGGCGCGAGCTATGCCGCTGCCCTGGAAACCCTTGGTGAGCAGGCACTTTCATCGAAAGAACCCGTTGTCGCCGTCTTCATCGTCTGTGATCGGCTCGAGCCGTACCTGTCCTATGTCAAGAAGCGCAGACCAGGACTGTTCGACCGCGCCGATCGCCGCCGCGCACCCACCCCGGCCGAACTCGCGGCGACACCTGCCGTATCCCCGCAGGAATTGGCCGAACTGGACCACACAGCCCGGCCCACCATAGTGGACACCCGGGGCGCGATGGCCTATCGCATCGGCCATGTGCCGGGCGCGATCAATATCCGCGACGACCAACTAGACGATATGTTCACCCACGGCATTCCGTTCTCCCGATCGCGCCCGCTGATCTTCGTCTGTCCGGTCGGCGAACTATCGCTGCGCTTCGCCGCCATCGCCCGCCAGGACGGCTTCGACGCCAGCAGCCTCGGCGGCGGGATCGTCGCCTGGCGCGATGCCGGATTCGCACTCGAACGCGGCGGCTGATCCTCGATCGGTGTGGCCCAGCCCCGAGCCGGTCATTGCCGCCAGGCATTAGTGTGGGCGGGTGCAAAAAGGCCAGGAATCAGCTGACGATGCCGGTCCTCGGATCTGGGGCGGTACGACGCTCACCGAACGTCGGGAGGCACGCCGCTCCGCGCTGCTCGAGGCCGCGCTCGACCTGATCGGAGAATCGGGCGCGGGCGGTGTCACCATGCGCGCGGTATGCCGACGTGCCAATCTCACCGACCGGTACTTCTATGAGAGCTTCGCCAGCCGCGACGAACTGCTCGATGTGCTCTACCGGCAGGTCGCCGACGAATTCCTGGAACCGATGACGGCGTTCGCCGCCGCCGATCCCTCCCGAGACCGCGTGCTGTCGGAGATCCTGGTCGACAAGGTGCTCGCCGATCCGCGCAAGTCCCGGCTGTTCCTGGTCGAACCGTACTCGAGTACCGGCCTCGGCCAGACCACCATCGCGGTCATGCCGGTCTTCACCAAGGTCCTGCAGGACCACCTGTTCGCTCATATCGATGATCCGGTGCGGCGCAGACTTGCCGCGCTCACCATGGCCAGCGGTAACGCGGGCATGTTCTCGGCGTGGTTGAACGGATCGCTGCGCGCCAGCCGCGAGCAGGTGATCGACCACTGCGTGGCCACGCTCGCCGCCTACCGTTCGCTCTACCAGTCCTGATTCGGTCCGCATTCGGCTCCGGCGCAGCGCGATTGGACGTTGCGCGGCTCACATCGGGTTGCCAGTCCGGCCATGCGGGTGTTTACTTGCCAACGCAAGGTGCCGATCGTTCGCTGAGGCTCCTTCACGGATATAGGCCAGCGACCCCGAACGTCGAGAGACGCCCCGGGTCAGGACAGATCTCCCCGGCCTAAGGGGTGATCCCGATTGGCTCCCGATATTGTCGGGTTCACGCCGTGAAGTGCCAAAGGTCTTACGAGGAGAGGCTTTGACCGGCGGTTTGTCGGATTCCTCTGACGCGCTCTGCGACGATGACACACGATGCCCGGCTGTGCCGCGCGTCCGATCGGATGAAGGAGGTGAGCCGGATGTCCGGCGGTAATAGTCCCATACCCCTGTTAGCCGAATATTCACCCGGCGACACCTCCGCAGCGGCGCTCCAGATCGGGACCAGCCCGTAGCCCGCTGTTCGATGGTGCGCTTGACCTAGTCAGGGAGTGCGTAATGTCAACGGTAGAGATGATCCTGCGGCTGCTGACCGGTGTCGGCTTGGGCGCGGTGATCGGATTCGAGCGGCAGTATCGGGCCAGGATGGCGGGACTGCGCACCAATGCGCTCGTCGCGGCGGGTGCGACACTGTTCGTCCTGCTCTCGGCGCACGGCTTCCACGGCGGTGCCGCCGATCCGACCCGGGTGGCCGCGCAGATCGTCTCCGGTATCGGTTTCCTCGGCGCGGGTGTGATCATCCGCGACGGTTTGAATGTGCGCGGGCTCAATACCGCTGCGACACTGTGGTGTTCGGCCGCGGTCGGCGCGCTGGCCGGTGCGGGCATGTTCACCACCGCTGCCGCGGGCGCAGTTGCGGTAATGGTGGTCAATATCGCGCTGCGGGCCGCCGGACGTGCGGTGGACCGCCAGCCCGATGCCGCCGAACAATCCGCGGCCTATGTGTTCGTCGCGGTGACCAACGATGAGCAGGAAGCCCACGTACGGGCACTGCTGGTTCAGGCGTTGACCCGCACCGACTTTCGACTGCTCTCGGTGGCCAGCGCGAATACCGATATCGTCGGCCGCGTCGAGGTGCGCGCCGAGCTCACCGGTGATCAGCGCGACGACCGGCAGATGGAATCGGCGGTGAGCCGACTCAGTCTGGAGCCGTCGGTGACCAGCGTCGGCTGGCATATTTCGGTCGACGACACCGCGGACGGAGCTCGAGCATGACCGTGCTGCGCTCCTTTATGCCGAGTTGTACGACTACGACACCGATCCCGGATCACCGCCGATCCGGCCGCAACTCAGATCAGTGTGAAGACGAATTCGAATTCGCCGATGCGGATCACCGCGCCGTCGGTGAGCGTCACGCTGTCGATGATGCGCGCACCGTCGAGGTACACCCCGTTGGACGACCACAGATCCTTGATCACGAAGTTCAGCCCGTTGTCCACGATCACCGCGTGCTGACGGCTGACCTTGCCGTGTTCGAGCACGATGTCGTTGTCGGGCAGCCGCCCGATGCGGGTCACCGATCCGGTGATCGGATAAACCTCGCCCCGACGATCGCGCAATTCGGCCCGCGCCCCGGCCGCGGCCTGCTCGACAATGGTGGTCGCCCGGGTCATCGTCACATCGGCGACCGCCCGGACGCTGAGCGGATCCTGGCGCAGGATCCGCGCCTCCAACTCCTGGATCGCCGGACCCGGGTCGATGCCGAGTTCGTCGTCCAGTGTGGTCCGTAGCTGCCGGACCGCGCCGAGCGCGTCGGATTGCCGCCCGCTCAGATACAGCGCGGTGATCAGCTTCTCCCACAATGGTTCTCGCAACGGATGCGACCCGACGAGCAGGGCGAGTTCGGCTGCGACGGAGTCCGCGCGACCGCGCGCGATATCGGCCGAGGCCCGCGCCTCGATGACACCGACCCGTTCATCATCGAGCGCGGCCGCGTAGGCGTCGGCGAATCCGAGCCCGCGCAGATCGGACAGCACCGGGCCCCGCCACTGCTCCAGTGCGCTCGACAGCGCTTCGGCGGCCGCCGTGAATCGACCCGCCGCCAGCTCCCGCAGGCCCGCCTCCTTGCGCGCCCGGAACCGCTGCACATCACTTGCGCCATCGGCCACCGCAATTCGGTAACCGGTTCCGATCTGTGCAAGTACGCCGCGTGCGTCGAGTCCGGCAGCGCGCAGCGGTTTGCGCAGATTCGACGTGATGGCGTGCAGGCTCACCCGCACATCCGAGGGCGGACTCTGCTCCCACACCGCCTGCGCCAGGGCATCCACCGAGACCGGATGATTGGCATTGACCACCAGATACGCCAGTACCGCACGCTGTTTCGGCCCGCCGACCGGCTGCGCGGCGCCATCGATCGACAGCTGCACCGGCCCGAGCACACCGAATTGCGCCCGCATTTCGGCCATCGTCGCACTCCTTACGACTGGGCCAGCCGCTGGCCCGCAAGAACATTAACCCGCGGCACGTCCCGGCTACCCGTCGGATCGGGCGCGCCAGTATTCCAGGTTGCTGCGGGTGAGCAGAGTGTGCGGATGGTCGGGTCCGAGTACCCGTATCTGATCGGCGAGCAGCGGCTCGAATTCGGTAATGGCGGCGCCGATATCGCCCGCCTCGCCATAGCAGCCCGCGAGGCAATTGCGGGTGTGCAGGGTATCGGGATGATCCGGCCCGAGAACGCGCAACTGATCCGTCAGCAGGGCGGCGTATTCAGCAATGGCCCTGGTCGTTTCGCCGCTCTCCCGCCGCCAGCGCGCCATGCTGATGCGGGTGCGCAGGGTCTGGGCGTCATCCGGGCCGAGGATGCGGACCTGGTCGATGAGCAGCAGTTCGAATTCGACGAAGGCGCGGGCCAACTCACCCGCCATGGCACGGGAACGCGCGAGGTGCAGTCGGGTGCGCAGGGTTTGCGGGTCGACGGGACCGAGGATGCGCTCCTGATCGGTGATCAGCTGTTCGAATTCGATGACAGCGCGGCGCAGGCTGCCGCGTTCACTGCGCCAGTAGGCCAGGCTGTTTCGCGCGCGCAGCGTCCACGGATGGTCGGTGCCGAGGATGCGGGCGTGATCGATGACGAGCCGTTCGAAGTCCGCTACCGTCCGCTCGAGCTGGCCCATATGACCGCGCCAATCCGCGATGTCGTAGCGGGTGGTGACGGTATCGAGATCATCCACGCCCAGTACCCGCGTCTGATCGCGGGCCAGCTCCTCCAATTCGGTGACGGCGGCGTCGAATTCGCCGCTGCGGCCACGGCAGTTCGCGAGATGGTTGCGAACCAGCAGCGTGACGCGATGATCCGGCCCCATGGCGGCGGTGAAGCTCGGCAGCCAGGCCACCCACAGATCCCGATTGTCCACCACGCGTGTGGTTTCCAGCGATTCGAGATAGCCGAAGGCGGCCGCCGCGGCGCCGTAGGCCAGGTAGTGGCGCACCGCCGCACCACGGGCATAGTCGGCCACGCGCTCGGTGGTGCCCGCCTCGATGGCCGCGATCACCGCGCGGTGCGCATCGTCGCTGTGCACGCCGAGCCGGTCGCATTCATCGGCCAGTCCAGGCAGTAGAGCGGCGTGCGCGATGCCGAGCGATTCATCGGCCGTGCCGGGGCGGCTGCGCGTGACCAGCACCCCCAAACCCACTGTGAGATCGCGGATTCCGGCAATGCTCACCTCGGCCCCGAGTTCACGCATCGCCGCATCCAGCAGTTCCAGTGGCAGCACCGGACCGACACCTGCCGCGACGAGTACACCGAGCACGGCGCCGATCCCCCAGGCATCGGCGACATTCGGCGCGATATCCGGTCCATCTCCCGGCGCGGCCCGGATGGCCGCGCCGACCCGCAATGCCACCAGACCGTCGACGCCGATATCCTCGGCAACCACCCGATCGGTGACCTCGTTGGCGACCTCGGCCAGCAATCCGGCCAACAGCCAGCCCGCCGCGGCGGCAGGGGAATCGGCACGCGCCGTCGGTGTTTCGGCCAACCGCGCATCGATCCAGCCGACCCATTCCTGCTCGTCGATGGCGGCGCGCTCATATCCCGCCGATTCGACAATCGCGGCGATATCCTCGGCCACCGGCTCGGCGACGACGATCCGATGCATATGCCGCAGTTCCGGATCGTTCTCGAAGCCGAGCCCCTCCCGGATGCCCACGATCACCCGGACGTGCGCGAGCTCCGGTCGCCGGGTCAACTCGGCGACGGCGGCCACCAGAAGCCGCTGGGTGCCCTGTTCCGGTTCGTTCAGTCCGTCCACGACGATAGTGACCCGTCGACCCCATCCCCCCAGGTCGGCCAGCGGTTGTCGCACCTCGACATCGAAGACATCCGGTGGGGTGACGCTGTGCCGGGCCAGGCTCCGCGCCGCCGCGACCGCGGCTCGGAAGCCGGGCATCCGAGTGCTCAATTGCGCGGACAACTCAGCGGCGACCGCCTCGATGGAACTGCTGACCGTCAAAAATACCGCGGCCGTGATGTATTCGGGCGCGACCGGCAGCGTGTCGACCAGGCTCGGCCGGATGAGCATGGCCAGCAGTGTCGATTTGCCGACGCCGGGCGGTCCGATCACCCCGCGCAATCGGTAGCTGCCTGATCCGACGATATCGTCGAGCGTCTCGCGCACGGCCGGGGTCAGTAGCAGTCTGCGGGTGAGTTGATCGACGAAACCCGCTGCCGGACGGCCGGTTACGGCATCGCGGCGACGGGCGATATTCGGCACCAGCCACAGGCCGGGATCACCGCCCTCGGCCGCCGATACCGTGCCCGAGGTGAACGACAGATGTTCCGGCTGCTGCCGGGTGCAGGCCGCGGCGATCGGATCGACCAGATCCGACGGCAGCAGGTTCTCCCCACGCGCGGGCAGTCCGGCCGCGAAGGTGGACAGCAGCGTTCGGGTGAAGCATCCGGCATACGCCGGCCCGTCACCGGCGGCGACCAGCAGCTCCATCCGACCCGCCGCCCGCGACAGCAGGTCGGTCCAGCGACGGGCCGCGCCGAGCACGCCCTGTTCGGTCTCACACGCGTCGACCAGGACGACCAGCCCGTCCAGCGACGATCGGTTCAACCGCTCCCGAATCTCCTGTGTCAGATGGAACGCCGTATGCGAGTTCGGCACCGCGGGCGAATCATGGCCGAGCAGAAAGAAATCCTCCGCGCTGGTCGCGGTGCCATGGCCGACGAATCCGATCAGCAGCGTCGCCTGCTCCCGCGCGGCCGCGTCGAATGCCTCGTCCACCGCCGTAACCAGCTGTGCCACTGTCGGATTCAGTACCGGACCAGGTGCTTCCGTCGCCGCCCGCCAGCCGCCGGATCCGGTCAGCGTCCCGTACAGACCCGTGGCTAATTCACCGGTGAACCCCAGTTCCCCCAGTGCCGCACACTCGGACCCGACCACCAGGGCGAGCCTGCCTCCCATATCAGCACCACCATTTCCCACCGTCGACTCCCCGGCGACCTCGACACCCCGACACGGGCCGCTTTGCGTGGTAGGAAGGTACCCGAACACACATCGGGGCAAGTGACAACGGGGGCGGCTGATGGCAGCGATCGTGTTGGTGCACGGGATCGCACAGGAGCAATACGGCGCGGATCTGCTGGAAGCGCAATGGCTTCCGGCGCTGGCCGCCGGGGTCCGCACGGCCGGGTACGGCGAACTCGCGGATCAGCTGTGGCGCGGCCAGCGCCCGGGCGTGCTCGACGTTCGAATGGCGTTCTACGGCAATGCCTTTCTCGATCCCGGCGCTCAAGGCGGAGGCGGACCGGTCGGTACCGAGGACGCCGAACTCACCGAGCAGATCGCCGAGGCGTGGTTGGCGACGGCGGCCGGGCAGGCGGCCGACCAACGCGATCGACTGGAAGCGCAACGCTACCTGGACAATTCCGCGCTCGGCACCGAAGGCGCACAGGGCTTCGGCCGCAAGGCCAGACCTGCGGCGAATGCGCTGACGAAGCTGAAATGGTTCGCGCCCTTCGGTTTCGGGATGGCGGGCAAATTCGTCAACCGATCATTGGCCCAGGTCAGCAGATATCTGGCCGAGGACGCGGTGCGTGCCTACGCGCAGCAACAGGTGCTCGACCTGATCGGTCCGGAGACCCGGCTCGTCATCGGACATTCGCTCGGCTCGGTGGTCGCCTATGAGGCACTGCATCGGACCGATCAGCCCGCGGCGCTGGTCACCCTGGGTTCGCCGCTGGCGCTGCAGACCATCATCTATCCGCTGCTGCGCCCGCAGCCGCCCACGGTGCCCACCGCGCTGACCCGCTGGGAGAATTTGGCCGATCGCGACGATATCGTCGCGGCGCATCTGGATCTGGCGCCCTATTTCCCGGCCGCGCCGGGACGCGATGTGGTGCCGACGACCCATCCCGAACTCGACAACGGCTCCAGTCCGCACGATGCCGCGCACTATCTCACCAAGAAATCGGTCGGGCGCATCGTTGCCGAGTCCCTCTCGTAACCGGAGCTGTTCCGAATCGCGCGTACCCTGACAACTCTGGCACCGAGTGCGAGGAGTTCACCGCGATGACCGACCCCGTGCAAGGTTTGACGGGTACGCTCACCTCGCCGATCCGGGGCCCCGGAATGCTCGGCGAAGTATTGGTTGCGATTCGCGGGGGCACGGAGATATACATCGCGCGGGCGGCCGAGCCGATCTCGGCCGGCGAAACCGTCCTGATCATCGCGGTACAACCGGGCCGCATCGTCGATGTGGTGCCGTGGATTCCGCTGGAACCCGTCCCGGTCGACGACATGTGACACCGCGACCGAAGTTATGAACTGCCAGGGAGGCACAGTGCTGGGTTATCACGTTCCAGATCCTGACGAGGCGATGCTGGTCAGCGGCGGTACGAGCAAGGACAACGCGCCCTTCGGCGTCGTGATCGGGCGCGGCAAATGGGTGATGCCGTTCTTCCGCAAGGTGAGCTATCTGTCGCTGGCCATGTTCGAGGCCGAGATCAAGGAACGCTGCGTCACCAAGCAGGCCATCCAGCTCGAGGTGCGCGCGGTGATCGCGTTCAAGGTCGCCAACGACACCCAGTCGATCGTCAATGCGGCCCAACGCTTTCTGTCCGAACAGGAGCGGGAGATGTCGGTGCTGACCGGCCGCATCTTCTCCGGGCACCTGCGCTCGATCGTCGGCTCGATGACGGTCGAGGAGATCATCCGCGAACGCCAGCGGCTGGCCGACGAGGTGCTGGTGGCCTCCAAGGTGGAGATGAGCAATATCGGTCTGTGGGTGGATTCGTTCCAAATCCAATCCATCGATGACGGCAATCTCGGGTACATCACCGCATTGGCCGCACCGCACAACGCGGCCGTGCAGCGCGATGCGCAGATCGCGCAATCACAGGCCGCGCAGCGTGCCGCCGAGGCCGAACAGGAATCGCTGCGCCGCCGAGCCGAATATCAGCGTGAGACCGCCATTCTCCAGGCGCAGTATCAGCAGGATATCGATAAGGCCAACGCCGAAGCGGCACAGGCCGGTCCGCTGGCCGAGGCCAAGGCGATGCAGGAGGTGCTCACCGCGCAGGCCGAACAGGCGCGCAAAGAGGCCGAGTTACGTGAGCAGCAGTTGCAGGCCGAAGTCGTGAAACCCGCTCAGGCCGAAGCGGAACGGGTGCGCATCCTCGCCGAGGCCGAGGCAGATCGGACCCGGATCCAGGCCGAGGCGGCGGCCTCGAACAACCGGATCGCCTTGGACCAGTTGCTGATCGAGCAGCTGCCGGAAATCGTCAAACAGGCCTCCAACGGCCTGGCGAACGCCAACCTGACGGTGCTCAACGGACCCGATGGTGTCGGCGAATTGGTCAACGGAATGGTCGGTCAGGGCCTCACTGTATTCAACTCGTTACAAAAGGCGCTTTCATCCAACGACGGGGATAATGCGGGCTAAAGTGGCCGAGTAGCGACGGCGCGAGGAGCGGGTGTTGGTGTCCATCGGGAAATTGGTGTCGTTCGACAGTTCGCGGGGATTCGGGTTCATTCGGCCCGACGATGGTGGCCCGGATGTGTTCGTTCATGTGAACGACATCGGTCTGGACGAGGATGAGCTGCGCCAGGGGCGGGTGTTCGAATTCGATGTGACCGAGGGTGATCGTGGTCCGAAGGCGGTCAACCTCGCCGTGGTCGGCGGTCAACCACTACCACCCGCTCCTCGGCACAAAAAGGACAGATCCGGCTCCAGCCAACTGACCGTCACCGAACACAAACGCCTGATCACCGAGCTACTACTGGACGCGAGCCCCGCCCTCACCGCCGGTGAGATCCTCACCATCCGCGACCGCCTCACCGCCTTCGCCGATCAGCACGGCTGGCTGGAATAGCGCGCAACGCGAAGTTCACAAGCTTGTCGGACCTGCGATTTACGATCGAGCTCGAGCCCGCACCGATGAATCCGCGTCGCCCGCGACGTCGGCACAGGTGAGGAGCGAACCCGAGGAGGAGATCGCGTGGACCTACCGGTCATGCCGCCTGTCAGGCCGATGCTGGCGAAAACGGCACCGTCGGTGCCGCATGAGCCGGGCCTCAGTTACGAACCGAAATGGGACGGCTTTCGCTGCGTGGTGTTCCGCGACGGCGACGAAGTGGAACTCGGTTCCCGCAACGACCGCCCCCTCACCCGCTATTTTCCCGAGGTCGCCGAACTGCTGAAGGCGGCGCTGCCGGATAAATGCGTGGTGGACGGTGAAATCGTGGTGGTCACCGATGAGGGACTCGATTTCGACACCCTGCAGAACCGGTTGCATCCGGCAGCTTCGCGGGTCAACAAGTTGGCGAAGGAAACACCGGCCAGCTTCGTCGCCTTCGATCTACTCGCTCTCGGCGACAAGGATCTGACCGGTGAGCCGTTCGCCGAACGCCGACGGCTGCTGGAGACCATTCTCGATACCGAACTCGCCCGCGTGCACCTGACTCCGATCACCCAGGATCCCGCCGTTGCCGAGGACTGGTTCACCCGCTTCGAGGGTGCGGGTTTCGACGGCGTCATGGTCAAGTCCAACGAGCTGGCGTATCTGCAGGACAAGCGGGTGATGCTCAAGGTCAAACACGAGCGCACCGCGGACTGCGTGGTGGCCGGTTTCCGCTGGCACAAGGATGGCGAGGGCGTCGGCTCGCTGCTGCTCGGACTCTTCGACGACGAGGGCAATATGCACCATGTCGGAGTCGCGAGCAGTTTCACCGCGGCCAAACGCAAGTCGCTGGTGGATGAGCTGAAACCGTTGCGGGAGAACGCATTGGCGAATCATCCGTGGCGGGAATGGGCCGATGCCGCGGCGCAGGCGAAGGCAGACGGCAAGATGCCGGGCGGGGTGAGCCGATGGACCGGCGGCAAGGATCTGTCCTGGGAGGCGCTGCGTCCGGAGTTGGTCGCCGAGGTCCGCTACGAACACGTGCAGTCCGGCCGATTGCGGCACGGCGGCAGGCTGGTGCGTTTCCGGTCCGATCGCACACCGGAATCGTGTACCTACGCCCAACTCGACGAGGTCGCACCGGCCGAATTGAGCGCCATCTTCAGCGAAGCCCAGGGGCAATGATGACCGAGTCGGTCGATATCGAGGTGGACGGCAGAACCGTCGCCATCAGCAATCCGAACAAGGTCTACTTCACCAAACGCGGTGAGACGAAACTCGATCTGGTGCGGTACTACCAGGCCGTGGCCGAACCGTTCCTGCAGGTGGTGCGCGATCGTCCGCTGCTGCTGGAGCGGTATCCCGATGGGGCGTCCGGTAAGTCGTGGTTCCAGAAGCGGGTGCCGAAGTCCGCGCCGGATTGGCTGCACACCGTCGAGGTCGCCACGCCCAACGGCACCACCAGCGATGCCCTGGTCGCCCACGATCTCGCGCACATTCTGTGGGCGGTGAACCAGGGCTGCCTCGGCTTCCACGTCTGGCCCAATCACGTCGACGATCTCAATATCGCCGATGAGCTGCGCATCGACCTGGATCCCTCCCCCGGCATCACCTTCGACGATCTCAAACACGCCGCCGTACTCACCCGTGAGCTGTTCACCGAACTCGGCATCGACTCCGACATCAAGACCTCCGGCTCGCGTGGATTGCACATTTACGTTGCGCTGGAACCGAAATGGGACGGCTATCAGGTGCGCGCGGCCGCGGTCGCGCTGGCTCGCGAACTGGAGCGGCGGCATCCGGACGAGATCACCGCGCAGTGGTGGAAGGAGGAGCGCGGCAGCCGCGTCTTCGTCGACTTCAACCAAAACGCCCCGCACAAAACGGTTTTCGGCGCGTGGTGTGTGCGACCGAAGGTCGGCGCGCAGGTCTCCACGCCGATCGCCTGGTCCGATCTGGATACCGTTGTCCCCGAGGAATTGACGATTGCCACCGTGCCCGCACGGCTCGCCGAATCCGGTGACCCGTGGGCGGACCGGCCAGCCCAATCGATCGAGCCGCTGCTGAAGATGTCGGAGCGAGATATGGCAGCCGGGCTCATGGACGCACCGTGGCCGCCGCAATATCCCAAGATGCCGAACGAGCCGCCGCGGGTACAGCCCAGCCGGGCCAAGAAGCCGGAAACGGAAGGCTAGCTACCGGGAGGCTATTCGGTCCAGAGCACCCACACCTTGCTCTCACACGTCACTGCGCGCCCGTCCGCGGTGCGGGCACTCTTCGTCGAACCGTCGCACTTGGTCCCCGGCTCCGCGACGGTGCCGCCGACGGTGTATGGACCGTTCCACTGGTAGACACCGCCGCTGGCCAGGCACAGCAGTGTGTTGCCGTCGGCCCCCGTGCCGATGCGGCCCGGCTCGGTGCACACCGCGCCTTTCTTCGGGGCCACCTGGCTCGTCGGCGCCGCGGCCGAGGTGGCCGGAGGTGTGACGACGCTCGGCACCACCGAGGGCTGCGGGACGACGGTCTGGGCGATGGTGGAGGGCAGCGCCGCACTCGATACGACCGGGGCCCGGTGCGCCCCGGACAGCGCGTCGGAGAAGTTGCTGCCGGACAGCACGACATACCCGGCGATACCGACCACCTCGATCACACCGAGGAGCAGTGCGCACACCGCCATCGTCTTGCCGCGCGGATGGCTGAAGGCGATGAAACCGAAGACGATCGCGACCGGAAAGAGGCCGAGCAACGCGGCCACCAACGCGACGATCGCATACGGGTTGACGATGGGCGGAACCTCGACCCGCAGGCGACCGGCCCGGGTAGGGCGTCGGACCGGCGGCTCGGCTTCCGGCCAGCGGTCGTTGGGATCCGGATCCGGCCAACGGCCGATCGCTCCGGTCTCCGGCTCGTACTCCTCCGGCTGCGCCTCCGGCCAGCGCTCGCGCTCACGGTTATCCGTCCGTGCCATTCAGGTCCCTCTTCCACACCACCAAACCGCGCAGGAACCACGAACTGCCCGGACCCGCCCCGATACCGACAAAGGATAGGGGCCGACGGCCGCAACATCATCCGAAACGGCCGATCAATCGTCATCAAACCGTAATCGCGAACGCCACCATGTCAACTCGACCTCTACCCGGCACGGGAGCGACCGGACTCGGCGCGGTGCGGTTCGGGTGCAGGAGTAACAAACCGGCAAACAGCACTCGCGCCGCGCGCCGTCGAGGTACATGCTGGTCTCGGGACCGACCCATGCGGTGACGTCAGCAGAGGAGGGATGCATGCGCGGTGAATCCGGTTCGAAAGGACAACAGGGGCGGCCGTGGCATTCCCACGCGGGCGATCTACTCGGTGATGACTACAACGTGCCCGGCATCATTCTGTGCGCGCTCGGCATCGTCGCCATGGCGTGCACACTCACCGCGGCCGGTTACGGCTTCATCGGTTGGACCCAGATCGGTGCGATGGTGACCGCCGCATTGTGGATCTCCGGAATCGGCGCACTGCTGGTCGAGCATCGCCGCGAGGAAGTGATCGAGCGGAAGTACGGTCGCAACGGGCACGCTCCCGGGCATGTGCGGCGCGTCCGCTACAGCGCCACCGAGCGCAGGATCGCCGCGGGTGAAAGGCCTTCGGAATTGCCGAAATAGCCCGCGCCGCAAGGTCAGCGCCCGGGATCCACCTTCGGCATGGTTTCGGTCACCAGTGTCATCAGCATGTCGGACAGCAGCGCGTGCACCTGCCCGCGGGTAAGCGCGCCGCGGGTGATCCATTCTCGGCCCGCGACTTTCACCAACCCGCCGAATGCGCGGACCATGGCGCGCAGTTGCGCACTGTGCGCCGATTCCGCGCGCCCGACCATCAGCAGCATCCGCTCGGCGGCCGCGTCATCGGCCTGATCCAGGATCTGCTGCACCTCGGGATCATCACCGACGCCCTCGTGACTGGTCACCTTGACCCAGGTGCTGCCGTGTTCGGAGATCACATCCAGCAGCCAGTGCACACTCGCGTCTACGCGTTCGCGATCGGTGCCGGTCGGCGCGACCATATCGTCGAGGCGCGGCAGGGTGACCATCCGGCGCACGACCGCGAGATACAGGTCGCGCTTGTTGCCGAAGTAATGGTTGATCAGCCCGCGTGCGACACCGGCCCGCTGCGCGAGTTCCGCGGTGGAGACCGCCGCGTAGGGCCGCTCGCCGAACATGTCGATCGCGCACTCCAGGATCTGTGCGCGTCGCTCGTCCGGTTCCAGCCTGCGCCTGCGCGGCTGCGCCTCGGTGTCGTTTCGAGCGACCCGCAAGCGATCGCTGGCGGCGACCTCAGAGTGACCTGGCAATGAGATCCTTCATAACCTCGTTGCTGCCCGCGAGGATGCGCAGCACGCGGGCACCGGTGTAGAGCTGGGAAATCGGATACTCCGTCATGTAGCCGTAGCCGCCGAACAGTTGCAGGCAGCGATCGACCACAATACCGAGTTGGTCGGTCAGCCAGTACTTCGACATCGCAGCCGTGGGAATATCGAGTTCGCCGCGCAGATGTTTGCCGATGCAGTCGTCGAGGAAGATCCGGCTCACCTTGGCGATGGTCGCGCATTCGGCCATCTCGAATTTGGTGTTCTGCATCGCGAACAGCGGCTTACCGAAGGCCTCACGTCCCTTGGTGTAGTCGACGGTCAACTGCACCGCCTTCTCCATCATGGCCACCGCGATAATGCCGGTGACCAGCCGCTCCTGGGCCAGCAGCTGCATCATCTGATAGAAGCCCTGACCCTCGGCCTCGCCGAGCAGATTCGAGGCGGGCACGCGCAGTCCGTCGAAGAACAGCTCCGCGGTGTCCTGGGCCTTGCCGCCGATCTTGTTCAGGATGCGGCCGCGTTTGAAGCCCGGGGTGTCGTCACCCACCTCGGCGAAGATCAGCGAAACACCCGCCGCGCCCTTGGTCGGATCGGTCTTGGCGGCGATGATGATGCCGTCGCAGAGCCAGCCGTTGGTGATGAAGATCTTCGACCCGGTGATGACGTATTCGTCGCCCTCGCGGACCGCGCGGGTCTTGATGTTCTGCAGATCCGAGCCGGTGCCCGGTTCGGTCATGCCGATGGAGAGCACTATCTCACCGGTCGCGGCCTTGGGCAGCACCCGCCGCTTGAGGTCTTCGGTGCCGAAGTGCTGGATATAGGGCGCGATGATCGAGGTGTGCACGGCCATGCCCATCGAGCCGTCGCCCGCGAAGGCCTGTTCCTCGATAATGGCGGCCTCGTGCGCGAAAGTGCCACCGCCGCCGCCGTATTCGGTCGGGGTCGCGGTGCACAGCAGGCCGAGTTCACCGGCCCGGTTGTAGAGGGCGCGGTCGGGATGTCCCTGCGCGACGAACTTTTCCTCGTGCGGGACGACTTCCTTCTCGAAGAAGTTCCTCGCCAGTTCCCGGACCGCCTCGACCTCGTCGTCACTCCATGTCGCGCGTGCCATCGCAGAAATCCTTTGTTCATCGCGCGGGGCTGTCGCACCCGCGTCTCGTCATCAGAGTGGCGCACTATTGGCATGATGTCAACAAAGAGGGCACATAGCGGGTCAGGGTGGGTTTACGAGGGCGGAATGCGGATCAGCCGGTCGGCCGCTGGGCCTGGTTGACGGCTGCGAGCGAGGTGTAGATCGGGATGTCCGGATCGGCCGAGATGCCCTGGCGGCGCAGGAATCCATCGATCAGACCCCAGACGAATTCGGTTGCCTGGTCGATGAATTCGGCGGTGCCGTCGGGACGGCGGGGATCCGCGTCACCCAGCCACAGGTCGGTGATCGCGACGACGACGCCGACGACCGCGCGGGCCAGATAGTCGATGCCGGTGGCATCGATCGGAATGGATTCGGCGATCTCGCGCGCTTGGCTGGCGACGCGGCTCGCGGCCGCGCGGCCGAGATCGAATTGCGGTACCGAACCGTCGGAGTGCTGGGTGACATGCGCCTGGCCGAGGAACCGAAAGACGTTGGGGTGCTGCAGAATACTGTCGGCGTAGCCGGTGAGCACGCGGCGCAGCGCGACCCGGGGCGGTTGCAGCATCAGCGTCAGATCGCTGCCAGCACCGGCGGCGACGGAACCGGCCATCCGGTCGCCGATTTCGGTGTAGAGATCGGTCTTATCGGCGAACTGGCGGTACAGGCGCGGTTTGGTGATCCGGGCCTCGCGGGCGATGTCGTCCATGCTCGGGCGCGGACCGTCCCGGTCGATCACCCGAATGGCGGCGTCGACGATCTCCTCGCGGGTGATCGTCCGCGGCGCTGATCTGGCAGATCTGTCCGAACGGGCCATGGTTCGGAGCATACATGTACCGGCGGTACGCCCAGCTGGGCCGGAAGTGCGCTGGCTTGCGGGGTGACCGACCTCATAGCCGGTCGTGGTTTCAATTCATTGCTTCGGGTAATACGTACTGTCAGTATCGGATCACGTACCGGCGGTACACGCAGCCCCCAGCGCATCGATCGAGGCAAGCAGATGACCGAACAGCTCGACTCCCCCGACCCGACCGGCATCCAGCGCCCGCTCCGCCGGTTCACGGCGCCCGGCGCGAATGGTGAGCTGGCCGTCTTCGAGTGGGGCGATCGCGGCGCGGAACCACTCGTCTTGGTGCACGGGCTCTCCGATACCCATCTGGTCTGGTCGGCGGTGGCGACGCTGCTCGCCGACGGCTTCCGGGTCATCGCCTACGACGTGCGCGGGCACGGTAAATCGGCGAAACCCGGTGTGCCACAGGACTATCGACTCGATCACCTGGCCGAGGATTTCTTCGCGCTGATCGATGCGATCAGTCCGAAGCGGCCGGTGCACGTCTGTGGGCACGGCTGGGGTGCGGTGCAGGTGTGGGAGGCGGTCTGCGATCCGCGCGCCAATACCCGGATCGCCTCGTTCACCGCCGTCGCCGGTCCGAATCTCGATCACGTCGGCATGACATTGCGCGAACTGGCCGGTCAACCGCGCCGAGCGCTGGAGCTGATCGCCGACCGGAAATTTTGGCGGCACGGAGTCGCGACGGCCCAGACCGCGGCGCGACGGATCGCCTATCCGCCCCGGGTGCGGACCTGGTTGATCGAACAGCTCGGCGGCGTCAGCCGGATGTACGCGCCGATCGCTCCGACCTGGCGCGCGGATCTGACCGCCGGAGCACGGATCGCCGTGACCAACCTGGCGCATCATCTGCTGCGGCCGCGTGAGCGAACCACCGCGGTGCCGGTGCAACTCGTCGTGGACACCACCGACGTGCTGGTGCCGCCGTTCCTCTACTACGGCAGCGCACGTTGGGTGGATCGACTGTGGCGCTGCCCGATTCCGGCCGATCACTGGCTGCCGGTGACCGAGCCGCTGCTCGTCGCCGAGGCCATCGCGAACTTCGTCGAGGATCTGCGCGCGGCGAACGCCAGCATCCCGCAGTGACCGCCCAGATCCCACCAGCGGTGAGTGGCCGGGAAATCGGACGGGGTGGTACTTTGCGCGCATGACCGGACCGGGGGAACAACAGAACCAGCCCAACGACGCATGGTGGGCGCAGGAACAGCCGCAGCAGCAGGGACCGCAGTATTCACAATCGGATCCGACGATGGTCGGGCAGCCGGGGTATCAGCTGCCGTCGCAGCCCGCGGTTCCGGTAGTGGGACCGCAAGGCCCCGCCGAGCAGCAGCCCGCTGATCCGACGATGGTGCGCCAGTCGTTCGATCAGCCGGGGGCCGCGCCCGCCGGATACCCATCGGGGACCGGATACCAGCAACCGGGATACCACCAGTCCTCACCTGGATATCCGCACCCGGGGACACCGCAGACCGCGCCTGGATTCCCGCAGGCCGGAGCACCACAAGCCACACCCGCCGGATACCCATCGGGGACCGGATACCAGCAACCGGGATACCACCAGTCCTCACCTGGATATCCGCAGCCGGGAACGCCGCAGGCCGCGCCTGGATTCCCGCAGGGAGGGGCGCCACAAGCCACACCCGGATTCCCGCAAACCGGAGCACCACAGTCGACACCGGGATTCCCGCAGCCCGGGTTTCAGCAGCCCGCACCCGGATTCCCGCAGGGTGCACCGGGTTTCCAACAGCCCGGATATCAGCAACAGGCACCCGGATATTCGCAGCCGCCCAAATCCGGTGGCAAAGGCTGGCTTTGGGCACTCGGCGCGGTCGTCGTCACCTCCGCGGTATGGGCGGGCGCGATGTTCGCGATCGGCGCATTCGACGCGGGCAAGGCCGATATCAGCAAGGACGCCGATCTGCGCGGCTACAAGTACATCGCCAATCTCTGCGACATCACCGACACCTCGCCCTACACCAGTGCGGGTTTCACGCTGTCGAAGACCGACTCCTCGGGCGATACCTATCCGAAGCACGAGGGCTCCAAGCACGCCGCGGTCGATTCGATGGGGTGCGATGTCCGCTTCACTCCGTCCGGCTCGACGGAGAAGTACGACTACGCCGCCATCTACACCAGCGCGCAGGTGCACAAGCAGACGAATCCGGGACCGGAATTCACCGCGTCGTACGAGACCTGGACCCAGAGCGAATACGGCAAGGACGCGAAGGTCGACAAGATCTCCGGACTCGGCGACGAGGCGTACGTGATCACCGGTAAGCACAAGTCGGACGATCCGACGGCCGATGTCTCAGTGGCCGTGCGCGACGGCTGGGCCACCTACCACATCAGCTGGTCGCAGTATTCGTCCAGTTCGTCGAAGTCCTCGGGCAAGATCCTCAGCGCGTCCGAGGTCACCGACCTGCTGAAGAAGACGGCCACCTCGACCATGAGCAAGCTGCGCAAATAGGCGGCGTCCGGTCGGTGCGGGACCGCCCGCGCCGACCGGTCCGCATTCGAATGCGACAATGGCTGGGTCAACCTCCCAGTTCACGAAGGATAAATTCGCATTCCGATGGTCGAGAACACCGCGTCGACGTCTACCGCACCAGCGCCGAGCGGCACCGCCATCGACCCTGATGAGCTGGCGATCTGCCTGCGGGTGCTGGAGCAGGCCGGGCAGTTGGATAAGGACGATCCGGCGTCGGTCACGGTGCAGCGCGCCGTCGGTCATATGTTCAAGAAGTTGAAGCAGCGCAGGCGAACCGTGGCCAGGGACGCGGTCGCCGAGGCGGATCGGGCGGTGGTCGCGGCGACCGCGACCGGATCGCCGAATCGGATCGATGACGAAACGGCGGGCATTCCGCTGACCTCGAATGCGGCGGGTGCGAGCGCGGGCACGCTGCTGCGGCCGCGGCCCTGCTATATCTGCAAGCAGCGCTACACCCGGGTCGATGCGTTCTATCACCAGCTCTGCCCGGGCTGCGCGGCAGGCAGCCACGCGAAACGAGACGCCCGTACCGATCTCACCGGACGGCGCGCCCTGCTGACCGGCGGTCGCGCCAAGATCGGCATGTATATCGCGCTGCGGCTACTGCGCGACGGCGCGCACACCACCATCACCACCCGCTTTCCGAACGATGCGATCCGCCGCTTCGCCGCCATGGACGACAGCGCCGACTGGCTGCACCGGCTGCGCATCGTCGGCATCGATCTACGGGATCCGGCCCAGGTCGTCGCGCTCACCGATGATGTCGCGGCACAGGGACCGCTGGATATCCTGATCAACAATGCCGCCCAGACCGTGCGCCGCTCCCCCGGCGCGTACAGCGCGCTGGTCGAGGCCGAATCCGGTCCGCTGCCCGCGGGTGCGCTGCCGGATGTGGTGACCTTCGGCAAGACCATGCAGGCGCACCCCACCGCACTCACCGCGTCCCTGACCCCGACGCTGTCCTCGGCAGATGTGGCGGAGCTGGCGCTGGTCGCGGGATCGGCCACGCCGGAACGCATTTCGCGCGGCATCGCCATCGACGCCGGTGGTCTGGTGCCGGATCTCGCCCACACCAACAGTTGGGTGCAGACCGTCGCCGAGGTGGACCCGACCGAGCTGCTCGAGGTCCAGCTGTGCAATTCGGTGGCGCCGTTCATTCTGGTTTCCCGGCTGCGCCCGGCCATGGCCGCTGCCGGGGCCCGCCGCAAATACGTCGTGAACGTCTCCGCGATGGAGGGACAGTTCTCCCGTGCGTACAAGGGTGCGGGCCACCCCCATACGAATATGGCCAAGGCCGCGCTGAATATGTTGACCCGCACCAGTGCCCGCGAAATGTTCGAACAGGACGCCATCTTGATGACCGCCGTGGATACCGGCTGGATCACCGACGAACGACCGCACTACACCAAACTCCGCCTTGCCGAAGAGGGCTTCCACGCACCGCTGGACCTGGTGGACGGCGCGGCCCGCGTCTACGACCCGATCGTCCGAGGTGAAACCGGCACCGACCTCTACGGCTGCTTCCTCAAGGATTACCAACCCTCGCCCTGGTGATCCAACGGGCCGCGCACGCATCCAGCGCTACGCTGGGCATATGGTGTATCGGCTGCTGGCCGATGCCACCGCCGCGGTGCATTTCGTATTCGTGGCGTACGTGGTGGTCGGCGGGTTCGTGGCGTGGCGGTGGCCGCGCACCATCTGGCTGCATCTGATCGCATTCGGGTGGGGATTCAGCACGGTGCTGTTCGGGTTCGATTGTCCGCTCACCTATTTGGAGAATTGGGCACGGCATCGGGCCGGGATGGCGGGGCTGCCGCCGAGCGGGTTCATCGACCATTATCTGACCGGGGTGATCTACCCGCAGAGTGCGCTGGGATTGGTGCGCGGGCTGGTCGCGGTGTGCGTGGTGGTGTCGTGGGTGGGCTATGTGTGGAGGGTGCGGGCGATGAGGTCCGCGACCTCGGAGACCTTGTCGTCGAGGTAAAAGTGCCCGCCGGGGAAGACCGTGTGGTCGAACGAACCGGTGGTATGTTCGCGCCATTCCTCGGCCTGCTCCGGCGTCATCGTCGGGTCCTCGGTGCTGACCAGTGCCGACACAGCGCAGGACAGCGGTGTGCCCTCGCGGTAGCGGTAGGTCTCGACGGCCTGGTAGTCGCCGCGCACCGCGGGCAAGACCAGTTCGGCGAGGCTCGGTTCGTCGCGCAGGATCTGGATGGACGCGGGATCGGTCGCCAAGCGCGCCAGATCACCGATCAGATCGTCGTCGGAACCGAGATGCAGCCGACTCTGCTCGACGAAAGTCGGTGCGGGACGACCGGATACGAACAGCGCGATGAGCGGTTGCCCCTTGCGTTCCAGACGGCGTGCGGTTTCGAAGGCAACGGTCGCGCCCATACTGTGGCCGAACAGCGAAAGTTGTTCCACCGGGCCCTGATTCAAAACCTCGTCCACGATCCGGTCGACGAGGGTGTCCATATCGCCGATGGTGGGCTCACCGAGCCGGTCCTGCCGACCCGGGTACTGGACGGCGGCAACGGCAATGCCGTTGTCGAAGCGTTCGGCCAGTGCCCGATAGACCGTGACCGCTCCCCCGCCCGGCGGGAAACACAGCAGTTGATGGTTCGGCGCGGGATGTGCGCGCAACACCCGCAGCCAGTCCGTCGCCGCAATAGCCTTGCCCACGTCGCCCTCCTTCACCCGAGATACTTTCCGTACCAATCCAGGACCCGCTGCCACGCCTCCGCGGCGGCCGTCGGGTTGTAACGCGGTCCGGTGTCGTTGAAGAAGGCGTGGTCCGCATTCGGTGCGACGTAGATATCATGGGTGAGACCGGCCCGGTCCAGGGCCGCTTCCGCGGTGGGGCGCGAAGCGATCACCCGCTCGTCCTTGGCCGCGTAGATCCCCAGTACCGCCGCCTTCGAACCGGACAGATCCCCGTTCTCCGGGAATGGGCCGTAAAACGGTGTCGCCGCAGCGAGTGTCGGCGTACCCGCGGCCAGCAGCATCCACACCAGACCGCCGCCGAAGCAGAATCCGGTAGCGCCGATCTTCTTTCCCGGCACCCGCCGTTCCAACTCGGCGATACCGGCCTGCAGATCGCCGATGAACTGTTGCGGCGCGATCTTGCCGAGTTCGGCGGTGGCCGCCGCCGGGTCGGTGAAGGCGGCGGTGCCGCCGAGTTCGGAC